>CAZVEW010000008.1:0-34485 GCA_964625955.1 uncultured Vicingus sp. | reverse complement strand
CTTAAAGTACCATTTGTTTCTTGGGTTATTGTTCCTTCGCCTCCGTAAGCTTTCGCATAAGGGTTTCTTCGTGCTGAAAAATTGGCGGGTTTTAGCCACATTTCTATGGTTAAATTTCCTGTAATTTGTAATTGAGATGGATTACCTAAATTTACATAGCTATTTACTCCATTAAAATTTAAGGCATAATTAGTTGCTGATCCAGCTACATAATAAGTGGTAGTTGTAGTAATATTAGGCGTGTTAAACAAATTCCCTGACCCCAAATAATTTCCTCCAACACTGCTGTTGTACCAACTGTAATAACCAGTAGAGCCTGATGCTCCTAATTGAACGCTTCCTGATGCTATTTTACATCCAGCAATTCCAGCAGGAGCAACTGTTGGGCATTGACTTTTTGCATTATTAATTATCCCTAAAACAAGTAACCAAAATAGTAAGTTAATTTTATGTCTCATAGTGGTGGTAAAAGTAGGTATAATAACTAAGTATATTTACTAGGTAAACAGTACGTATTTCAACGTAATATAGTTTCAATAATAAGTGATTTTTGTGTTGTAAAGCTATTTTTTAGACGAATAGTGTTAAAAGTTCGGTAGATAAGATTTTAGATTTTGCACCTTTTGTAGCAACTCTTCTTAAATAATCATTCCTGCCCCAACAGTTTCGTTGGTGGCTTCATTAATTAAAATTAGGCTACCTGTCAATCTGTTTCTTGTATATTTATCGTATAAAAGGGGTTTGGTTGTTCTAATAGAAATACGTGCAATATCATTCATTTTCACTTCTTTGTCATCTTCAATTCTATGTAAATCATTAATATTTACTTTATATTTTACCTCTTTAATAATGCACCTTACATCATTAGTTGTGTGTTTAATGGCATATTTACCATTTAAAATCATTTTTTTATCGTTTAACCAACAAATCATTACCTCAATATCTTGTTTTACCATTGGTTGGTTGTTTGTTCTCACAATCATATCGCCTCTGCTTACATCAATATCATTTTCTAAAGTAAGTGCTACCGACATGGGAGCATAAGCTTCTTGTAAATTTCCATCTATGGTATCTATAGATTTTATTGTTGAGGTAAATCCTGAAGGTAAAACCGTAACCTCATCACCTGGTTTAAAAACACCGCCAGCAATTCTTCCTGCGTAAGCTCTATAATCGTGATATTTAGTTGACTGAGGTCGAATAACATTTTGAACTGGGAAACGACAGTCGATGTGATTATAATCGCTACCAATGTGGATATTTTCTAATAAATACATCAAGGTTGAACCTTGATACCATGGCATATTATCTGATTTGTTAACTACATTATCTCCATTTAAGGCACTTATTGGAACAAATCGAATGTCTTTTACATTTAATTTTGAGGAAAAATCTTCTAAATCATTTTTAATTTTCTCAAAAATTTCTTCGTCATAATCTACCAAATCCATTTTATTAATACAAAAAACAACATGTGGTATTCCTAATAATGAAGAAATGAAAGTGTGCCGGCAAGTCTGTTCTACTACTCCATGTCTTGCATCAATTAAAATAATGGAAAGATTAGAAGTTGAAGAGCCTGTAACCATATTTCGGGTATATTGAATATGGCCGGGAGTATCGGCAATAATAAATTTACGTTTTGGCGTAGCAAAGTAGCGATAGGCAACATCAATGGTTATGCCTTGTTCTCTTTCTGCTCTTAATCCATCGGTTAATAAGGCTAAATTAACATTTTTTTCTCCTTTGCGTTTACTTGTTGTCTCAATGGCATCGTATTGGTCTTGAAAGATAGATTTTGAGTCGTAAAGTAACCTACCTATTAATGTACTTTTTCCATCATCAACACTTCCTGCTGTTGAGAAACGTAAAAGCTCCATATCAAGATAAGAATTCGTTGGTTTTTTTGTTAAATTATTCATTTTCAATTTGTCATTATCAATTAAAAATATCCTTCTTTTTTTCTGTCTTCCATTGCTGCCTCTGAGCGTTTATCATCAGATCTGGTTCCTCTTTCGGTAGTTCTTGCTGCGGCAACTTCTTCTATTATTTTTTCTATTGTATCGGCATCAGATACTACAGCACCTGTACAAGTAGCATCACCAATGGTTCTAAACCTTACTTTCATTTTTTTTGTAGGTTCTGATGCTCGTTGTTGGATAAATTCTGTTGTTGACATAATTACGCCATCCCTAATAAAAACATCTCTTTCGTGTGCTAAATAGATGGAAGGAATAGTTATTTTTTCTTGCAAAATATATTGCCAAACATCCATTTCTGTCCAGTTACTAATTGGAAAAACTCTAAAATGCTCTCCCAACTTTTTTTTACCGTTAAAGATGTTCCATAATTCTGGTCGTTGGTTTTTTGGGTCCCATTGTCCAAATTCATCTCTATGAGAAAAAAAACGTTCTTTTGCTCTTGCTTTTTCCTCATCTCGTCTTGCTCCGCCTATTGCACAATCAAACTTATTTTCTTCAATAGTATCTAATAGCGTTACTGTTTGCAAAAGATTTCTACTGGCATTATATCCTTTTTCTTCCACTACTTTTCCTTCGTTTATTGATTTTTGTACAGAGCCAACAATGAGTGTAGCATCAATATCTTTAATATATTTATCTCTAAACTTAATTGTTTCAGGGAAATTATGACCTGTATCTACATGTACTAAAGGGAAAGGAATTTTAGCTGGCCAAAAAGCTTTGCGTGCCATGTGTGCTACAATAATGGAATCTTTACCTCCAGAGAATAATAATGCAGGATTTTCAAATTGAGCAGCAACTTCGCGTAGCACATATATTGCTTCCGATTCTAATTCTTGTAAATGAGTTAAATTATATGATTGCATAATTTTATTTTCAAAATTCAAAAGTAAGTAATGTAATAATAATTAACCTAATTGAAATAAAAAAAAGGACAAGTATTTGTCCTTTTATGTTTTACGTAAAATAATACTTAAAATTTAGCTCTTGATTTTCTTCTTCTTCGTTTATTTCTACCAAGTACCCAGCTATGTTTGGCTCTGTAAAATTTACTTCTACCTCGAATTGTCCAACTAAAGTTAATCGTAGCTGTTAAATAGCTATCATTATGAGAAGGGTCGCCTCTTTTATCTCCAGGAGCAAAATTATCCACGAACAAAGTAGGAGAATCCGGATTATCAGCATTAATCTGATTTATCAAAGCTTGAGTCGTTTTATTTGAAATTCCATCGTAGGTGGTTGTATATGTTGTGCTAGCATCATCAATATAATCAGTAAAAGTTGTTCTCCAACCCACTTCCATACCTAACCTATATCTTCTATTTAATGTATAGTAAAATCCTAATCCTGCTGGAATAGTAAAATTAATTTTATGATAAGCAACCCCTTCAGTTTGTAAAGGTTGGAGAGCAACCCAAGTACCTGTATTAGCATCTTGACCTTTAGGGTTGCTGTAAAACAAACCTATACCTCCAAATAAATACAAATTAAAATCTGTTCGATATCTTCCTGTTCGACCTACATCATTTATTTTATACAAATAAAGTTCTGTGTTTGCCAACAACTCAAACATATCATTTTTAAAATTCAAATTTCTTCCTCTTCTAGCCGGATTAAGTGTTTTGGCGTCATCTCCTGTTAACCTAATGTAGTTTAATGCTCCTTTAAGTGCAAACTTTGATGATAGCCTATACCTAAAAAATGCTCCCACATCCCATCTACTAAAATTTAATTTCATATCAGCGACAAAACCTCTTCTTGGTCCACTCCCACCACCAAATTCGCCCAAATAATTTGAAGCACCAGCAGAAATACCATAATCAATATTGTATTGGCTATAAGCTGAAATAGAAGCAAATAAAAATACTGTTAGTATTAAAACTAATTTTCGCATAGCCGCAAATATATAAAACTTATATCTATCAAAACAACTTTATTGTTAAATAAATTCACAACTATTAAATTTATACTTTCTAAATTTGCGTATTATTACCAATAATAAAGAATAATTATGAAAAATAAAATTACAACTCTTTTTAACATCAAATATCCTATTGTTCAAGGAGGAATGATTTGGAATAGTGGTTGGAAATTGGCTTCTGCTGTTAGTAATGCTGGCGGATTAGGGTTAATTGGTGCAGGTTCTATGCACCCACAAACTTTTAAAGCCCATATTCAAAAGTGCAAAAATGCTACCAACAACCCTTTTGGTGTAAATCTTCCCATGATTTATCCTCAAATTGAAGAATTAATTGAAATTATTTTGGCTGAAAAAGTAAAAATTGTATTTACCTCGGCAGGTAATCCTAAAAAATACACCCATTATTTTCATCAACATGGCATTAAAGTAGCCCATGTTGTTCCGGGAGTTAAGTTTGCATTAAAAGCACAAGAAGCTGGTGTTGATGCAGTTGTTGCAGAAGGCTTTGAGGCTGGCGGTCATAACGGAAAAGAGGAAACAACCACTTTATGTTTAATACCAAAGGTGAAAAAAGAAATTGATGTCCCATTAATTGCTGCGGGTGGTATTGGAACTGGCACTAGTATGTTAGCAACTATGGTTTTAGGTGCTGATGGCATTCAAATGGGTAGTAGGTTTGCTGCTTCACAAGAGGCTTCTTCTCATGAAAATTTTAAAAATGAAATTGTAAAAGCCCAAGAAGGTGCTACCTTGCTTACCTTAAAAGATGTAACACCTGTTCGGTTAATAAAAAATAAATTCTTTACCCAAATTAATGACGCTATTTTACAAGGAGCAACACCTGAACAACAAAAAAAAATATTAGGAAAAGGACGAGCAAGAAAAGGAATGTTTGAAGGTAATTTAATTGAAGGTGAACTAGAAATTGGACAGGTTGCCAGTTTAATTAATGAGATAAAACCTGTTTCAGCAATAATTAATGATATCATTACGGAATATCACCAAGAAAAAGAAAGTATTAACGATAATAAATATAATTTTTAAGGTAATGATAAATTTCGAAAAATTCACTTTAAAAAACGGACTAAAAATCATTGTTCATACCGATACATCAACACCAATTGTTGCGTTTAATATGCTCTATAACGTTGGGGCAAGAGATGAAAATGAAAATCAAACTGGTTTTGCACATTTATTTGAACATTTAATGTTTGGCGGCTCTGTTAATATTCCAAATTTTGATGAACCTTTACAAAAAGTTGGTGGAAATAATAATGCGTTTACCTCTAACGATATTACTAACTATTACATCACACTTCCTAAAGATAATTTAGCAACTGCCTTTTGGTTAGAAGCCGATAGAATGTTAAGTCTTGCTTTTACCGAAAAAAGTTTAGCAGTACAAAAAAATGTGGTTATCGAAGAGTTTAAACAAAACTATTTAAATCAACCTTATGGTGATGTTTGGCTGTTATTACGTCCTTTAGCCTACAAAAAACACCCTTACAAATGGGCTACAATAGGCAAAGAAATTGCACACATCGAAAATGCTACTATGCAAGATGTAAAATCATTTTTTTACAAACATTATTGTCCAAACAATGCCATATTAACAGTTGCAGGAAATATTAAACTCAAAGAAATTAAACACTTAGCCGCAAAATGGTTTGGAGATATTCCTTTAAGAGATGTGCCATTACGCCAATTGCCAAAAGAGCCAAAACAAACCCAAGAAAGAAGGCTAAAAGTAGCACGAGATGTGCCTGCCAATGCCATTTATAAAGCCTATAAAATGTGTGCTAAAACACACAAAGATTACCATGCTACCGACTTACTGAGTGATGTTTTATCTTTAGGCAACTCATCAAGATTATACAAAACATTACTAAAAAAAGAAAAACTATTTAGCGAGATAAATGCCTATGTATTAGGCAGTATTGATGATGGATTATTTATAATTTCTGGCAATTTATTAGATGGAATAACTTTTGATGAGGCGGAAAAAGGCATTATTAATCAACTTAATTTAATAAAAAATGAATTGATTAGCGATGACGAATTAACGAAAGTAAAAAACAAGATAGAATCTACCCAAATATTTGCTGAAACAAATATTTTAAATAAAGCCATGAACTTATCTTTTGCCGAACTTTTGGGCAATGCCAATGATGTGAATACTGAAACAGAAAAATATCAAAACGTTAGCAAACAAGATATTAAAAGAATTGCCAATCAAATTCTTGTACCCACAAATTGCTCAACATTAATTTACGCTAAAACTAATCATGCATAATGAAGTTAGATAGAAAAAAAGCACCCGTTTTTAAACAAATTGAAAAGATAAATTTTTTAGCAACCAAACAAACATCTTTGCATAACGGACTTATTACAAATACGTTAAATGGTGGAAGTCAGGATATTATTAAATTAGATTTTATTTTTAAGGCAGGTGTTTGGCAGCAAACAAAACCGTTGGTTGCTAATGCCACCAATCAATTAATAAAAGAAGGAACTAAAAGCTACTCAGCAAACGAAATTGCTGAAGGTATTGATTTATATGGTGCTTTTTTAGATACCGCTATTACTTATGATAGTGCCTCTGTTACCCTTTATACATTAAGTAAGCATTTAATTAAAGTTTTGCCTTATTTTTTTGAAATTATTAGTTACCCAAAATTATCTCAAAAAGAGTTTAAAATTTATCAAAAAAATGCTTTAGAAAAATTTAAAATTAATCAAGAAAAAGTATCTTTTGTTGCTAGCAGAGCATTTAACAATGCTATTTTTGGTGGCAACTGCCCTTACGGAACTATCTCTACATTAAACGATTACAATAAATTAAAGCTTAAAGATATTAAAGCATTTCATAAAACTTTTTATGATTTAGCTAATTGCGAAATTATCATCTCTGGCAAAGTAACCGAAGCCGATTTAAAAATTGTAAATCAATTTTTTGGAGAGGAGAAAATAGCAATAAAACCTCAGCAGCCAACAACAGCCCAAGAAATTAAATCAACAATTAAAAATAAGGTATTTATTCCTAAAGCAAATGCACTTCAATCTGCCATAAGAATAGGAATGTTGATGCCCAATAAGTTGCATAAAGATTATTTTGGACTACAAGTACTAAACACCATATTAGGAGGCTATTTTGGCTCGCGATTAATGAAAAATATTAGAGAAGATAAGGGTTACACTTATGGTATTTATTCGCGTATAATTTCCTTACAAAAATGTGGTTATTTTACAGTTGCTACCGAAGTTGATAGTAAATTTACAAAGCAAGCTTTAAAAGAAATTTACAAAGAAATAGCATTAATTAGTGCTACCGAAGTAAGCCAAGAAGAACTTGATTTGGTTAAAAATTACCTGTTAGGTCAGTTTTTAAGTTCTTGTGATGGTCCTTTTAAAATGGCTTCGTTATTTGAAAACGTACATTTTTATGATTTAGATTATGAGTTTTACAACCACTACATCAAAACCATAAAAGCAATAACTCCCAAAGCTATTAAAGCATTAGGAGTTAAATATTTTGATAAAGCTAATTTAAAAGAAATTGTTGTTGGAAAAAATTAAAACTTAAAAGCCAAGCCAGCCCCAACATTTACTCCGTTAAGATTCCAATCCCATTTTTGGGTTATATTTCCTCCCGAAGAATTAATAATAGACTGGAAACTAGAGGTATAATTAGCCTTTATACTAGAATACTTATACCCTTTGTAACTGACATTAAAAAGTAAACCTACGTGGTCTGAAATAAAAATCCTATCATTTATACTCAGACTATAATAAATACCAGAACCAGTTGCTGTTTCTATAACATCTGTTAATGGGTCGTTAATGACGTAAGTCCATTTAATTGAAGAAAAACCTAAGCCAACACCAATAAACAATTCATTTCTTTCTGAATTAATCAAATGGTAATTAAATCTTGGTCCAAAATCAAAAGCTTTAACACTATTTAAATTCACTTTATCACTATCTGATATTATATAATTATTAATAGTTAAATCAGCTCCTAAGCCTATTTTATCCGTCAATCCATATTCAAAGTTTAAAGGTATAACCATACTAGCTGTGCCATCAGTAGTATCGTTTGTTTTTGAGGTTGTTACACCTAAAAATGTTGTTTCAATGGTAGATTTCTGACTTGTACCATAAACACCAAAGCCAATTCCTAAATCAAAATGTAAACTGCCTCTTTCAAAAGATTGTGCATTTAAGTTGCCTAAAATTGTAAATACAAATAAAACTGATGGTAAAAGATAATTTTTTTTCATGTTTTTAATTTTGGGATAATGCGATAAAATTAATAAAAATAAATTTAGAAGGTTAAGATGTTAAAATCAAAATCTACGGCATCTTTAAAATCTTCTCCGGTTTCCTTCATATCTAAATCATCAGGAAGATGATACCAATTAATAATTACTTTGTAAGGAGGAACGGTTACCCGAGATAATTCTACTAAAATATCGTACAGGTATTGCAACGAGCTTGTGTTTAAGTAGGTTAGTTTAAAAGTAACGATTGTTTGGTCTTGAGGATTTTTAGCATAATCTCTTAACCATTGTAATATTGGTTGGTAAAATTCAATGGCATTTTCTGGTACAGAAACTCCCGAAATTTGTAATAAACCAGTTTCGTGGTTAAAATCGATTTCGGGAGTTTTTGGTGTATGTGTTATTAATAAATTTTCCAATTACTAGGTTTCTTTATAAAATACTTAATAACAATATTTATTTTCTGTTATTAATTTATTTGCAATTCGTCTTCTTGCTTCTTTTACATTGTATGCTTCTTGTTTTGTGAATCGTTTTAAGCCCATCAACATCATTCTTAACTCATCACCTTCTACAAATGAATTTAAAGCATCTTTACCATATTTGTTTATTTTGTCAGCAACATCATAAATATATACGTTCATCATGTCTATTTGTTCCGATATTTCTGTACTATTTTTGGTTAAACTTAACTTTTCTACCCTAAGCAAAAGAGATTCAGCAACATAAGTTTCGATAACCATGTCTGCAATATTCATCAAAATTTCTTGTTCTTTTGCTAATTCCATCATTAATTTTTGAGCAGCACTTCCTGCCACCATCAATACTGCCTTTTTAAACTTTTTAATTTGTTCGTGGGCTTTCTCAAAATCGTCATTGCTTCCTGCACTAAAATCAGGAATACTCATTAATTCTTTGGCAACTGCTTGTGCTGGCCCCATCAAATCTAACTCACCTTTCATGGCTTTATTTAAAAGCATATCAACGATTAACATTCTATTAATTTCGTTAGTTCCTTCAAAAATTCTATTGATACGTGCATCTCGGTAAGCTCTTTCCATAGGGGCTTCGGCAGAGTAGCCCATTCCCCCATAAATTTGAACACCCTCATCAACAGTATAATCTAAAGCCTCAGAGCCATGAACTTTTAGAATTGCAGCTTCTACGGCAAATTGTCGAATACCTTCTAAATTTGCTTTTTCTTTATCCATTCCTCCTGCAACTAAGGTTGCAATAGCATCATCTACATTTTGACTACAACGGTAAATAGCTGATTCTGATGCGTAAACTCTAATGGCTTGTTCTGCTAATTTGTATTTTATAGCTCCATATTTAGCTATAGATCTTCCAAACTGCTCTCTTTCGTTAGCATATTCAACAGATTTATTAATTACTCTTTTTGCTGCTCCAATTGCTGCTCCGCCCAACTTAATTCTTCCAATATTTAAAATGTTTAAGGCAATCTTAAAGCCTCCTTCTCTTTCTCCTAATAAATTTTCTACTGGCACTTTGCAATCGTTAAAAAATACTTGTCGAGTAGAAGAGCCTTTAATGCCCATTTTCTTTTCTTCGGGATTTAAAGAAATTCCTCCAAAATCTTTTTCAACAATAAAAGCGGTTAAATTTTTGTCATCATCAATTTTAGCAAAAACGGTATAAACATCAGCAAAACCACCATTGGTAATCCACATTTTTTGTCCGTTAATGAGGTAATGTTTTCCATCATCACTCAAAACTGCTTTTGTTTTACCAGAATTGGCATCTGAACCTGAACCGGGTTCTGTTAAGCAATAGGCAGCTTTCCAAACACCTGTTGCTAAATTTGGAATGTATTTCTGTTTTTGTTCTTCTGTACCATAATATAAAATAGGCAAAGTTCCTATGCCTGTATGTGCCGATATTGAAACGGCAAAAGAGTAGCTTCCTCCTAGTTTTTCTGTGGAGAGCATTCCCGTAACAAAGTTTTTTCCAAAACCACCTAAATCTTCAGGAATTGTGATTCCTAACAGACCTAGTTCTCCTGCTTTTTCTAATAAAGATGGGGTATATCCTTCCTCTAGAGTTTCTATTCTTTCGATGTTTGGAAGAATTTCTTTTTCAACAAAATCGAGGCACATATCTCCAATCATTTGTTGTTCTTCGTCAAATTCTTCGGGTATAAAAATACTTGCTGGGTTGGTTTCTTTAATAAGGAATTCGCCTCCTTTAATTACATCATTTTTTTCTGTTGTTTCCATAATTATTTAGTTTGAAGTTTAAGGTTTGAGGTTTGAGGCTTGAGCAACTTCAAACATCGAACTTTTAACATTTAATTTACTTTTTTATACATCAATTTATGTTGACCAATTTTTGGGATATTGTAAAAATCTCCCATTGTATTAAATCCCATCTTTTTGTAAAATTTTATTGCCACTTTTCTTGCATCGCACCAAAGAATTTCTATCTCTCTTTTATTTAGTTCTTTAATTGCAAAATCAATCACTTGTTTTCCAAATCCTTCTTTTCTTACTTTTAAAGATGTTGCCATTGCTCTTAAACGATACTGTTTTTGCTGTTTAAATTTTTTGTTTTTTTCTACTAAAAACGTTCCTATTGCAACTATTTTGTTGTTTTTGAATGCCCCTACGTGAAAAGTCCCTTTTTTACCATCTATATCTAATTTACAATCTTCTAATTTATTAAGATGTTGCCATAAAACGCTTAATCTTAATGGGTAAGTTGCTTGTGATGATATTATTTTTACACAGTTTATCAAGTTTAAAATTCTTAACTCTTAAAATCTTTCTATCTTAACATCTATTTTAACATTTCATAAATTCCTGCTGCTCCTTGTCCTGTACCAATACACATGGTTACCATTCCATATTTTTGTTTTCTTTTTTTCAATTCGTTAAATATTTGTACTGATAATTTTGCTCCTGTGCAGCCTAATGGGTGTCCCATGGCAATTGCTCCTCCATTTACATTTACTTTTTCTTTATCTAATCCTAAACCATTAATTACGGCTAAAGATTGTGAGGCAAAAGCTTCGTTTAATTCTATCAAATCAATATCATCTTGCTTTAAGCCTGCTTTTTTTAGTGCTGCAGGAATTGCTTTCATAGGACCTATTCCCATCACTCGTGGTTCTACGCCAACTACTTGGTAGGTAATGAGTTTTGCAATGGGTTCAATATTTAATTCTTTTACCATTTTTTCTGACATTACCATTACAAAAGCTGCTCCGTCAGAAGTTTGTGAAGAATTGCCAGCAGTTACACTTCCGCCTTGAGCGAATACGGGTCTTAATCTTGCTAAAGCTTCAACGGTTGAACCTCTTCTTGGTCCTTCATCGGTATCGACAATATATTTTTTACTTTGTTTTTTATTGTTACCATCAACAAAAATTTCTTCTACTTCTATGGGAACAATATCATCTTTAAATCTTCCTTCATCTATGGCTTTTAATGCTCTTCTGTGCGATTCTACCGAAAAAATATCTTGATCTTCACGAGCAATTTTGTATTCGTTGGCAACCGCCTCGGCTGTTAATCCCATTCCCCAATACCAATCTGGGTGTTCTTTACCTACTTTATCGTTGGGTACTAATCGCCAACCACCAAAAGGAATTGGGCTCATGGTTTCTACTCCTCCTGCAATAATACAATCTGACATGCCTGCTTTTATTTGGGCGGTGGCTATTGCTATGGTTTGAATTCCTGATGAGCAATAACGGTTTACCGTCATTCCCGGTACTTTAATGGTATCCAATCCCATTAAGGAAATCATTCTTCCAATGTTTAAACCTTGTTCGGCTTCGGGTGTGGCATTACCTACAATTACATCGTCAATTCTTTCTTTGTCTAATTGAGGTACATCTTCCAACAATCTTTTTATTACTGCTGCCCCTAAATCATCGGGTCTTGTAAATCGGAAAACACCTCTAGGTGCTTTTCCTACTGCTGTTCTGTATCCTGCTACTATGTATGCTTCCATAATTTATAAATTTAAGACTAAAAGATTTTAAGACATCAAGACTTTAAGCATTGATTTTTCTTTTAAATCCTCCAATCATTTTTTGTATTTCATTTATATTTTTAACTAAAGTTGTTGTTTGTTTTTCTAACTCATTATATTGTACATCTTTTTTTCTTAACATCTTATGGTCTTTTATCTTAAAATCTTGCAAAGTAACTTTAGTTACGAAGCACTTTTCCTGTTGTTATTATGCTTTGCAATCTTTCTAATGTTTTCTTTTCGGTACATAATTCTAAAAAGGCTTTTCGTTCCATATCCAACAAATATTGTTCGTTTACTAAGGTTGGTGAAGATAAATCTCCTCCACAAAGTACATAACCTAATTTTTTAGAAATTAATTGGTCGTGTTCTGAAATGTAGTTTCCACTCATCATTGAATTTGCTCCAACATAAACAATTCCTAATCCTTCTTTACCTAAAACTTTAATGTCTTTTCGAGGTATAGGTTTTGTATATCCTTTATTAGCTAAACTCAAAGCTGCTTCTTTGGCTCGTTTTAATTGATGAGCTCTACTTACCACAACCTCATCTACTCCTTCACGTAAATAGCCTAATTCAAAAGCTTCTTTGGCTGATGTGGCTACTTGTGCTTGACCAATGGTTAAAAAGCGGTTTCTAAATACATTTATTCTCATGCCATCTTTGTATTCATCTGAAGCCCGTAAGGCAAATTCTTTTGTTCCGCCACCGCCAGGAATTACGCCTACTCCAAACTCTACTAAGCCCATGTATAATTCTGCGTGAGCCACTACTTTATCAGCGTGCATACTCATTTCGCAACCGCCTCCTAAGGCTAAATTATGAGGGGCAACTACCACAGGAATAGAGGAATAACGTACTCTCATCATGGTGTCTTGAAAGGCTTTAATGGCAAAATTCAATTCGTCATATTCTTGTTCGGCAGCCATCATAAATATCATGCCTACATTCGCTCCTGCCGAAAAATTTTCTCCATCGTTAGAAATTACCAATCCTTTATAATCGCTTTCTGCTAAATCAATGGCTTTGTTAATTCCTGCTATTACTTCGCCACCAATGGTGTTCATTTTGGTGTGAAATTCTAAATTGATAATTCCATCTCCTAAATCTACAATAGTAGTACCTGAATTTTTCCAAATGGTATGGTCATCACGTAAAGTTTCTAAGGATAAAATATTTTCCGTTCCAGGAATAATTTGATAGGTTTTGGTTGCAATATCATAAAAGTATTTTGCTCCATTTTCTACTTTATAAAAGGTAGGGCAACCAGCAGCAATCATTTCTTTTACCCAAGTATTTACGGTATGACCTGCTGCTTCAATTTTGGTAATTGTTTTTTCTACGCCTAAAATATCCCAAGTAGCAAAAGGACCTAATTGCCAACCGAAACCAGCATTTAGGGCATCATCAATTTTATAAACGGCATCGGTAATTTCTGGAATTCTGTTAGCAACATAGGCAAATAAGCCATAAAATAATTTGCGATAAAAATCGCCTGCTTTGTCTTTTCCTGCCAATAAAACTTTGGTTCTTTGTTTTAAATCGTCAATGGTTTTGGTCATTTCGAGGGTAGCAAATTTTGCTCTTTGCTTCTCTCTGTACTCCAAGGTATTTAAATCTAAGGTTAAGATTTTGCTTTTTCCATCTTCTCCTTTTACTTTTTTAAAGAATCCTTGTTTGGTTTTTGAGCCTAACCAACCATTTTCTACCATTTTACCAATATAATCGGGCATGGTAAATAATTCGTGTGCTTCGTCATCTTTACAATTATCTTTTAATCCGTTGGCAACGTGCACCAAAGTATCTAAACCAACTACATCGCAAGTTCTGAAAGTAGCCGATTTTGGACGACCTAAAACTGGACCTGTTAATTTATCTACTTCTTCTACGGTTAATCCCATTTCGGTAACGGTATGAAATAGTGCCATAATTGAATAAACGCCTACTCTGTTGGCAATAAAAGCGGGGGTATCTTTACAAATAACCGTTGTTTTTCCTAAAAACCGTTGTCCGTAATCATTTAAAAATTCAATTACTTTTGGGTCTGTTTTTGGTGTTGGAATTAATTCTAGTAATTTTAAATATCGTGGTGGATTAAAGAAGTGAGTACCGCAAAAATGGTTACAGAAGTCTTCACTTCTTCCTTCTAACATCATGTGAATTGGAATACCTGATGTATTTGAGGTAATTAATGTTCCGGGCGTTCTATATTTTTCTACATTAGTAAACACCTGTTGCTTAATGTCTAAACGCTCAATTACTACTTCAATAATCCAATCGCAAGTTGCAATTTTTGGCAAATCATCATCAAAGTTGCCTGTAGAAATTCTATTTACATAAGATTTGCTATAAATAGGAGAAGGGTTAGATTTTAAGGCAAATTTTAAGGCATCATTTACAATTTTGTTTCTTGCCATTTTGTTGTCTGAGTCTGTTGCTTCTTTTGGAACAATATCCAATAACAACACTTCTACGCCTACATTGGCAAAATGACAGGCAATTCGTGAACCCATTACGCCTGACCCTAAAACTGCTACTTTGTTAATTTTTCTGTTCATAATTCATTTTGTTTTTTATATTCTTCAATGGTTTGATTGATATCTGACATGACTTCATTAAACATACTTAATTTACTTTGTGGTATATTTTTATAAATTAAATCGTTAAAACCTGTTACTACTTTTTTAGCAATCCTTCTTTTTACAACACCGTCTTTGGTGAGGAAAATTCGCACCATTCTTTTATCTAAATTGTCTTGTTTACGATAAATTAGTCCTTTATCTTCTAAGGTATTAAAAATCCTGCTCAAACTTGTTGCTTCCATACCTAAAGAAGGGGCTATAGAAGTTGAGGGAGTGCCTTTTTTATCAATACTTAATAAAACTAAACCTGTTGCCTGTGTTGTTCCAAACTTTCCCGCCACTTGGTTATACATCTTGTTCATGGCATGCCAAGTGGCTTTTATTTGTGCGTCTATGGTGGTTGTTTGAGTCAATTTATTATGTTTGCATAGCAAATATATAAATTCTTACTATGTAAACATAATATTTTATAGTTTTTTAACAGAAAAATAATTTTTACTTTACAATTTAGGATAATTTAATTTTTTAAATCTTGTAAATTAATTATTTTAATTTTGCTTTTTTCAATCCCTAATTTTACTATAAAATCAACCCAATTGTCATGATGAGAAGTATTTACCTCTCCATTATCTTTTTGCTTGTTTCCTGCCACCCAAATTACTTTTTGATTTTGTAATGCTTGTTTATTTTCTTCTGTAAATGGAGCATTATTGATAATTGAGTTAAACATTTTACACGTAATTACTTCTTCTTTTACAGGATATCCTGGGTTAATATCATCAATAACCAAATAATTAGCTGTTCTCCATTGCCATAAATTACCTGCTTCTTTTTTAAAATTGCTACTATTTAACGAAAGTAATTCAAAAAACTTTATTGCCGTGGTATAAGTTGAGGATTTGTGTTTTATGGAGTTTTCATTAGCTAAACCAACTGCTAAAGAGGTTTTTCCACTCTTTTTTCCTCCAAAAATTAATAAATGTTTATGTTTACTATTATCTGCAATAAAACCTTCGATGGCTTTTTTGTTTACATCGCTTATTTTTTTATTCCATTGACTTAGTCTGAATTGCATAGGATAATCGGCATTTTGTTGAGCTATTTTTGTGGTGTACCAAAACCAAAATGCGTAAGTCAATAAGATAAGGATACCTATTAGTATATAAAGTATTGTTGTATTATACGCTAAAAGCAAGTGAGCAGAAAATGCACCAAGCCAAAAATAGCACAAATCTGTAAAGGTATCGTAAGTTAGGTTGCCCCATTGTGGTTTAAATGTATGTTTTGTTGATTTTTTTAGTATCGGAGCTAAAAAATTAAAGCTCTCAAAAACCAACCAAATTACTGATACACTGATTGATGACCATAGGGCTGGATTATTTACGGCATAAAATTTAGTTAAAACGATAATGGCTACAATGGTGGGGATAAATCCTAAAGTATAATGTCCTAATTGATTTGCTAGCCAAGCGTAAGAAAGGGTAATTCCTCTGTATGAGTCTTTACCAATAAGGTCTTTACGTAATTGATCAATCATATCCGAGAAGCCAATAATTTGCATAATTATTAAAATTTAAGAAAGGTTAAATATATAAAATATTGTTTTAACTAAACAAACGGATTACTCTCCTTGTAAGCAGAATTTAAAAAATGTTTGTATTAGCTTATTTCACATTAAAAGTTAACATTTTCTCCTTTTCAATAAAACATTCTATTTTATCATTAATTTGTATTGGAGCAACGCCTGCTGGGGTTCCTGTAAAAATTAAATCGCCTATTTTTAGTGTTACAAATTTCGATACATAAGCAATTATTGCATCAACGCTAAAAATCATGTCTTTTGTATTGCCTTTTTGTACAATTTTATCATTTATTTGTAGGCTAAAATTAAGTTTATTAATATCTTTAAATTGATTGATATTAACAAATTTACTTACGGGTGCTGCTCCATCAAAAGCTTTTGCTTTTTCCCAAGGCAAGCCATTTTCTTTGCATTTTTGTTGAACATCTCTTGCTGTAAAATCTACACCAACACCTATTTCGTTATAATATTTATGTGCAAATCGTTCTTCAATATGTTTCCCTAAACGGTTAATTTTAATTACAATTTCAAGCTCATGGTGCACATTTTTCGAAAAACTGGGATAGATGAATGGGTTTTTAGGCGGCAAAAGAGCTGTGTCTGGTTTCATAAAAAAGATAGGTTCTTTTGGAACTAAATTATTCAATTCCTTTGCATGATTGATGTAATTTCTACCAATACAAATAATTTTCATCCGCTTATTTTTGATTAAATTTATTCTTTAACCTATTAAGTTCTTTCTCTGAGATACTATCAGGATTATTTTTTTTTATAGCTTTTTTTGGGGCAATTGGTTTCTTCTTTGAAGTAATTGGTTTCATCTTGTTTTTAATATCCTTTAAAACCTTTTTAGTGTATAAAGGAAAATCTCCATTCATCATCCAACTATAATAACTGGGCTCTTTTGTAAATACTTCTGTAACTGGTTTTCCTTTATGTTTACCGAAGTTAAAAACCTCAACATCTTTTTTGTTGTAAACTATTCTACCTAATAAATCTACATTCCTTGTCTGTCTCGAAAAGTCTGATAAAAATGCCATATCATTCTTTAATTCTGTATATTTTTCTAATTGAGCTTTTAAAACCTCAAAAGTCGCGGTAGTATCCGCTAATGCACTATGTGCATTACTTAAATCCTTATTACAATAAAATTGGTAGGCAGCAACCAAGGTGCGTTGTTCCATTTTATGAAAGATATTTTGTACATCAACTAGGTTTCTATTTGCAACATCAAAATCAATTCCTGCTCTTAGAAATTCTTCTGCTAAAAGCGGTATATCAAATCTATTAGAATTATAACCACCCAAATCACAATCTTTTATAAAATCGTTTAATTCTTCAGCCACATCATTAAAAGTGGCTTTATCTTTTACGTCTTCATTTGTAATGCCATGAATTAATGTTGACTCTTCAGAAATAGGGATGGTTGGGTTTAGCAGTTTTGTTTTTGTTTCTTTATCGTTATTAGGTAATATCTTAACAATAGATATTTCTACTATTCTATCTGTTGCAATGTTTAAGCCTGTTGTTTCTAAATCAAAGAAAGCAATGGGTTGTAATAATTTTAATTTCATTATTTGTATGGTATTATTATGGTGTAACGATAAAGTTTTTGGTCATAAATTCAACAAAATCACTTTTTCCTTTTATAACGATATCTATACTTTTTGGTGCGTAACCAGGTGCGTCAATCATAATATTGTAGCTACCTGGCGAAAGGGTAAGTATAAATGATCCATTTCTAGAATTTGGTGTATAATTACCTATTTCTTCTTGTGTTCTGTTATCTGTAACTATTATAAAAGCATCAATAATTGGTTCTGTTCCTCCTTCTTTAATGATTTTAGATTTAATAATCGTTTGGCGAGCATCAACATCATTAAAGGTAACTTTGTAAATATCTTGAAACCCTTTACTATCTTTTCTCCATTGAGAAACATAGGCATGTCTTTTATCTTTCGTAAATGAAATACAAATATTGTCTTCTGGTGTGTTAAGAGGATAACCTAAGTTGATTGGTTTACTCCAAGTGTTGGTTTCTTTATTCCAGTTAGATTTAAAATAATCGTATCCTCCAATACTATTATGCCCTTTAGAGGAAAAATAAAGTGTTGATCCATCGTAAAAAAGGTTAGGAAAATCTTCATCATAAGGGGTGTTAATTGTTTTTCCTAAGTTTTGTGGTTCAGCCCATTCTCCTGTGGGTAATTTTTTGGTCATATAAATATCCTTTCCTCCAAATCCCCCTTGTCTTCTGCTTGCGAAAAAAAGTATATTTTCATCGGAAGAAATTGTTGCTGAGCTTTCGAATCCTTTAGAATTTACACTTTCACCTAGCTTAGTTTTTTTTTTAAACCTAAAATCTTTTATTTGAGATTCATAAATGTCTCCAACATGTTTAATATCATCAAAGTATATAAAGAGTTTATCTGCGTTATAAGATAGTCCAACTGCTTGGTCATCATAAGCAGAATTAATCATTGCACTTCCTTTTTTTGCAGCAACAAACTCGCCATTTACTACTTTAGAGTAATAAATACTTGATGGGTAATAGCCATCAAATTCTCTTGTTCCACTTTTTCTTCGTGAGGTAAAAACTAGAAATGATTCGTTAGGCGTTACTAGTGGGTAATAATCTGGTAAATTTGTGTTAATTAAACTTCCTAAATTTTCAAACGTTATGTCTATTGGAGATTGGACAATTTTTTTCGCATTATTAACCATTTCAATTTCTCTATCAACCTCCTTTTGTTTTGTTCCTGCTCCTGATGTTTTGTATTTCTTAAAAGTTTCAAGTGCTTTATCAAATTTATAGTTATAGTGATAGGCTTTACCGAGGTAAAAATCTACATCGGGGTCTGCTTTTCGTTGGGAAGCAATTTCAAGGTATTTTATTGCTTTAGATTTATCTCCCTCTCGAAACATAATGCACAAACCTGCTTTATATGGGTAGTCAGCATTTTTAGGATCTTTTTCTATTAGTTTAGTATAAACTTTCAAAGCATCTATATAATTACCAAATTTAAAATGTTCTTTTGCTGCATCAGCATCTGGCCTTTGAGCAAATAAAGGAGTAAACGTAACAAACGCTAACAGTAAAGAAATATATTTACTAAATTGAGTCAAAAGGCATTTTTATACTTATACAATGTTTTACAAAATTAGTACCAAAAGTTTTTTATTAATATTCAATAAAATTAAATGGGATATCAGATATATTAGAAAACTCTTCACCACTCTCTTTTATATCCTCGTCTAATTTTTTATAATACCAGTTATAATTCATCGTAACGTTGTTAATTTTATTAATTTTACTAAGCAACATTATTATGTCTAACAAGAATTTTGCAGAAGTAGAGTTAAAATAAATTATTTTAAAATCAATATTAATTGTGAGTTTTAGATTCTTAGATTCGCCTGTTATATAATATAGGTAATTAACATAATTATCCAACCATTTAATAATTGGGTCATAAAATTCAAAGCAATTTTCTGGTCTTGATTCTCCTTTAAACTCAAGTTTGTGAGTGTCTAAATCAAAACTAACGCCCAACGTAAATTCAGTTTCTTCAATCTTTAAGTTATCCATTTTCTTATTTTATAAACAAATCATTACTTCTATCACTACTTCGTTGAAAGAGTTTTTTTGATTTGATAAATTATTAATTAAAATTTTATTTTTAGATTTCAACCTTATTGTTTCTAAACCTACACCAATTGTTCCTTTTTCACTAAGTGTATTATTTTTTAGTTTCTGGCTGTATTGGTTCTTCACCTCTTCTAAACTTAAATCGTTGATATGATTAATTTTCTCTATAAGTTTATTAATTTTTGATTTGGTAGAATAATTAAAAGTTGCTATTTTGATTTGTTGATTTTCTTTTGTTATAAGTATTTCTAAATACCTACGCAATTCGTTTGTATGGTAGTTAATATTTTCGAGCAATTCATTAACAATTGAATATATCTTTTTGTTAACAGCACAATCATTTTCTATAGATACTGTTTTTAGCTTCTTTAAAATAGTTGTAATTACATCATGAGAGATATTCCCTTTAAAATTAAGTAAAACATCACTATTATTATTTGTATTCAGTAAAGGGATTTTAATATCCATGAATTTATTAAATAAAAGTTATAGCATAAAGTTAACTAAATAATGTGAAACGAAAAATAATTAGCTGTATTTAATACCAATTATAAGAACATCATCAATCTGTTCTTGGTATTTTTTCCAAGAGTTAAACTTTTCATTTATTGTTTCTTTCTGTTTTCTAGCATCCAAATTAGATATGCTAGTTAAAAATTCTCTAAATGGTGGATAATAAAATTTTTCATTTTTCTCTCCTCCTTTTTGGTCGGGAAAACCATCAGAAAACATATAAATCATATCTCCTTTATTAAGAGGAAAATCTTTAAGTTCAAAAGGTTTAGTGCTTTCGTTAATATCTACTGATCTTTTAGCTGCTTTAAATATATTTATTTCCCCATCTCTAATAATATATAAAGGGTTTTTTGCTCCTGAATAATACAAGGTGTTAGTGTCTCTATTTATGTAAATTAAAGAGGCGTCCATTCCTTCTTTAAAATCGGTATTCATTTGGTTTTCCCGTATTACTTTATCTTTTAAATAATTTGATGCGGATTCGAGTACTTGATTGGGTGTTTTAACCTCTTTTAGGTTAACTACATTATCTAATATATTATTCATTATTATAGATATAAATGCACCAGGAACACCATGTCCAGTACAATCTGCAGCACAAACCCATAGGCCATTATCTGATTTATTTAGCCATACAAAATCTCCACTTACTTTATCTTTTGGTGTTAAATAAATAAATGAATCAGGAAATGCATCCGTTAACATATTTTTGTTATGCAGTAAGGATTTCTGAATTCTACGAGCATAAGTGATACTTTCATTTATTCTATTATTTTTCATTTCAATTACTTTTTTTTGTGAAGTAATTTGTTTGTTTTTATGAGCCAATCGGTTGTTATTTTTCTTAATATAAACCAATCCTATAATTACAAAAACAATTAAAACGGCAAGTGCTAAAACTATAATTATTAATCGTTGATTTTTTATGGCTGCTTGTTCCGATTTTAATTTTTCATTATTTAGCTCTAGCTTAATTTTTTCTTTTTGGGCTTTTGCTGTTTGCAACTTTTTATCCGCATTTAATACTGCTAATTTTTCATTTAATATTTTCTTTTCATAATCATCATGTTGTGCTTTAATTTTTAGTTCAACTAATTGGTTTTTAGCACTTAATTTTTCAATTTCTTGTAATGATTTTATGGTTTGATTTTCCATGGCGTTGATATAATCATTCTTCTTTTCTTCCTGAGCTATATCAAAACCTGATTTGGTTGTTGTTTTAGCAGTTTTGTTTTTCGCTAAAATTGACAAACTATTGTTTATTACCTTTACCTTAGTAGAATAGTTTATTTGTTGGGCTTTTTTGAGGGCTTCGTTAAATTCTTTTTCTGCTAATTTGTAATTGCCATAATTATTATAAACAATAGCTAAGTTAACCTGAGCATCCACACTTTTTTTCGTTTTATTTGCCTTATTATAGTTATCTATTGACTTTTTATACCAAGTTATTGATTTCTCAAAATTTTTGAGATTTTCAAAACAAATACCATTTTTTAAAGCGGCATAACCTGCATCTGAGAAAGCATTTTTCTTAATGTATAAATCATAAAGCTTCGAAAATTTACTGCTTGCTTTATTATACAACTTTAACCTAATAAGAATATCGGCATTTAAAGAAAGTGCCGTGGTGTAATTGTTATTATCATTTAATTTAGAAAATAACTTAATCGCATTATTTGAATAGGTTTCTGCTTTAGTTAAGTCTTTTTTTTTAAAATAAACTTGTGCACAAACAAGATTACTGTACGACAATAATTGATCGTTATTTAATTGTTTTGATATGGATAAGGCATCATCAGCATACTGCTTTGCTTCATTAATATTAGAACGTAGCAACTTTGATGCTAACTTTAATTCAATAGAAGCTTTATTCCCTCCTGAAGCTCCACTTAACTTGTTCTTTAAGTCTGCTATTGAACTTTGAGAAAATAAAGAAGTGGTTAATACCGTGAGAATTAATACAAAAAAAAGGTTAAATGTAGTTTGTATATCTCTTAACATAAGATAGAACTTATAATAAAATTAGTAAAAAATGTAAATAATTAAACTACTTAAGTAGTTTAATTATTACGTATTGGTATTTTTTATATCTCTCTGTATTTTTATAATCAAAGTGATATTTTGGTCCATTAACTTCTGCATCTATTTTATTAACTTTTACTGTATTAGTGTTAATTCCTTTAGCTTTTAAAGCTTTTAATAATACTGCCTTAGCTTCTTCTCCTCTTTTTTGGGCTAAGTTAATATTAGTTTTAAAGGTTTTTGTTGGCACTTTAGATGCACTTGAATAAATTTCAATAACCAATTTCTCTCCTTTGCTAGATTTTTTACTTATTGCATTAATAAGACTAATAAAATCTTTATTTTCTACATTAACTTCAGTTTTATTGTAGTCAAAGAGTTGCTTGTAAGAAGCCAAAACACCTTGACTTTGAGGTTTTACAGTACCATTGTATTTTAAATCTATGGATTTTAACTCATCTATTTGTTCTTGTGTTAAATCTGATGTAGTATCATGTCTATCAACAATTACATTTGAAGATTCAAAATCATCTTTATTAAATTCTAATTTAAAGTCTTCATTTCCTTTCTTAGGATTTAAAGCCCAACTACCGCTATCATCTGTTTTGGTTGAGTTTATTTTAACCCAATTATTTTTGTTTTTTGTATATAAATCGACATTAACATTTGACAATCCGTCTCTTGTAGATTTGTTCAGCACTTTACCATTCAGATTCAACCTGTCAACCTGAGCCAATAGTTCTTTAGCTGTTTTTATTGTATCAGACAGGTTAAGATTTAACTTTTCAGATGTAAGATTAACAACTTGGTAATTATATTCATCATCTGCTATTTTAAATAATTTTACCACAAACTTATAATCAGCTGAGCTGTCTGGCAAATCAAAAGTTAATTTTTGCTGCTTATAACCATTGCTATTAAATGCTAAAGAATGTTTTCCTGTTGAAGTTGTAAAAAATTCAAATTTGGCATCCGTAGTTTTAGCTGAGGCAATTAAACTATCTTTTTCATCGTATTTAAAAGTAACATTTGTTTCTTGGTTTAAATTATTTCCTTGTTGATCAACAATAATTCCGTTAATATTAATGTTTGTAGGGCAAATAATACAAAAGGAGTAAATGTCCATTCCGCCAAAACCACCATTTCTGTTTGAGGAGAAAAAGCCCGTATTTTCATCTTTTTCTGTAACGTAATAAATATCATCAGCGGATGAATTTACAGGTATTCCCATATTTACTGGTTCTGATAATTTACCATTGTTAATTTCAGATTTATAAATATCATATCCTCCAATACCATCATGCCCTTTTGATGAAAAGTATAAAGTTTTACCATCGGGTGATAAATAAGGTGCATCTTCATCTTCTGGCGTATTAATTACCTCTCCTAAGTTCTTAGGTTCACTCCATTTGCCATTCTCTAGGCGTTGCGACATATAAATATCTTTTCCTCCAAATCCTTTTTTTTCTGCTGTAACAAAAAACATTTTTTCTTGATCTGAGGTTAATGAGGTACTTGGAACTCTAGTTCCTGTGCCATTAATTTCTTCATCAAGTAATTTTAAATCCGTCCATTTTCCATCTTTATGCGTTGAATACCAAATTTTATTTTTCTTATACGAATAAAAGGTTTTTCCATCTTTAGAGTAAATTATAGCAGCATCATGCTTTTTTGTGTTAATGTGCGGTGGTATATATTCTCCAGAGTTCAATTCGTTATTTTCAAGCACCCAAGTATTATTCTTAAATTTTGCCAAATAAATATCTTCATAAGGCATTAAATCTTCTGCTAACTTATTTGATTGCCCTTTTCTTCTTGATGTAAATAGTAATGTAATACTATCTTTAATAACAGGTGCATATTCTTGTTCTGGCGTATTAATATTTGCACCAATATTTCTAATCGTAATTTTATGTTTATTTAAATTTAAAATTGCAGCGTTTTTATTATACTTGTTAAGGTTGTTTACATTCTCTATTAATCTTCTACCTGCCAATGTGTTTACCTTAATTTTAGGAATAAATAAAGCATATGCTCTTTCTGATTTTTTATAATCTCCGTTAAAGTGATATGCTTTTGCTAAGTAATAATAAATTTCAGGAATGGTATCTTCTGTAGAATATTTCAAAGCGTCCTCAAGGTAAGGAATAGTTTTTTCTCGTTGATAATTTGAATAAAAATAACTTAAGCCTGTTTCAAAATTATAGATATCACTCTCTTTTTTAATATCTAATAGTTTTTTGTAGGTATTTTGAGCTTTAACGTAATTTTCATCATCTAAGGCTTCTCGTGCTTGTTTTAGTAATTTTCGTTCTTGAGAAGTAGTCCCTTGAGAGAAAACGCTATTAGACATACATAACAAAAGTATAAAGCCTAAATTTATAATTATTGTATTATATTTTTTAAAAATAAAAGTCATGTTAAGTTAAGATTAATGTTTTATTTGATTTTAAGGATAACATATTGGTATTGCTCATACTCTCCTTCATTAGTGTAATTTCCGTTGTATTGTGGACCTTTGACAGCAGCACTTATGTCGTTAATTATAATTTTATCTTTACTAACACCTTTGGCTACTAAAGAATTAATAATTGCTTTTTGAGCATCTACAGCTCGTTTAAAGGCTAAATTTGAATTTGACCCAAAAGTTTTGGTTGGCACTTTAGATGCACTTGCCTCTATATCAATAACAACTTTACCTGTTTTTTTGACTTGATCTAAGGCTTTGTTCAACATTTCAACATATTTTGGATTTGATGTATTCACATCTTTATTATTATAGTTAAAGAATTCTTGGTAATAAGCCAAAACATCTTTAACAACAACAGGTGTTGGTGGTGTATAATTTGAATTATTATTTCCTTGAGATTTTAATTTTTTAATTTGATTTTTTAAATTTTTAATCTCTGTATTCAATTTTTTAACTTTATTGCTAGTAGGAACATTAGAATTACTACTTGCCAATTGAGCTTTTAAATCTTTAATTTCATCTTTTAGTCCTGAAATTTCATTTTTAAGTCTAGAAATTTCAGCAGAATTACTAGTTCCATTATTGGTTGTGGTATTATTGGTTATTGGGTTATTATTATCTACAGCATTTGTATTTTTGTTTTCAGTTCCAAAAACAACATCGTCTAAATCAATACCTCTATTAATTTCTTGATAAGCCGAGATTGGTGGAACATACAAATCTTCTTCTTGCTTAAAAGTTAGAGCAGAATATACTATATGATAATCATTTCCTGGCGTTAAAATAATGCTAAATTTACCATCTCTTCTTCTCGGAACATATTTACCAACAATATCTCCTGTTTCATTATCTGTTACCACAATAAGTGCATCTTCTGGTAAAAACTCAGTATTAGCAACCTTCATATGTCCTGTTAATAATGTTAATGGTTGAGCTGTCACATCTTCTAAAGATATTTTATAAATATCTTTCTCACCAAAACCTTTTTCTTGAAAAGAAGAATAATAGCCTCTTTTACCATCGGCTGATGTCACAAAAAACACATCATCATCAGTAGAGTTAACAGGATAACCCATATTCACAGGAGCTCCCCATTTACCATCATCGCCCATTGTTGAGTAAAAAATATCATACCCACCTATACTTTTATGTCCTTTAGAGCTAAAATACATGGTTTTTCCACTGGGATGAATAAAAATACCATCTTCGTCATAAGGTGTATTGATTACATTTCCTAAGTTTTGAGCTTTTGCCCATTTTCCATTAGGTAATTTATTACAGAAATAGATGTCTTGTCCTCCATAGCCACCTTTTCTGTCGCTTACAAAATACAAGGTATTACCATCTGGTGAAATATGAGCATGAGATTCTTTTGATGCTAAATTAATATTTGAGCCTAATTTTTGAGGTGTTGACCACTCCCCATCTTCTAATTGACTTGTGTATATATTACCATCTCCATCATCATCTTTGTAAATAAACATTGTTTGTCCATCGGCCGATAAATTGACAGTGGCTTCATGTCCTTCGGTGTTAATACCTAGTAATTCAGGTTGTGTCCACTCGTCATCATATTTATAAGAAACATAAATATCTTCAAAATGTTTTCCATCAGATTCATCCACAATGTAAAGATTTGAACTATCTGGTCTAACCCTTCTTGATGTAAAATAGATGGTAGATTCATCAACAGAAAGAATAGGGCTATAATCAGCATAGGCAGAATTTATTACTTTACCCATATTTTCAATAGAAATATTTACAGGGTTGGCAACAGCAAGTTTTGCGTTCTTACATTGTTCAATATCATGATCAACTTCTTTAAATAGATAATGTTTTTTAGATATCTTGTCTTTAAAAGAATTATAGTTAACCATTGCATCATCTATCTGATAATTAATATGATAAGCCCTAGCTAAGTAGTAATATGCTTCAACTGGTGCTTTTTTTTCTGAGCTTGAAAAAGGATCATAGTTAGCTGTTGTATTTTGAACAGCTTTTATTAAATAACTTAATGATTTCTTTTTATCATTGGCAGAATTCATATAACATTTACCAATTTTATAATTAATGTTAAAATTGTCTGGTTGCTGAATACTTAATTGAAGCCATTTGGTTCGTGCTTCATTGTATTGATTCTCCTCCATTAGAGTATTAGCTTCGAGGAATGCTTGTCTAAAAGATTCATCTTGCGCTTTAAGTGCCAATAATGCAAAAGATAAGGCAAATAATAATATTATTTTTTTCATGAGTTATTAGTCTCTAGTAATTTTTATTTTACTTGCAAATATATTTTATTTGTGTTAGTAATCAAATTAAAATTGAAAGAATGATTTCTATCAACATATTAAATTTCTCGATTAACATCAAATTCTTCAAGATAATCGGCAACTTTTCGCACAAACATTCCTCCTAAAGCTCCATCAACAACACGGTGGTCGTAAGCATGTGATAAAAACATTTTATGGCGAATTGCAATTGCGTCTCCACTTGGGGTTTCTATTACCGCTGGTTTTTTTTGTATTGCACCAACTGCCATAATTGCCACTTGTGGTTGATTAATAATTGGTGTTCCCATTACATTACCAAAAGAGCCTACATTTGTTACTGTGTAAGTGCCTCCTGCAATATCATCTGGTGATAGCTTGTTGTTTCGTGCTCTGTTGGCTAAATCATTTACCGCTTTTGTTAAGCCCACTAAATTAAGTTGGTCGGCATTTTTTATAACGGGAACTATTAAATTTCCGCTTGGCAAAGCTGTTGCCATTCCAATATTAATATTTTTTCTTTTTATGATGCTATCTCCATCTACACTAATATTAACCATCGGAAAATCTTTAATTGCTTTTACAATGGCTTCAATAATTATTGGGGTAAATGTAATTTTTTCATTTTCTCTTTCAAAAAATTCATTTTTAATTTTATTTCTCCAATTAACAATATTAGAGAGGTCTGCTTCAACGTACGAGGTAACATGGGGCGAGGTTTGTTTAGAGTGCACCATGTGTGCTGCAATTAACTTTCTCATTCTATCCATCTCAATAATCTCATCACCAGCCATTAACGATACATTTGTTGGTTTAACTAGTGTTACTGGTGCTGATGGGTTATTATTTGTTTGTGTTATGGGTTTTTCGACAGCGTTATCTGAACGGTTAACAATATAGCTTAATAAATCAGATTTTGTAAGTCTTCCATTTTCCCCTGAGCCTTTAATGGTCTCAAGTTCTGCTATATTAATATTTTCTTTTTTGGCAATGCTTCTAACAAGTGGCGAATAAAACCTATCGGTGGCTGAATTTACAGGAATTTTACTTTCGGCAGCATTTGTATTTACCTCAGTTGCTGTTACAGCAGGAGTAGCTCCTACTTGCACTGCTTTTGCTTGATTATTTGTTGAAGGTGTATCGGTTACCTTTTCTCCTTCTGCCCCTATTATAGCTATTGCTTGTCCCACCTGCACAACATCTCCTTCGTTAAATAGTTTCTTTAATAAAATACCTTCTGCCGTTGAAGGAACTTCTGAATCTACCTTATCTGTAGCAATTTCTACTACCGATTCATCTGCTTCAATAACATCGCCAACTTCTTTTAACCAATTGGTAATAGTTGCTTCTGCAACACTCTCTCCCATTTTGGGCATTATTAATTCTACTTGAGCCATATTAAACTAATGCTTTTAAATCTCTTTTTCCAAAAGTGACAAAAATAGCTTAAAATATTCTATTTTCATACAATTATATAAGTATTTTAGCCTTAATTTTTAGTATCTTACCTATGAGAAGTTAATAATGATTAAATTTTTTCTACTACAAATAGTTGTGTTTTCTACTTTTTTGTGTTTTGGACAAAATAATATTTCTTTTAAAAATGTTAGTTGTCCTGAAAAATGGTGGGGGTTAACGCACCCTTTTACAATAAAAAAAGTAAAAAAAGTTTCTTACGAAGCAAGAGATATTACCAAATTAGTTTTAAAAAATAAAATATTAAAGGGCAATGGAAATGGCTATCAGTTAGATGCTTTTAGACACACCTACTGGATGGCAAGATTAACACAAGAAATAGGAGGTAAAAAAGCTAAAAAACTAGGCATAGCTCACGAAAAAGGAAATTATAAATACTTTAAAAAACATAAAAAAGAAGATGGCGAAATTCCTGATAAAGTAAGTTCTGATATGGATTTATATAATAATAAAGTTGGCATTGAATTGGGTAAAAAAGCAAGTAAATATGGGTTAAAAGAAATGGTTATTAATTTGGTATTGACAGGAAAATGTAAAATAATAAAAGTAGATACTTTAGGTAATTTTTTAGATAAAAACAACAAAATAATTCCTTTAAAAGCACTAAAAGGAACTTGGATTAATAATAAAATTTTAGTTAATTCTAACAAATAAATTTGGCTATAAAATGTATTTACTACTTTAGCAAAATGGAAAATGAAAATAATATAATCTTTGGTGTTCACCCAATTATTGAGGCTATTAATGCTGGCAAAGAAATTGATAAACTTTACATACAGAGAGATATTAAGGGAGCTGGCTTATCTGAGTTGCGTAAGGCAATAAAAAAGGCTAAA
This sequence comes from uncultured Vicingus sp., assembly GCA_964625955.1. GTDB lineage: Bacteria > Bacteroidota > Bacteroidia > Flavobacteriales_E > Vicingaceae. The sequence goes on along the minus strand of CAZVEW010000008.1, from coordinate 4,906 downwards.
ATTCCGTTTGCTCATGTTCCAATTCAAAAACTAAACAAACTAACTAATGGAAACCACCAAGGAATTGTTGGACTAATATCTCCAATAGCATTGCAAGATATTGAAGAAATTTTAGCAAAATTATTTGAAGAAAATAAAATACCTCTTTTATTAATTTTAGATAAAATTACTGATGTTAGAAATTTTGGAGCTATTAGCAGAACTGCTGAGTGTGCTGGTGTTGATGCCATTATTATTCCTAAAAGAGAATCTGCACAAATTAATGCCGATGCCATAAAAACATCTACGGGGGCTTTGCAGCGGATTGCTGTTTGTAAAGTGGATAATTTAACCGATACCGTTTTCTTTTTAAAAGAAAGTGGTGTAAAAATTATTGCCTGCACCGAAAAAACTAACGAAACCATTTACCAACCTAATTACAAAACACCTTGTGCCATAATTATGGGTAGTGAAGAAAAAGGCATTTCTAATCAACTATTAAAAGCAAGTGATGATAAAGCTAAAATTCCACTAATTGGACAAATTGCTTCTTTAAATGTTTCTGTTGCTGCCGGAATTATTTTATATGAGGCTGTAAAGCAAAGGGGTATTGGCTAATTTTTACTTTGTATTAAGTTGGCAAAAGATTTTTTCTCAATTTTACTGTCAATCCATGCCATAAAATCAAAATATTTAATGGCTACTTTTTCATAAGGATCTTTTAACACTTCTTCCATTTCGGCTTTAAAGTTTATGTACTATAATGGTAATTCAGTTGTGTTTTTAATTTTAATTAATCTTTTTAATCCTTGTAAAAAGACAAATTCGAATTGAAAATTTCTTTTATTTTTTGCCACAAATCGTTTGGTAGATTTAATGGTGTAAGCTAATAAATCAAAATTACCTAATTCGTAATGAATAACAAGGTTGAGCAATCTGGCAAAAACGTAAACATCTTCTCTTAATCCTACTGCCGAGTTATTAAGCATTTTATTGCTGTACTTTAGTGCCATCTTAAAATCTCCATTGCCAAAATATACCCTAGAAATATTGTAATAAAACAGCATTTCATCTTCACTATTAATTTTCCCTTTAAAAGATGCTATTCCTTGAATAATACTTGGGACAACATTATTTACAGCATATTCGTAATTACCTCTGTATATAGAAAGGAGCAATTCTGCGTTAGAGGGAAGTGTAAATAAATTTAATTGAATATCGAGACTCTCAAAACCATTTTTGGTGTGTAAACTGCGCATTTTATTAATCATTGCTAGGCAATTATTCCACTCGTTGGCATCAAAATACGTGTGCAAAATATTATTTAATGCTTTAATATATCTTTTAGGAAGTTCCTTCATAATGGTAGGATTATCTTCCATAATTTTAGTTACTTTATTAAAATTTAATGCTGCTTTTGCTGTATTTCTTTCGGTTACAGCACACAATCCTTTTATGTAATAACAAGCTGTAGCTGCTTTGGTGGTAAGTGCCGTATTTTTTCCTATAATTAAATGATAGTTTGCAATTTCGTCAACAATTTTTTGCTCCTCATCATTCCTGGTATATCCTCCTTTTCTAAAAACATAATTTATTTGAGAGTATAGCTTTTGATATTCTGCAATGTTTCTTAATTTTTCTAAACAATCTTTCTCTTCATCAATTAAATTATTGAGGTTGGTGTTAAATTTACCGCGTAAATATTCCTCTTCTATCAATATTTTTTCCCAATCAATTAAATCTAAAAGAAAATAATATTTTTCGTAATTGTAGGCTATTTTTTTAGCTTTTTTAATTGTTTTGGCACATTCTTTATACAATGCTTTATTGTATAGCAATTCAATATTTCTTAATTGTTCTTGTAAAATAGATGCTGCCGATTTATCGGAATAAAACCCTCGTAGGCTTTTAAGAATTAATGAATATAAATGATTTTTTTCTGATGGCAAATGATTAATAAAAGTTTCTCCTTTAAATAATAGCTTTAAATCCTCCTCGGCATATTCTTCTTGTTCTTCTATGGCATCAAAAAGTTTCATGTAATTTTTTTCGCCAGATTGCAAAGAAGAACTTAATTTAAAATACCTCTTTTCTGATTTGGTAAGCGATTTTATAAGGTTAAATAGTTCTGGAGATGGTTTCATAGCATTACAATAACAAAAGAAAAATTAAGGTCAAATTTAAGTATTTTTTCAACTATTATTAGTCTTAAATTTTACATTAGGAATGCAATGTTAAGTTAACAGTCGCTATCGTTTTATAAACGGTAAATTATTGTGCAAAATAAGCATGCTGAGTAAAAAGATTTAAATTTGTTACCATTATTCTAAAAATTTACAATAACTTTATATCAAATTAATTTTAGTTATGGTTAAAATAGTTGCTACAATATGTATTTTTATTACTGGTTTATTGTCGTTGAGTGCCCAAAAGAGTATGCCTAACAATAAAGCATTAAACAGCAGAAGTGACACCATAGATATTTTAAATTATCAAATTAATTTAACAATTATTGATTTTACCAATAAAAAAATTAGTGGTAGTTGCAACATTAAGTTTACACCTAAGATTAATGGCATAAACACCATTGGTTTAGATTTGCTTAAGCTTACTGTTGATTCGATAAAAATGCAAAATAATTTACTTACTTTCTCTTACAACGATACGCTACTAACCACCAATTTAGCCACTCTTTTGAACATTGGTGATACCGCAAGTTTAATTGTTTATTACCATGGCACGCCACAAATAGATGCTTCTGGTTGGGGTGGTTTTTATTTTCAAGGTAATTATGCTTACAATTTGGGTGTTGGTTTTGATGCTAATCCGCACAATTATGGTAGGGTGTGGTTTCCTTGTTTCGATAATTTTGTAGAACGTTCTACCTATCAATTTAACATTATTACCGCTAATGGAAAAAATGCCCATTGTAATGGAAAATTAGATACCACCTACACCATTGCTGGCGATACAATAATGAATAGCTGGTCGATAAATAAAGAAATACCCTCTTATTTGGTATGTGTAGCTGTTGCTGATTATGCTACTGTACACACTTCGCATGTTGGTATTTTTAACGATACAATTCCCATAGAATTAGTTGCAAGAGCTTCGGACACGACCAACATGAAAAACTCTTTTTTACACCTTAACAATGCCATTGATATTTATGAAACACATTACGGACAATACCGATGGAATAAAATTGGTTACTCTTTAGTTCCTTTTTCATCTGGAGCAATGGAACACGTTACCAACATTGCTTTTCCGCAAGCAATAGCTAACGGAACATTAACTTATGAAACACTAATGGCTCATGAATTTTCTCACCATTGGTGGGGCGATTTGGTTACCTGCGAAACCGAAGGCGATATGTGGATAAACGAAGGCATGGCTGTTTATTCTGAACATTTATTTTTAGAAGGCGTTTATGGCTATCCAACATCTTTAGCTGCAATTAAAAAAAACCACAAAGAAGTTTTGCAATTTACCTACTTAAACGAAAGCGGATACCGAGCCATTTCTGGCATTCCACACCAATATACTTATGGCGACCATACCTACAAAAAAGGAGCTTCTGTTATTCATAATATGAGGGCTTACATGGGCGATTCTTTGTTTTTTGTGGGATTAAAAGCCATCATCAATAATTATCAATATAAAAGTATTAATGCCTACCAATACAGAGATGAACTGATTGCTGCTACAGGAATTAATATGACTAATTTTTTTAACGATTGGGTTTTTTCTCCCGGTTTTTCTCATTTTTCTATCGATTCATCAGTAACAACAGCTAACGGGAGTAATTACAATGTTACTTTACACATTAAACAAAAACTACGAGGTGCACCAAACTTTCATACAGGAACTCCTTTAGAAATAACTTTTTATGATGTTAATTGGAATCGTGTAAAACGAACCATAATTGCAAGTGGACAAAACACCACTACCAGTGTTACTATTCCTTTTAATCCTATTTTAATTTTACTAAATGAAGATAATAAATTAAACCAAGCCAGAACAGATGATAAACTAATTATAAAAAACACAGGCAGCAACAACCTATCTCTTTCGTTAAGTACTGTTACCGTTAATAGCATTACCGACTCGGCATTATTATTTGTTGAACATCATTGGGTTGCACCAGATAGCATTAAAAACAACCCTAATAATTATAGAATTTCTACTTCAAGGTACTGGAGTTTTCAAGGAATTTTACCCCAAAATTTTAAAGCTACCGTAAAGCTAAATTTTGATGGCAGAGCTAATAATGGTTATTTAGATGTTGATTTGGTGCCTGTAAATGGAGATAGCATAATTTTATTGTACAGAAAAGATGCTAAAGACGATTGGACGGTTTATCCTTACTACACAAAAACGACTGTTGGTCCAACTATTCCTTTTGGATTTATTACCATAGATAGTTTAATTTTGGGCGAATACACTTTTGCCAACGGAGTGCTTCCTGTTGCTGTAAAGAATAATATAAAGCAGCAGCAACTATTCAATGTTTATCCTAATCCAACAAAAAACTTTCTTTGGATTGAAAGTAAAAGTGCTAACAATAATTTAGTTTATTTAATTTACGATATGAATGGAAAAATAGTAGCTGAAGGAAAATTAAATAAAAAAGTTAAAATAAACACCACAAATTGGGTTACAGGAAGCTACATTGTAAAAATAAAAGATGTTAATAACTTGCTGTTTACCAAAAAAATAATCGTTCAATAAATCATAAATACCCTTTATTTATTTACGACCTAACTCATCGTTAAAAACACTTACTCAGTAAATTCACTTAGTTGAAAATAAGTATTTTAACGGATAATTTGCATTAAAATATGCCATATATTTATGTTTAGTAATTTATTGTTATTTAAGGATGTTTGAACCTGAAGAATTAATACTTAAAAATCCTAAAAAAACA
>CAZVEW010000007.1:20606-34834 GCA_964625955.1 uncultured Vicingus sp. | reverse complement strand
TTTGTCCTACATTAGGTGTTATGTTGGCAGAAAAGGTGCCTACGTAGGCGGTGCAATTACAATGGTTTGGTGCAGTACCTATTAGACTAATAGTGCAAGATGGGTTAGCAGAGAAAGTTACCGTAACAGTATACAGCCCTCCTCCTGTTGGAAGATGAGAAATACTCCAATTTTGCGGAGAGGAGAAAGGTGCATTAATAATAGTATCATAGGTAGTTGAGGCATAATTTATACTAGCAGTTAAAGTGCCTGTTGATGGTGGATTACTAAAATATATGCTTCCCGAAACCATAAAGGAATCATTTAAACATATTGTTTGTGTTACATATAATGAATCCATATTGCAAGTAGGACAAACTACTCCATTTAAAATGGTAACATTGGTGGTGTCTTTACAATAAGGATTAGATACTATTACTTGATAATTTCCTGCACATAAATTAGTTATATTTTGAGTTGTATCGCCCGAAGACCATAAGTAAGAATAAGGAGAAGCTCCATTTATAATATTTACACCAGCAGTTCCATCACAAGCACCTAAGCAAATTTCGTTGGTAAGTACAGAATCTACATTTAGTGTTTGCCCACAAGAATTATTCATAGCAGCAATGCAAGCTGCCTGTCCTGGGTTGGGAAATCCTGGCGTTTGGTCATTACCACCACAAGCCGAAAAATCACCAGCACAACCAGCCACCCAACTACTTTGGGTAGTATAATTACAATCTGTAAGATAAAAAACAGTATCCTGTGCAGAACCAGCCCCCATGTATATATTTCCTAAATTATTTGTTCCACTTGTTCCAGAACCCCAACCTAAACTGAATACAGGGGTTGTTGTGTTTGTAGGTGAGAATAGTTGAAACCCATCTTCTCCATTCGCCATAGAAATTCTAGACCATAATCCACCAGGCAACCAGCCAGTTGTAGGGTAAGTTGAGTTTGTAGAATTTGGTTGCGTATCGTGATGCTCAAATAAGTTGGAAGAAATAGGAATAACCATACCGCAATTACCATCAGTCATTGAAATATCATTAGCAGGGAGAGAAGAATTAGGGTCTAAATCATTATAGATAACAAAAATTGTTCCTGCAGGAATACAGCTCCAAAAAGGGTTGTTAGCAAAACGACAAGCCCCGGCAGCGATACCAACACCTGAAACAGGTCCACCGTTAAGATAACCATTATTATCGTCAATAATATAGCCTCTTAAATCAATACAGCTTGGCGTTTGTTTGCATGATGTAAGAGCAGGACCTACTACTAAAAATTCAATATATTCTTGTCCGCCAGTTGGACCTTGAGAAACTTCATTAATTATGATAGATTGAGAAAAACCTATTAAGCTAAAAAATAATAAAATTAAACTATATAAAAACCTATTCATAATATCGAAAAGTGCATAATATAAAGCGGTTTAGGGTTGTTAATCCCTTGTAGGGTGATCACTTTTTCATTTCAAAAATAGACGAAATTTCATTAAAGTTAGTTGCTTTAAGGTTATTATTTTGTTAACAGTTGTTTAAAAGTTATTAAGTTAAAAAATTAAATTACGAAAATCGGTTTACATCTTTTATATTTGCAGCAATTATGGAAAAACTTTTAATTTTAGATTTTGGCTCTCAATACACCCAATTAATAGCTAGAAGAATTAGGGAACTAAATGTGTATTGCGAAATACATCCCTTTAACAAATTATCAGCATTAAATATTGCTAATTATAAAGGAGTTATTTTATCTGGTAGTCCTTTTTCTGTTTTAGAGAGTAATTCACCAAAACTAGATTTATCTTTAATAAAAGGAAAATTACCCTTACTTGGTATTTGTTTTGGAGCTCAGTATTTGGCTCAAAATTTTGGAGGAAATGTTTTACCCTCTAAAATTAGAGAATATGGAAGAGCCAACTTAAATTTTGTGAACAACGAAAATTCTTTAGTTAAAGGAATGAGTTTAAACACCCAAGTTTGGATGAGCCATGGAGACACCATCAAAAAACTACCAAATAATGCTAAAATAATTGCTAGCACCAACGATGTTGCAATTGCTGGCTATCAGTTTAACCAAGAAGAAACTTACGGCATACAATTTCATCCAGAAGTATATCACTCTGCAGAAGGGGCTATTTTACTCAAAAATTTTGTAGTAACTATTTGCCAATTTTCTCAAAATTGGACGCCAAATTCGTTTGTAGAAAGCACTGTAAATCAATTAAAATCAAAAATTGGAAATGATAAAGTTGTTTTAGGACTATCGGGCGGAGTAGATTCGACAGTTGCAGCAGTTTTACTCGATAAAGCAATAGGAAAAAACCTATTTTGTATTTTTGTAGATAATGGATTATTAAGAAAAAATGAATTTAAAAACGTTTTAGACCAATACAAACACTTGGGCTTAAACGTAAAAGGTGTTGATGCCAAAGAAAAATTTTATTCGGCTTTAGCCAATATTGCCGACCCAGAAAAAAAACGAAAATCCATTGGTAAAACTTTTATTGATGTATTTGATAAAGAAGCTCATTTAATTACCGATGTAAAATGGTTAGCACAAGGCACTATCTATCCCGATGTAATAGAATCAGTTTCGGTAAACGGAGGAGCATCTCAAACCATAAAATCTCACCATAATGTTGGCGGCTTACCAGCCTATATGAAATTAGAAATTGTAGAACCATTACGCTTACTTTTTAAAGATGAAGTAAGACGCGTAGGAAAAGCAATGGGGTTGGCTAAAAATTTATTAGGAAGACATCCTTTTCCCGGTCCTGGCTTAGCTATTCGTATTTTAGGCGATGTAACTCCAAAAAAGGTACACATTTTGCAAGAAGTAGATTATATTTTTATTGAAGGATTAAAAAAAGCAAACTTATATGATGAAGTTTGGCAAGCTGGAGCAATATTATTATCCGTTCAATCTGTTGGTGTAATGGGAGATGAAAGAACTTACGAGAATGTTGTTGCACTTAGAGCGGTACAATCTACCGATGGCATGACTGCCGATTGGTGTCATTTGCCTTATGAGTTTTTAGCAAAAACATCCAACGAAATAATAAACAAGGTTAAAGGTGTTAATAGGGTTGTTTACGATATTAGCTCAAAACCACCCGCTACGATAGAGTGGGAGTAATTTAACGCGTAAATCTGAAAATAAAATAATAAGTAATTTTAGCACTTTAGGAATTTTTAGTTGAATGAAAATAACCAATCTAATAATAAGAACTATTTTAATTATCAATTTTCAATTGATAGTTTTAAATTGTTTTGCCCAAACAGATACGTTAACAATTCATACAATTAAAGGAAAACAGTATTATATTCACATTGTAAAAAAAGGAGGATCGCTTTACGCTATACATAAAAAATACAATATACCCATTAAAGTGATAAAACAAGAAAATCCTAGTGTTTTAGATGGCTTAAGCATTGGCGAAAAAATTTTTATTCCTGTTAAAAAACACCAAGAAACAATAACCCAAACAGATGGAAATTATATTTCTCATAAAGTACAAAAAAAACAAACACTTTACGCCATCGCCAAAATGTATAAAGTAAAACAGAAAGACATTATTGCCGCCAATCCTACAATTGTTAACGGTTTAAAAGAAGGAATGATTATTAAAATTCCTATTTTTAAACTGAAAGACAACGATGCTATTGCAACAGAAAACACTTTAAACTATAAAACACATTTGGTAAAAAAAGGAGAAACACTTTATGGTTTAAGCAAAACCTATAATGTTAGTGTTGTTGATTTAAAAAAAGTTAATAATGGATTAAAAAAAGGGCTTCAAGTAAACGAAACCATATTTTTACCCATTAAAATACAGCCCACAATAAAAACTAACAACGATAGCCTGTTAGCTTTCCCTTTTAAAACCAAGCATATTATTTCTTTACTTAACGATTCAATAGAAAAGAAAAATATTTATAAAATAAGTTTAATGTTACCTTTTTATTTAGATGAAAATGATGAAATAACACAACATTTAGATGCTTTTCATCAAAAAGAAATTTACCCTCGATCTAAATTTGCTATTGAATTTTATAACGGATTTTTATTGGCTTTAGATTCTTTATCGTCTGATAGCATTAAATTTAAATTGTATGTTTACGATACAAAAGGACAAGACTCTATACGAACTAAAGAATTATTATTAAAAAAAGAATTTAAAACATTCGATTTAATTGTTGGTCCTTTGTATAAAAACAATTTTAAAAAAGCTGCTGAATTTGCAAAACAAAATCATATTCCCATCACCTCTCCAGTAAAACAAAACAATAAAATTTTATTAGGAAATGAGTATGTTTTTAAAGCGATACCTTCGTTAGTTACCTCTTTAAATCAGATTGTTACATTAACAATTGACAGCTTTAAAACAGAAAATTTATTAGCACTTTCTTACGAAAAATCTAAAGAAAAAGATTTAATACCTCTACTGATAAAAGATTACCAAGAAAGATTGTCAGCAATTAACGATACTGTTTTTTATTCCCCTATAAAAACATTAAAAGTAAGTTACAATTTTAACACTATTTTATCCAACTTATCCCCAACAAAAAACAATGTATTATACATGCCTATTTCTGATAAGAAATACATTACCACTATTTTAAATTATTTAGTAACAACACTCAATAAAAAAGAATACAAAAATTATAAAATAACAATAGTAGGCTTAGAAGATTGGCTAAATTATGACAATATAGATTTAGCATATTTTCAGCAATTAAATGCTTACATTCCTGTAGCACAACATGTAGATTACAGTAGTGATAAAACCATAAATATTGTTAAAAAATTTGAGGAGAAGTTAGAGGTATTTCCTTCAAAAAATGCTTTGTTAGGTTATGATTTAGCATGGTACTATGCTAATTGTTTTATTAAAAATGCCACAGTTTTCAATACAAATATATCTACCTCAATTGTAGAAGGCATATCTTTAAATTTAGATTTTAAAAGAACAGGTATAGAAAGTGGTTTCGAAAATACCTCAACCTGTATTTTAAAGTTTGACAATTATACGCTAAAACGTATTTATTAATTACACTACCGTTAATTTAAGAATACAATCCTTTACTATAATTTAAATAGGAAATCTTAAATTTAGTCATAAATTGCACCCAGAACTTATTTGAGGCTTAATCTTAACTATTAAAGTTTAACCTTAACAGGTTCATTATCTAAAAACTTTAATCATGATTAAAAAAATATTATTTATAGTAATTGTTATTACTCAAACAACAACAATTAGTGCCCAATCGAGTAAAAATATTAATTTACTTGCTAATTTCACCTTTCCAGCAAGCAGGGGTGATATGAATGATATTTGGGGCTATGTAGATACTTTAGGGAATGAATATGCGATTATAGGAATGCAAGATGGAGTTGCAATAGTTGATGTTTCTATTCCAACAGCACCTGTTGAAGTTTTCTATACGTCAGGAGCAAATAGTATTTGGAGGGATATCAAGGTATGGAATAAACATGCCTACATAACCAACGAATCTTCAGGAGGTTTAATGATAATTGACATGACTAATTTGCCTGGCACACTAACCACTGCAAATGTGAGTAATTATGGCGGAAACACTTATCCTTTTACAAAAGCACACGATATTTTTATAGACGAAAATGGCGTAGGATATATAATGGGATCAAATAATGGTGTAGGGGGGGCTATAATTCTTGATTTAGCTACTAATCCAAACAGCCCAACAGAATTAGGGAGGTATAATGATTTTTATTTGCATGATGGAATGGCAAGAGGTGATACTCTCTGGGGAGCCGCAATTAATGATGGTTTTTTTGCTGTAATTGACGTTAGTAATAAAGCAACTCCAGTTACCATGGCTACACACGCTTCCCCTAGCTCTTTTACTCATAATGTTTGGATTTCTGATGATGGTAAAACACTTTTTACAACAGATGAAAAAAGCAACGCTTTTATTGGTGCTTACGATGTAAGCAACTTATCTAATATTACCGAATTAGATAAAATACAATCTAACCCTGGACAATTAGTTATTCCTCATAATGCCTTCTTTATCAACAACTTTGTAGCAACATCTTATTATAGAGATGGCGTAGTATTATTTGATGTTAGTCAGCCTAGCAACATGGTAGAAGTTGGACATTACGATACCTCACCCCAATTTAGTGGAGATGGCTACAACGGTTGTTGGGGAGTTTATCCTTGGTTACCTTCAGGTAATATTATAGCAAGCGATATTGAGAATGGCTTATTTGTTTTAGGCCCTACTTATGTTACGGCATCGTTTTTAAAAGGGAATATAACTGATGCAAGTACAACGGCACCCATTAATGGTGCTTTGGTAGAAATTGTAGCAACAACAACTACTACTACATCTAATTTATTAGGTAATTATGCCACAGGAATTGTCGATGCAGGAACTTACAATATTATCTATTCTAAATTAGGTTATCAACCGGATACTATTTTTAATCTTGCTTTATCTTCAGGTTTTACTGTTATACAAGATGTAGCATTAGTGCCTATTGCAACATTTGCTTACGAAGGACATTTGTCTGACGCTTTAACAGGAAACCCAATAGCAGGAGCAAAAGTTAGGTTGAAAGCTACTGGTTATGATTTTACGGTAAGTACAGATGTAAATGGCAATTTTGTTATTCCAAATGTGTCTATAGGAAATTATGATGTAACTATTGGTAAATGGGGGTACCAGATTTACTGTAGTCAAAACGAAATATTAAATCCAGCCGGTAATATTCACCAATACACTTTAAATGCTGGTTATTACGATGATTTTAGTTTTAATTTTGGTTGGACTGTTACTGGCACTCCCATATCTGGAGATTGGGTTAGAGGAATTCCAATAGGAACAAACTTTAACGGAACACCTTCAAATCCAGGAGTAGATGTCTCAACAGACTGTAACGATGAAGCCTATGTAACAGGAAATGCTGGTGGAAGCGTAGGTAATGACGATATTGATGGTGGTGAAACTATTCTAACTTCTCCTACCTTTGATTTATCTAGTTATACCGACCCCTATTTATTTTTTGATAGGTGGTTTTTTAATGGCGGTGGATTAGGAACACCAAACGATTCTTTAGTAATTACCTTAAACAATGGGGTTACTTCTCAAGTTATTGATTTTGCAACCGTTACAGATCCCGATTTATCTACTTGGGCAACAAAATCATTTAAATTATCAAGCATAATAACTGTTACTAATAATATGTCGCTAACCATTAGAGCAATGGATATTTCTCCAGGGCATATATCTGAAGCAGGGTTTGATAATTTTTATGTAGTAGATTCTGCTGCTGTTGGAATTAATGATGTAAATAAAAATGATTTAGTAATTATTTATCCTAATCCATTTAATTCAACAATAAATATTAAACTTAACAGTACTAATATTAACAATATTAGAATTGAAGTGTTTGATATTGCAGGAAGAAGAATTGAAAATAAATTATTTCAAAATAAAAATATTATTCGCTTTAACAATAATTACAAAAAAGGAGTTTATTTTATAAACATCTACATGGATAATGAATTAATGAAAACCGAAAAATTGATTAAATTATAAGTGATGTAAGTATATAATTTTTACTTTTGTAGAGAACTTAAATTTTTACTTTGGAAAATAAAAATATTTACGATGTAACTATTGTCGGAGGAGGAATCGTTGGTGTTGCTACAGCCTATAAATTACAATTAAAACATCCTAATTTAAAAATCCTTTTAATAGAAAAAGAAAAACATTTAGCCAATCATCAAACAGGAAATAATTCTGGTGTTATTCATTCTGGATTGTACTATAAACCAGGCTCTTATAAAGCAAAAAACTGTGTAAATGGTCGAAAACAATTAATTGAATTTGCCAAACAATATAATATTAAATATGATGTTTGCGGTAAAGTTGTAGTTGCTGTTAATGAGAGTGAATTACCATTTATGGATAAAATTTTCCAAAATGGTATCGAAAATAATACCGAAGGAATTGAAAAAATTAATGCAGAAAAAATTAAAGAAATTGAACCTTTTGTAAATGCTATAGCTGGAATATGGGTTCCTTGTACAGGAATAATTGATTATAGAGCAACTACCGAGAAACTTTGCGAATTAGTTATTGCAAAGCAACCTAAAAGCAAAATAGTTTTAGGAGAAGAAGTACTTAATTACATTCATGAAGAAGATAAAACAACCGTAATTACAACAAAAAATAAATACCTTACCAAGTATATGATTTTTTGTGGAGGACTACAATCCGATAGGTTAGCCAAAAAAGATAAAGTAGCACTAAAAGAAAAAATTGTTGGTTTTAGAGGCGATTATTACGAGCTTACATCACAAGCAAAACACAAAGTTAAAAACCTAATTTATCCTGTTCCAAACCCAGATTTTCCATTTTTAGGTGTGCACTTTACAAGAATGGTTAACAACGATATTGAATGTGGTCCTAATGCTGTATTCACTTTTAAAAGAGAGGGGTATGGAAAAACTGATTTCAGTTTAAGAGATACTGTTGATGCTTTAACTTACAAAGGAACATGGAAATTATTATTTAACAACACAAGTTTTGCATACAATGAATACAGAAGAGCTTTTTCTAAAAAATTATTCTTAAAAACATTGCAACGTATAATTCCATCATTAACAATGGCAGACATTAAGCCTGGGAGAGCTGGCGTAAGAGCAATGCTTTTAAATAAAAATGGAGATACCAAAGACGATTTTAGAATTGAATATAAAGGGAAAAGTATTCACGTTTTAAATGCACCCTCGCCAGCAGCTACAGCTTGTTTAGCTATTGGCGATGAAATTTGCAAAATGGCTGACAAACATTTTGTTTAAGCCTCGATTTCTATTTTTTTTTAAAGTAGGCGTTTTTTAGTAAAATAGCTCATAAACTTTATCGCTGTTTTCTTTAGAACAACATATTGTAATTACTTTCCGATACAAAATTTACTAAAAATATTATCTAACAAATCATCGGTAGTAATATCTCCTGTTATTAAGCCTAATTGGTATAGTGCTTGTCGGATGTCCATTGCCAAAAAATCGCCTGTAATGTTGTTGTCTAATCCTTCTAAAACCTGAATTAACGATTCATGGGCTTTTGTTAATGCTTCGTGATGGCGAGCATTGGTAACCACCACATCATTGCTTTGAACCAAATTATCATTTACGGTCTTAAATAGTGATGATGTAAGTTTTTTGAGACTGTTTTTTTCTTTGGCTGAAATAAAATAGCAGTTGAGTTCTTTAAATTTCTTGAGTTGGCTTTTATCAACCAAATCGGTTTTATTGGCAACGATTAAGCGTGGAATTTCTGCATTTAATTCTGATAAGTCTTTTTCTACTTCTGCTAACGAAAGTTCATTTACATCAAATAAATAAATATAAATAGCAGATTTTTCAATTTGTTCTAATGCTTTTGTAACACCAATTTTTTCAATTTCGTCAGTTGTTTCTCTTAAACCTGCGGTATCAATAAATCTAAATTGAATACCATTAATAGTTAAGCTTTCTTCGATGGTATCTCGCGTTGTACCCGCAATTGCAGAAACAATAGCCCTGTCATCGTTTAACAAAGTGTTTAATAAGGTAGATTTCCCTGCATTTGGTCTGCCAACAATGGCTACGGGAACGCCTGATTTTATTACATTTCCATAATTAAAAGATTGAATTAAGGAGTGCAAGGCATTGTTTAATTTTTCTACCAATAGTTTTAAATCTTTTCTATCAGCAAATTCTACATCTTCTTCTCCAAAATCGAGTTCTAACTCAATTAAAGAGGCAAAATGAATAAGCTGCTCTCTTAATTTTTGGATTTCGTTACTAAATCCACCTCGCATTTGTTTTAAAGCTAAGGTTAATGAAGATTCAGAATGAGAAGCTATTACATCTGCGACAGCTTCGGCTTGAGATAAATCTAATTTTCCGTTTAAAAATGCCCTTAAAGTAAATTCTCCATGATTAGCGGCTTGAGCACCATTTTTTAATAATAATTGTATAACTTGTTGTTGAATATAAGGTGAACCGTGTGTAGAAATTTCTATGGAATTTTCGCCTGTGTAAGATTTTTTACCTTTAAAAACGCTTACTAAAACTTCATCAATAATTTTATCGTTAGCCCTAATTGTACCAAAATGAATGGTGTGTGAAGCGACCTGTGTTAAATCCTTACCAAAAAATATTTTATTACAAATGTTAATGGCTTCTTTGCCCGAAAGTCGTATTATACCTATGGCACCAATTCCTTGCGGAGTAGCTAAAGCACATATTGTAGAAGATGAATATTGATTTTCTTGCATTTGCTTATAATTCAATGCAAATGTATTTTAATTTAAATAGATTTACTATTTTTTTAGATACTTCGACAGCCTTAGTTAGATAAAAAATTATTCGTTTAATGCCCAATTGTATGGTAAATAGGTAATTTTAGCATTGGGATTTACTGCAATATTAGTATTGATGTAAGCATTGATAAATTTAATCACTCCTCCTTTGACCACAAAATCGGTTTTATACCAATCAAAAATCTGACTAACTTCAATTTTATCAGCAGTAAGTTTATTTCTAAAACTATCATTAATCCATGCTCTTACTTGTGCATCTAACTGTGCATTTAGCTTGTTAGGTAAAAAAGCTCCGTTCATTATTTTAGGGCATGATTTTGCAGCACAATTTAATGCTGCGTGTACTCTTGGGTCTTTAAATGTTGGGCGAACAATTGTATTCTCTATATCATTTAGCGTGTAGGTTTTGTTGCCCGATTTTACAAATTTCTTATCCCAAGGTTTACCTCCGTTAATTTTGGTAATACTCGAAACAGGGTAATTGGTAGTAATTAAATAAACCGTTGAGGCATTGTATAAATTAATCCAATAGGCTAATTTTTCATTTCTTGTCCAATTATTTTGAGGAGATATTTTGTTTAATTGTGCTAAATAAGTGGTTATTTTAGTTAAATCGGCTTTCATTCCTTTGTAGTTTACTCGTCCTGTAGTACTCACATATTTTTTTGTTAAATTGTTCCATGCTTCATGGTTGGGGCGAATTTCATCTACTGTTGGGTAAACTTTTTCTGCAGTTTCTTGTATCTCATCAACTGTTTCTTCTTCTTTTTTTTCGGTTACAACTGTTGTTTTTGGTGTTTGTTTTTTTGTTTTGTTTTTTTGTTTTGCCACTGCAACCTCTTTAGGTTCAGCAATATGTTCTTCTTTTGTTTGAACACTTGTTGTTGCTGGTGTTGCAAAATTTTTTTGCGTTTTTATTACGGGTTCAGTTTTATTTATTTTTTTTGTTGCCGAATTTTCGGCATTGCTTCCACAGGCAAAAATAAAAATGGATAATGCTATGGCTAAATATCTGTTTTTCATAATTTTAAATTTTAGTGTGCTAAATAGTTAAAGGTGTAAATTATTTTATTTTGTATTATCCTACATTTCGCACAATGCGATAGGTGTGTAAACTTGTAGGGTAAGGTTATATCGAAAATCGAGCCATTATTTTCTATTTCAAAAATTCTGTCGCAATCCATTTCTCCAACAGGTGTAAATCTTTTTATTAAAAATTCATTTCTTTTTTTTGTTGATGAGATGTGAAACCAAACGCCACCTCCTTGTCCTGAAAGCCATTGCGAAGTTTTTGGAATATTTAAAGGTTTTTTTGGTGGTGATAATGTGCCTGCAAATTTATCCATATTTTGGAATTAAGAAATGAGGCTTGTTTTTGCCGAAATTGTTATTACTTGAGTTGTTTCGGTGGTATGTTGCCAGCAAAAAAGTTTTTTTAAAGGGTATAATTTACTTTTTCGTTTAAACATCTCTCCATCGATAATCTCAAAAAAATATTTGCAATCATTTAAAACTTTATTGTTAGAGCGAGGTGTAGCAGAAATGGTGTAAGGCAAACGAATCATTAATTTTGTAAACCAATTACTAGTTGAGGCAAAAACTACCTGAGCAACAAATCTTGAGCATGTTGTCCCTTTTAACTCAAAAGGACCATAAGGAATGGCTTCACTATTTTGCATTGCTTTAGCTTTTTTGTAAGCTTTATCAAAATCAATATTTTTCACAAAAGCAGCGGTTAATCTTCCTGTGCCATGACAAGCATGGTTATTAAATCTATCTAACAAAATTTCATGAATATTTTCAATGTTGTTATTTCTAATAATGGCTTTAATGTTGATGGCTACATCTGGGTCGGTAAATTTATCCCTAACTCTACCATGTTTTAAAGGGGTATGATATCTTCCGTAATCAAAGTAATGAATTTCTGATGTTTGATGATTAACCATCATAAGGGCTGCATGTCCTGCTTTATAATAGCCATTTTTTATCGCTCCCACCCAACGCATAGGTGTATCATACCATTTTCCTTCGTTAACAACTTTGGTATCGGGCCAAGCTAAAACTATTATTGTTGCATCTTTATTATTCATGGTTAGTTAAAATTAAAAGATAAGCAAAGTTAAGGCTTCGGAATAAAAAAAAATGTCATTGGCTCGACAAATTTATTAACCTTTAATTTTTTTTCTTTTTTCGTAGCCTAATATCTCTACTTTTTCCGAGCAATAACGGTAACATAATTAAATTAGAAAAAAGTGCTGTAAGGAGAGAAATACTTACCAATAAGCCTGTGTAAAATGTACTCTCAAAATTAGAAATAATAAATATTATAAATCCTGATGAGATAATTAAAGAGGTAGCAACTACCGACCAGCCAGTAGATAGAAATGCGGTGTATAAAGCTTCTCCAGCAGAAAATCCTGCCATACATTGATGCCTGTATTTTGCTAAAATATGTATGGTATCATCTACTGCTATACCCAAAACAATGGTAAACATTAAGGAACTCGATACTTTTAAATCTATACCAAAATACCCCATTAATCCGCCCAGAATTAAAACAGGTAATATGTTTGGTAATAAAGAAATTAGGGCTGTTTTTATGGAGTTAAAAAGGATAGCTATGGTCAAAAATATCATAAAAAATGCCAAAAATATTCCTTTAACTACTCCCTCGGCTATTTTTCTGTTCGATTCGTTAAGCAAATGTGCTGCACCTGTTATTATAAATTTGGTTTGTAAATGTTGATTTTGGATAAACGTTTTTAATTGTTGGTTTAATTTGCCAATTTTAGCACTTCCCAAATCTTTTATTTTTGCTGATAAACGTCCATGTTTTTCATCTGTGCTTACAATGGATTTATATTTTTTGGCAATGTGCCATTTTTTTATATTTTTTAATATTCGGTATAATTGTTTTTTATTTTTCGGGAGTTTAAATGCTACATTTGCTCCACCATTTAAAGTCATATTTGCCGATTTTATCACGGTTGTTGGACTAATTAGCAATCCTGCTTTATAGGTTTTAGTTAAAAAATTTGCTACAATTTTGGTTTCTTTAAGTACTTTAAAATCAAATACTGAAGCATTGTTTTGTGGTTCTATGGCAATTTCGAAAGGAACTATTCCTGAAAAATTATCCTCAAAAAACAACATATCTTGTTTTAAGGCTGTTTTATCATCTAAATCATCTAAAAAATTATTATTTACCTTAAAATATCTTAATCCATTTATCGAAATTAACACAACTGCAACAATGCCAAGTGCAAATGCTTTTTTATGCTTGGTAACATTAAGGTAAAAATTTTCTATGCAAAATAAAAAACAGGTTTTGGCTTTTTTACTTTCTTTAAAGTTAATTTTTAAAACTAAAAGTAAAGAAGGGATAATAAGCATTGAAACAACGTAAGTAATCATAATACCAATGGCAGTATAGATGCCAAAAATTTTAAGGGGTTCAACATCCATAAAAGCCAAACTAATAAAACCAATGGCGGTAGTAAATGAGGTTAAAAAAATGGCAACGCCTAGTTCTGTAATGGTAATTCTTATTGCCAGTTTTCTGTTGTTATGAATTTTAAATTCGGTTTTAAATTTATTGATGATGTGTACACTATCGGAAACACCAATTACAAAAAGCATTGTTGGCATCATTACCATCATTAAACTCATTTCTTGACCAGTAATTTGCATTAAGCCGAGTGTCCAAATAATAGCAATAACTAATACCAATAAAGGAATTATAATTCCCCAAATGTTTTTAAAAGTAAAATACAGAAATAAAAGCAATAAAATGATGCCTAATATAGCAAAAGAGGTCATCTCTTTTTGCATTTCGGCTATGTAAAATTGTTGAGTATTAATTCTTCCTCCCAAATGATATT
>CAZVEW010000007.1:14214-20506 GCA_964625955.1 uncultured Vicingus sp. | reverse complement strand
TAATGTTTGTTGGAGATATTACTTTGGTAACAAAGGTATCTTTTGCTAAAAAATGAGTTAACACATTTAGTTTTTTAAAGAAAGTTAAATTGTCAATTCCTTGATTATTTTTAATGCCAACAAGTACAAAATTATTTTCGCCTCCAAACCTATTGGTATATTTTTTATAAAATTTATAATCGGCATCCGATTTAGAAAAAAAACTTTCAATATTATAACTAAATTTTAGTTTAAGCGTGTTGTAAGTAGCATAAATGGTAATTAACCCAACCAATATAAAAATAAAGTAAGCCGCTTTTTTATTTATCTTAAAGCGAAGTTTTATATCCGTTCCATCAATTTTTTTTATGGACGAATGCTTTTTAATATTGTTTTTGTTAGCCAATTTCTTGTTTTTTTTGAGGCTTAATAATGTAAACAAAGTTAAGCATACCGTAATAAATCTGTGTCAAAAAACAGACATTAAGACAACTTACTTACTAATTTTATTGCTTCGCTAGCTGCTTTAACATCATGCACGCGTAGTATTTTTGCACCATTTAGTAAGGCAATCGTGTTTAAAACAGTTGTTCCGTTTAAAGCTTCGTTTGGCGAAATATTTAGCACCTTATTTATCATAGATTTTCTTGAAACACCTACTAAAATAGGTAATCCAAAAGTTTTAAATTCAGCCAAATTATTTAGTAATTTGTAGTTGTGTTCAACAGTTTTTCCAAACCCAAACCCTAAATCTAAAATTATTTTTTCAACACCTTTAGCTTTTAGTTGACTGATTTTATCAGAAAAATAACCTTTAATTTCTGCAACCACATTGTTGTAATGAGGTTTTTTTTGCATTGTTTGCGGTGTGCCTTGCATGTGCATTAAAACATAAGGTAGGTTATATTTGGCAACACAATCAAACATTTTGTTATCTAAATTACCAGCAGAAATATCGTTAATCATATTTGCACCAGCATTAATACAGGCTTCTGCAACCTCGCTTCTAAAAGTATCAATAGAAATTCCAATATCTTTAAATTCAGCTTTTAATAATTTAACAACGGGTAATACTCGTTTAAGCTCTTCTTGTTGAGTAATATGGATAGCATTGGGTTTTGATGAATAACCTCCAACATCAATAATTGCAGCACCATTATTAAGCATAGTGCCTACATTTTTAACAATTATATCATTATTTTTCTGTTTTCCTCCATCAAAAAATGAGTCGGGAGTAACATTTAGTATCCCCATAACAATGGGTTCGTCTAAATTTATCATTTTCCTTTTAAATTTTGCAGACTTATGTGTATATTGCAAAGCTCCAATTATTTTGGATATAAAGTTAAAAAATAATGGCAAATACTTCTCAACAATACGATGCTATTGTAAAAATATGTTCAGCTATCTTTATCAAAAAAATGAAAGATTATGGCAGCGCATGGCGGATTTTACGCACCAGTTCACTAACCGACCAAATTTTTATTAAAGCCAAAAGGATTAGAAGCATCGAGCAGAAAGGCATAAGCAAAGTTGACGAAGGCATAAAATCAGAATACATTGGCATTGTAAATTATTGCATTATGGCGTTAATTCAACTAGCACTAGACAATGATGAAAATACAGAATTGCCATTTGATACATGTTTTGAATTATACAACAAACATTTTAAAGCAGCCAAATCGTTAATGAAAAATAAAAATCATGATTATGACGAAGCATGGCGTGATATGCGTTTGAGTTCATTAACAGATTTAATTTTAATGAAACTATTAAGAACAAAACAAATTGAAGATAATGATGGCAAAACATTAATATCAGAAGGAATTGATGCCAATTATGCGGATATAATTAATTATGCCGTTTTTGCATTGATTAAAATTGAAGAAAGTAATTTAACAAACAATTAACATGTTAAAAATAACAGCTTACATATCGCGTATTTTTGTTGGTTCGTTATTTATTGTTTCGGGATTGATAAAAGCAAATGATACCATTGGTTTTAGCTACAAACTCGAAGAATATTTTGAGAATGGGGCTTTAGCGTATCGTGTAAGAGATATTTTTGGTTGGGATACTTTTTCGTTAACTTCTTTTTCTGAACACGCTTTACTGTTTGCAATATTAATGTGTGCTGCAGAGATTATTTTAGGATTTTCAATTCTTTTTGGTGCAAAAATTAAATTTACCCTCTTTTCGTTATTTGCTTTAACAATAATGTTTTTCTTTTTAACCTTGCATACCGCAACCTGCAATAGCGATGCAACATATACAGAGCTTACAACTGTTCAAGACTCATCTCCAAAATACAATTCGTTTATTAATAAAATGGAAACGGATAGTACCATTAAAATAAGAGAAAAAGATGGCGAGAAAGTAACTTTTGAACAACAATTACCCGTACAATGTGTTAAAGATTGTGGTTGCTTTGGCGATGCCATGAAAGGCTCTTTAGGTAGAAGCATGTCGCCTTGGGAATCATTCGGAAAAGATGTAATACTGCTGCTATTTTTAATTCCTATTTTCTTTTATCGAAAAAAAATAAAATTAAACACCGCTAAAGATGATATCATTATTTTAGGAATAGCCATTTTGTGCATTTTATTTTACGCGTGGGTATTTAATTGGTATTTCCCCATTTTATTTGCAGCCATAGGATTTACCATCTATTACTTATCAAAAAAATTAATTAAAGATAAAATAACAGCATGGTTGCCCCTTGTAATTGTAGCCATTATTTCATTAATTTTTATTTATTACACCACAAGCCATTTACCAATAAAAGATTACAGAGCTTACGCTGTTGGTAAAAGTATTCCAGAACAAATGGTGCTTCCAGCAGGAGCTGTTCCAGATGTTTATGAAAATATTTTTTATTACAAAAATAAAACAACAGGAAAAGTAGAAGAATTTACAGAAAAAAATTACCCTTGGAAGGATGATAACTACGAATTTGTTGATAGAACATCAAAATTAATACAAATAGGCGATAAAGCAGAAGCTGCCGATTTTTCTATAAAAGCTGCTGATGGCAACGATTATACCCAAGATTTTTTTGAAGAAGAAAATAGCGTTTTTATGCTTATTGCTTACGATATTTCAAAAACAAATGAGGAAACATTTAAAAAGATTAATACATTTGCTGACAAATGCAATACTAGTGGACAATATTTTATTGGTTTAACGGCATCTAATTTAGCAACTAAGGTCGAAGATTTTAAACATAAAAATAAAATCACATTCGATTTTTATAATTGTGATGATGTAGTGCTTAAAACAATAATTAGAGCAAATCCAGGCATTATCTTATTAAAAAAAGGTAAAATAATAGCAAAATGGAATGCTAATAACTTACCAGAATATAAGTTAGTTGTTGATAAATATTTAAAGTAAAAAATTGTTAAGTTTTATAATAAAAAGAATAATGTATGGTTTCTTAGTCCTAATAGGAGTGGTAACCGTGGTATTTTTATTATTTAATGTTTTGCCGGGCGACCCTGCTAGAATGTTAATGGGACAAAGAGCGGATGCAGAATCTTTAAGAATTATTCAAAAAGATTTAGGTCTAGATCAACCATTATCAACACAATTTATAATGTATATAGATGATTTATCTCCAATATCTATTCATTCGAGAGATAAAGACAACTATTTGTACTTAGATAAAAAGAAATACGATTATAAAGAACTTTTTAATATAGGAAAATCAAAAGTTGTAGTTATAAAAAAACCATATTTAAGGAGGTCGTATCAAAGCAAACGAAAAGTATCGGAAATATTAGGTGATTACCTTTTAGCAACAGCTGTTTTAGCAATAGCATCAATAATTCTTGCTTCATTCATAGGTATTTTATTTGGTATTATTTCTGCGTTAAATAAGGATTCTTGGCTCGACCAAATT
Source organism: uncultured Vicingus sp. (assembly GCA_964625955.1). Lineage (GTDB taxonomy): Bacteria > Bacteroidota > Bacteroidia > Flavobacteriales_E > Vicingaceae. The sequence goes on along the minus strand of CAZVEW010000007.1, from coordinate 16,626 downwards.
CTTTTATTTATTTCTGTTTTAGGTATGTCAGTACCATCTTTCTTGTCTGCAATACTATTTTCTTGGCTATTTGGTTATGTTTTGTCAGATTATACTCACCTTAATATGACAGGAACTCTTTTTGAGTATGATGATTTAGGAAATGGGGAAATCCTCCGTCTCGATAATTTAATTTTACCAGCAATTACTTTGGGACTTCGACCCGTATCTGCAATTATGCAATTAACAAGAAGTTCTATGCTTGAAGTTCTCTCGCAAGATTACATTAGAACGGCAAGTGCTAAGGGATTAAAGTACTACAAAGTAATTTTAAAACACGCATTAAAAAACGCTCTAAATCCTGTTGTAACAGCAATATCAGGAATGTTTGCTAGTTTATTAGCGGGAGCTTTATTTGTAGAAAGTGTTTTTAATTGGAAAGGAATCGGTTGGGTACTTTTTGATTCGTTGATGAAATATGATTTACCAATAATTATGGGAGGAGTAATTTTAACAGCAACAATTTTTGTTGTAATAAACATAATTGTAGATATTACTTATGGATTTCTTGATCCAAGGGTAAGGATAAAATAATTTAAAATGAGGAAAAAAATAGTTGCGGGCAATTGGAAAATGAATAAATCTTACGCAGAAGCAATTGATTTAGTTAACCAAATATCTAAATTAGATTACGATTTAAATACTAATTTACTTATTATTCCACCTTTTATTTATATAGCTGATATTATAAAATTATTAGAAAAATCAACTATTGAAGTTGGAGCCCAAAATTGTTCAGAAAAAAATAACGGTGCTTTCACAGGAGAAATTTCAACAGAGATGCTTAAAAATATTGGCTGCAAATATGTTTTGGTAGGACATTCTGAAAGAAGAGCTTATTTTTATGAAGACAATGAAATTATTGCTAATAAAATAAAAAAATTACTATTATCTAATTTAACGCCTATTTTCTGTTGTGGAGAACAACTCTCCGAACGAGAAAATAACAACCATTTTAAGTTGATTGAAACTCAAATTAAAGAGGGCTTATTCTGTTTAGATGAAACTAAAATTGCTAATTGTATAATTGCTTATGAGCCTGTTTGGGCAATAGGAACAGGAAAAACAGCAACTGCCATTCAGGCACAAGAAATGCACGCTTTTATAAGAAACTTGCTCGCAGAGAAGTATAGCAAAAATATAGCCGAAAATATTACAATTCTTTATGGAGGAAGTTGTAAGCCAAGTAATACTAAAGAACTATTTGCACAAGCAGATATTGATGGAGGCTTAATTGGCGGAGCAGCATTAAATGCCACAGATTTTATAGCTATAGCCAATTCCTTTTAATTTTTCTGTGAAATTACACCTCAATACACATCTATAAATAAAATTATTGATAACAAAACTTGCCTTTAGTTCGTTATAAGAAAATAGAATATTAGTTTATAATAGGCTATTTAATATCTATTTACGATATTTGTTGGTTAAGGTTAAATTAGTTAATGAAAAAGAATTCTTCATATCGTTTTTTTACTTACATCATTGTAATTATGTTTTTGCTAAATAGTAGCGAAACATTTGCACAATGGACTTTTGATATTGTTGGTACAGTAAAGCAAGAAGAAACAAAAAAAAGATTAGCGGGAGCAACTATTACGGTTAAAAAGGATGGTGCAGTTTGGAAAACACTTACGGTTCCAGAAAATGGAAAATTTGAACTTAACCTTTTACCAGATGCCATTTACATCATTGAGTTTTCTAAACCCGGTTTAGTAACTAAAAGGATTCAGGTAAGCAGTAAAGATGTACCCCCTGAAGATGCCAAATATGGCTTAGAATTTCCTTTAGAAATGAACCTTTTTAAAAAAATGGATGGTTTAGATGTTTCTATTTTAAATAAACCTATTGCAAAAATCAGATATGATGCAGATATAGGTTACCCAAATTTTGATGAGGCATATACCAAATCTATAAAAAGCGAATTAGATAGGCTAAAAAAAGAACTAGCAGCAAAATTAAAAAAACAAGAAGAGGAGCGAAAGGCAAAACAAGCAGCTTATGATGCTGCTATTGCTGCAGGAAATAAAGCATTTGGATCAAAAAAATGGAGTGAAGCACAACCATTTTATACCAAAGCATCTCAAATTTTTGCAGATGAAGATTATCCAAAAAGCCAGCTTAAATTAATTAGCGAAAATATTAAAAAATTAGCTGCTGCAGAAAAAGAATATACAAACACAATAGCTTTGGCAGATGCTGCTTTTAATAAGAAAGACTTAGATAATGCACTAACTAATTATCAAAAAGCGACTCAATTAAAACCAACAGAAAAATACCCAAAAGAAAAAATAACAGCTATTAAAGCACTTAAAGCTAATCAAAACAAAATAGAAGCAGATTATAAAGCAGCAATAGCTTCTGCCGATGGAT
>CAZVEW010000007.1:0-14114 GCA_964625955.1 uncultured Vicingus sp. | reverse complement strand
AAAAAGGAGATGCTTCTTTAACTGCTAAAGATTACAAAACAGCTAAAGAACAATATCAATTGGCTAAAAATATAAAACCAACAGAAAAATATCCTAATGACAAACTTGCTGAGATAGCAAATCTTCTTGCCAATCAAAACAAAATAGAAGCAGATTATAAAGCAGCAATAGCTTCTGCCGATGGATTTTTTACTAAAAAAGATTACCAAAAAGCAAAAACAGATTACCAAAAAGCAATTGCATTAAAATCAGGCGAAGCTTACCCTAAGAATAAAATCACAGAAATAGACAAGTTATTGGGCAATTTAGCTAAAAAAGATACGGATTACAACAATGCTATAAAAAAAGGAGATGCTTCTTTAACTGCTAAAGATTACAAAACAGCTAAAGAACAATACCAATTGGCTAAAAATATAAAACCAACAGAAAAATATCCAACAGAAAAGATAGCTGAAATAGATAAATTACTTGCTGATTTAGCAAAAGCTAATTTAGATAAAAAAGCATTGGATACAAAGTATAATAGCCTTATTTCTCAGGCAGATAATTTTTTAGGTAATAAAAGTTATGATGAAGCAAAACTTAAATATCAAGCAGCTTTGTCAATTAAAAACGAAGAAACTTATCCGAAAAATAAAATTGCAGAAATAGACGGAATATTAGCAGCGATAGCTAAAAAAGAACAAGATGCTAATTTAGCTTCGGCAGCGGAGAAGAAAAAGAGAGAATATTTTAATGCAATTATAGCCCAAGCAGATGGAGAATTTGCCGCAAAAAAATACCAAGAAGCAATAAAAAAATATAATGAAGCTTTAGGTGTAATACCTAATGAAGCCTATCCGAAAAATAAAATAAAAGAGATTAATGATGTATTAGCAAAATTAGAAGACAAAAAACAAAATTCCTTATTAGCACAAAAAGCTTTAGATGAAAAATATAATAAGTTAATTACTAGTGGCGATGCTGCATTTTCTACAAAGGATTACGGCACGGCTAAAACTAAATTTAGAGGAGCATTAAGTATTAAACCAACCGAGAGTTATCCAAAAAATAAAATTGATGAAATAAATAAAATTTTAGCTGATTTAGCAAAACAAGAACAAGAAAAACAATCTAAAAATAATGCCTTAGCTCAGAAAAAATTAAGATACAATGGTTTTATAAAATCGGGAGATAGTTATTTCCTAAAAAAGCAGTACCAACAATCAATTTCTAGCTACAAATCAGCTTTAGGAATTATGCCTAGTGAAAGCTATCCTAAAGATAAAATTGATGAAATAAATAAAATATTAACAGCAATAGCCAAGAAAGAAGCGGATAATAAAAATGCAGCTATTGCCGAGAAAGAAAAACGTAAAAAGTATAATAATTTAATATATAAAGCCGATAGGCTATTTAAATTTAAGAAATACGAAAATTCGAAATTAAAGTATAACGAAGCTTTAGCAATTTATGCTAACGAGAAATATCCAAAAAATAAAATAGCCGAAATAAATATTTTACTTCAAAAAAATACAACAACAACCAACCAAAATATTGTTGTGTCCAATACTAATCTAGGTCCACGAGCTAAAATAGACGATGCTAAAGAAAAAGAAATTGAGGCCAAAATTGCAGCAATGCTAAACGAAAATAATAAAAAACGAGAAAAGAAATTGCAAGATGAAATTACCTCTATTAATAAACAAGAAGAAATTAGAATAAAAATGAGCATAGATAAGACTAATAACGCATGGAAAGATGTTAGCACTGCCAATAATTACCTTAAACAATTAGCAAAAAATGGAGATAAGTTGTCGATACAAAACAGCGATAGTTTATTGGCTTTTGCTAAAAATATAAATGAAATAGAAAACAATAGAGTTATAAAAGCAGATAAAAAAAGATTAACCACCAAAGAAGACTTGTTATTAGTAGAAAAAGAAAGTTTGAAATACAAAGAAAATGCAGATGAAAATTATCAACAAAAAATAGATAGTCAACACGTTTTTGTTAGTGATGTTAATGAAAAAGAATTAATTTTTATAGAAAATGCAGATAAAAAAAGGACAGAAAACGGGCAACAATTAGCTAATTTATACGATAAAATGAATGAAGCAGCTAAAAAGAATTATGAAAGAGCTAAAAATCAAGCACTTGATGTTAAAGCCTACGAAATAGAATTAAATAAACAAGAACAAATCTTAATTACAGCATCGTTAGATAAAACGGCTAATAATAAAAAAAATATCGACAACCTTATAGCCGAAATTGAACAAACAGATATTGAAAAACGAAAAAAGTACACTAAAAATGATGATGATTTATTTAAACGTAAAGAAGTAATTAGAAAAATAGAAGAACAAAGAATTGTAGCTGCAGATAATGCAAGAGCCTTAAACGTTAAAGAGTTGCAAAAAGTACAAGAACAAATAATAGCTAATTTAAATAGCAACAATACCAATTACTACGAAAAAATACCAAAAATTAAGGCTTATGAAAACTACCTTAACGAACAAGAACAAAAATTAATAAATAGAGCATCAGAAAATCGACAAAAAGAAAAAGAAGCATATGAAGCGAATAAAACAAAATTGGGACTAGCAACACAATCTCAAGAAAATAGATACAAAGAGTTTGTAAGCAACTTAGCAGAAGAACGAAGAAGAAATAATGATTTTCAATCAGATTTAGTTGCTCTTGCAGATGAAAAAAGAATTTTAGCTAATGCAGATTTATCAAATTTTTATAAGCCTAAAAAGAAAATGATAAATAATTTAAGTGAATTACCCAAAACTTACCCTCAAGGAATAACAGAGGAGGTAAATGAAAGTGGTAACACCATTGAAATTAAAAGGACAAAAGTAACAGGCAATCATGCCGATGTTTACAAAAGAATATTTTATAAATGGGGAGGCACTTTTTATACTAAAAATGGTGTAAATATTACCCAAGCACTTTGGAATAAAGAATCAATTGAAAAATAAAACGCTTATAAAAACTAAAACATGAAAACAAAATTATTACCATTAGTATTCTTTGTAGCATCAGCTTTTACAAGCTTTTCTCAGAATAAAACACAATTTACGTTAACCTTAAAAGATGGAAATGTTGTTACAGGTATAACCAAAACCGCATCAGTAACTTTAACAACAGATTATGGTAAATTAGAAATACCAGTAAAAAATATTAACACCATTGAGCTAGGTTTACATCCCGATAATTCATTAAAAGATGCCATTAAAAAGTTAGCTATTCAGCTTAATAATTCAAATGAAGATATGCGATCTGGAGCATATAAATCGCTAATAGCAATGAAACAAGGTGCAATACCTGTAGCTGAAGATGTTTTGTACTCAGCCAATTACAATGTTGGAGAGTATAGCGATTATACCTTAACAAATGCTATTAACGAATTAAAAGCAAATTATAATGTTACTAGCAATTATAAAACAAAAGATGTTGTTAATTTAGATTATGAATACAATATTGGAGGTACATATAACTTTAAAAGTATTGAATTAAAAACAGATTATGGAACATTAAATATTCCAAGAGAAAAAATAAAAAAAATTGACGTTTTATTTTATGATGCAAGCGAAGCTAATGGAATGAAAATGTTTAAGCTATTTGCAACAACCAATATTAGTTCAAATAAAACAAACGGCTGGTTAAAAACAGGTATTACTGTAAAAACGGGGCAAACACTTAATATTATTGCCTCTGGTGAGATTACATTGGCAAGTTTATCCAATAATAAATATAAGCCAGATGGCTCAAATAAAACGTCTTATGATACTGATTTTAAACCTAGTACATCAACATCAACTTACCCTGCTTATGGTAATGTTGTTTTTAAAATAGGAGAAACAGGCAAAGCTGAAAAAGCAGGAGCTAATTTTAATGGAAAAGTAAAAAATAGTGGCATGCTTTATTTATCTATTTACGAGTCGGTTTATAATGCTTCTAACACAGGTTTTTATGTCGTTAAACTAAAAGTAAAATAGTGACAGGCAGATTTAATTTTACTTTATATTTTATTGTTATACTGCTATTTGCGTGCGAAACTAATAATTCATACCAAAAAGCTAACGAATATACTAAAAAAGAATCAGTTCAATCGGTTAAATATGCAACAGGATTTACAATTGACTTTTATGCTGATTATAAAGTGGTTACCATAAAAAATGCTTGGAAAGGTAGTACAGCAACTTTTAAATATGTATTATACACAAAGCAAAAACCCATCAATATTAGGAATGCAATATTTATTAAAACCCCAATAAAATCTATTGCTTGTATGAGTTTAACGCATTTAGCATTTTTAGAAAAATTGGGTTTAGAAAACACCATAGTAGCAGTATCAGGCTGCAAGTTTGTAAGTAATAAAAAAATATTAAAAAGAATTTCTGATGGATTTATTCAAGAAATAGGACATGATGCAGCTATTAACTACGAATTATTAATAGACAAACATCCTGCTATTTTAATGACCTATGGCATTGATCAATCAACAAACCAACAGCTCAATAAATTTAAAGAGTTGGGTATAAAAACTATTTTAAACTCAGAGTATATGGAAACATCTCCTTTAGGAAAACTAGAGTGGATTAAATTAGTAGGAGCATTATTTAATAAAGATGATGAAGCAGATAAAATATTTACAAAAATTGAAACAGATTATTTATCCTTAAAAGAGTTGACTAAAAAAATAAAAACTAAACCTACTGTTTTTACTGGAATGCCTTGGAATGGGTCATGGTATGTTCCAGGAGGTGAATCGTTTCAGGCTCAGTTATTTAAAGATGCAGGTGTTAATTATTTATGGCATAACAACAAAGAAAAAAGCAGCTTTGTTGTTAGTAAAGAAGTTGTTATAGATAAAGCTTTAGAGGTAGATTTCTGGTTAAACCTAGATAGTTATAATACAATTAATCAGGTAGTTAGTTTTGATGAAAAGTTTAATAAATTTAAGGCTATAAGGCAAAGAAATTTATACAATAATAACAAACGTTTAAACAAAAATAATGGTAATGACTATTGGGAATCTGGTGTTGTAAACCCTCATATTATACTTAAAGATTTAATTAAAATTTTTCATCCTCAGTTATTAAATCACCAACTATATTATTACAAAAAGTTAGATTAACCAACCATTATAACCTTGTTTTCTTACATTTTTTTTTGAAATTCAACCATTTTTATGGCAGTAATAGCAGCTTCATCGCCTTTGTTGCCATATTTTCCACCAGAACGGTCAATAGCCTGTTGCATTTCGTTATCGGTTAAAACACCAAAAATTACAGGTTTATTATATTTTAAACCAACATCTTTAATACCCAAAGAAGTGGCATTGCACACAAAATCGAAATGTTTTGTTTCGCCTTGTATAACACTTCCTAAGCATATAACAGCATCAACATTGGTTTTTGTTAAAAATGTTTGTGCAGCAAGTGGCAATTCAAAACTACCGGGTACATATTTTATAATAATATTATTTTCCTTGGCATGATGTTTTAAGAGTGTGTTGTAAGCACCATCTAATAAACCAGAGGTTATTTTATTGTTCCATTCAGAAACAACAATTCCGAAAACCATTTTACTAGCATTCGGAATTGACTTAATATCGTAATCAGATAAATTTTTATTTTTTGTAGCCATTATTTTAAAGCTTCAGCCCTTGCAATATATTTATCAATGGTTCTTGCCTCGTTAGAAGAAGTATAATCAGATTTAATTAACTTATATTCTTCAATGGCTTTTTTATAATTTCCTGCATCTTCGCAAGCAATACCTGCTTTAAACAAATAAATAGGAGAGGTTAATTCGTTTTCTTTATTATTAGCTGCTTTTTCGTAATACTTTACCGCATTCTCAAAATCATTTAACTCAGAATAGCAATCGCCAATCGCACCCAAAGCAACGCTACTAATCATCACATCGTTAGCACTAAAATTATTTAATTCAGCAATAGCATCTTCGTACTGACCAATATTTCTGTAACAAATACCTAAATAGTAATGAGACAAATTTTCGGCTTTAGTGCCGCTGTAGTCATCAATAATATCAAGAAAACCACTATGTAAACCATCGCCATTAATAGCCAAGTTTAATGAATCTTTTTCAAAATATTGCTCTGCCCAAAACATGTTTGCCTGAGCTTCGGCTTCAATTGGAGGTAAATAAACTTTAGTATAAAAAGCAATTGCAGCTATTGCTACGACAATAGCTCCTAAAACGATGGTTAACTTCTTTTTATTTTTTTCTACAAAATGTTCAGTTTTGCTGTAAACTTCCTGAACATCAACAATAACTTCTGAATCTTCTTTTTTATTTTTAGACATAATTATGCTTAATAACTTTATAAGGTTTGCAAAAATACTTTTTTTTTATAATGATGAAGCATTTTAATGCCCAAATCTAAACATCTTTTATAAATTTGCTAAATGTTTTTGAAACAACTTAGTATTTTAAACTTTAAAAATTACGAATCGGTCAATATTCAATTGTCAGAAAACGTAAATTGTTTTCTCGGAGATAATGCTGGAGGTAAAACAAATTTACTCGATAGCATTTACTATTTATCGTTTTGCAAAAGCTATTTTAATCCCATAGATAGCCAAAATATTAAGCACAACCAACCTTTTTTTGTTATAGAAGGATACTATCAAATAAAGGATAAAGAAGAAATAGTTTATTGTGGGTTAAAAAGAAATCAAAAAAAAATATTTAAAAGAAATAAAAAAGCCTATGGAAAGTTTGCCGAACACATAGGTGTTATTCCGCTAGTTATTATTTCTCCTTCTGATATTTTACTAATTATAGAGGGTAGCGATGTTAGACGGAAATTTATTGATGGCATTATTGCACAATACGATAGCATTTATTTATCTAATTTATTGGCATACAACAAGGCTTTAAATCAGCGAAATTTATTGTTAAAATATTTTTGGTTAAACAATAATTATGATAAATCATCACTTGAAGTATGGGATGAGCAGTTATCGAAATATGGTGTAGCAATATTTGAGGCAAGAAATAAATTTATAAAAGAATTTACACCTATTTTTCAAAAATATTATACCTTATTAAGTAAAGATGTTGAAAAAGTAAGCCTAAGCTATTATTCTCAATTAAGTGAAAATAATTTTAAAACACTTTTAACAGAAAACATTGCTAAAGATAGGGCAAATCATTACACAAATTTTGGTATTCATAAAGATGATTTAACTTTTAAAATAGGCGAATTTCCTTTAAAAAAGTTTGGTTCTCAAGGGCAGCAAAAAACATATTTATTAGCCCTAAAATTAGCACAAGCATCTTTAATACAGGATATTACAAATAAAAAAGTAATTTTTTTATTAGATGATATTTTTGATAAATTAGATGAAAAAAGAATGTCGCATTTAATGAGCATAGTTGGTGATAATGCTTTCGGACAAATATTTATTACAGATACAAGTAAAACACGAATTCCTGACTTATTAAGAAAAGAAAGTATTAATTTTAAATCGTTTTTAATAATAAAAGGAGCAATTAAAAATGACTAAAAAACCTTTAAAAATAATTATAGACAAACTATTACGAGCCTATGGTTACCAAGAGCAATTAGACGAAATTGAATTAATAAAACAATATGAAGATTTAGTTGGGAAGATGTTTGCCAATCATACAAAAAAAATATATTTTAAAAGCAAAACATTACATGTTTTTCTCGATTCGGCACCCTTAAAACAAGAGTTAAGTTACATGAAAGAAACACTAATCTTAAAATTAAATCAGAATTTTAGTCGAAATATGATTAATAATATTATTATAAAATAATAACAGGTGAGTGCATTTGAGAAAATAAAATTACAATTAGGTAAATATAATCTTAAAAAGAAGCAGAAAAAACTAAGCAGAAACATTAAGTCGTTTAGTATTGATAGTGCTGATTATATAGGCATTTTGTACGATGCAACAAACAGAAATAATTATGAAACCGTTAAAAAATTTGTTCATTATTTAAAAGAAGAAAGAAAAAAAGTACTATCGCTTGGCTACATTAATTCAAATAATTCCTCAGAAATTGTTTCTGCTCATTTAAACTATATTTTTTTTGATAACACCAGTTTATCCAAAAAAATGATACCAAAAAGCAGTGATGTAAACCGTTTTATAACAACACCTTTTAGTATTTTAATTGATTTAAATATTAATGAATCTTTTCCTTTAGAATACATTTGTTCGCTATCTAAAGCAAGATTTAAAGTAGGTGCAAAAGGTAATTACCGAGATAAAGAATGTGATTTAATTTTAAATATTGATAGCAATAAAACAGTAGAATTTTTAATAATACAGGTAAAACATTATCTTAAAATGATTAAAAATTAACTACAACTCTTTTTTTAGATCAAGCAAAAAAGATTTTATTTTTTGTAGAGAGTTAATAACATCAGAATTTTCAATGGTTTCATTTCTGGCATTTTTAAGTTTATTTTTTGCTCCATCAAGCGTAAAACCATTTTCTTTTACCAAATGAAATATAACACGAAAATTATCAATGTCGTTTTTTGTAAATAACCGATTGCCTTTTTTATTTTTTTTAGGCTTAATAATATCAAATTCTTTTTCCCAAAATCGAATTAATGAGGCATTTACATCAAACATTTTAGCCACCTCACCAATAGTATAATATAGTTTTGAATCAGCCATTCAACAAACTTAAAAATTTTAATGCTAAGATGCTAAATAAAATTAATAAAAGAACAACAATTTCTACAGCAAATCCTTAAGAATTTTGTATTATTGTTAATTGTAACAAAAAATAAATGAGTAGCAAAAAACAACCAAATTTATTATTCTCGTTTGTTCCTATTATTGTTTTAGTAGGTTTTCTTATCCTAAATGTTGATGTCGTTTATGGTGATGATGCATTGTCGGGGGCAAACCAACTAGCCTTATTATTAGGCGCAGCCACCGCAGCCATAATAGGCACCATAATTGGTTTTAAGTGGGATGAAATTTTACTAGGAATTGTAAGTAGTATAAAATCTGCCCTGCCAGCATTAATAATTTTATTATTAATAGGTTCTTTAGCAGGAACTTGGCTTTTAAGTGGGATTGTTCCTGCAATGATTTACTATGGATTAGATATCTTAAACCCCACTATATTTTTGTTTGCAACTTGTCTTATTTGCTCAATAGTTTCGTTAGCCACAGGAAGCTCTTGGACAACATCTGCCACCGTAGGAATTGCCTTAATAGGCATAGGAACTGTTTTAGGTTTTGATAAAGGACTTGTAGCAGGAGCAATTATTTCGGGTTCTTATTTCGGAGATAAAATGTCTCCATTATCAGACACAACAAATTTAGCCCCAGCAATGGCAGGAACAAATTTAATAACCCATATTAAATTTATGACAATAACAACAGTCCCTTCTATTTTAATAACCTTACTTATTTTTTTTATAATAGGATTTTTTAATCACACAACAGGGCAAATAAATCAAGTTAACGAGCTACAAAGTGCCATTACATCAAAATTTAACGTAACTCCTTGGCTATTTTTAGTCCCTGTAACCGTAATCGTTTTAATTATTAAAAAAGTACCAGCAATTCCTGCTTTGTTTATAGGTAGTGTGTTAGGTGGTGTTTTTGCCATTATTTTTCAACCAAATTTAATTTTATCCTTATCGGGAGAAACAAATTTTTTAATCGCTTCGTACAAAGCAGTAGTTGATGCTATGACAATAAAAACAACCATAATAACAGATAATAAGTTGGTTAACGAATTACTTACCTCAAAAGGGATGGGAGGGATGTTGAATACAATTTGGCTAATTATTTGTGCCATGATTTTTGGCGGGGCAATGGAAGTAACAGGCATGTTACACCGAATAACACAATCTATTATTGGATTGGCAAGAACTACAGGCTCTTTGGTAGCAACAACAGCTTTTTCGTGTATAGCTTTTAACATAACTGCCTCCGACCAATATTTAGCAATTGTTGTTCCAGGAAGAATGTTTGCCAAAGAGTATAAAGATAGAGGATTACAACCAGAACTACTAAGCAGAACACTAGAAGATTCAGGTACTGTTACCTCTGTACTTGTGCCTTGGAATACCGGAGGAGCTTACCACACAAGTGTCTTAGGCGTAGCAACTGGCGACTACGTTTTGTATTGCTTCTTTAATCTAATTAGTCCAATTATGACAATGATATTTGGATTTTTAGGCATAAAAATTGCTAAACCTAACAAGAAATCGATAAAATAATAATATTTTTAAAGTATGAAAAGAAATTATTTAAATATTATAACACTTTTCGTTATTATAATCGCATCAAATAATATAATCTTAGCTCAAGTAAAAGCAGCAGAATCGTATATACCAGAAGCCGTTGTAGATTCAAAATATGGTATAACCATGTATGAACCGCTAAACATGATGCTAGGAAATGATTCTATTAGAAACGATAAAAATGGTTATGCCGCGAATGGTTTTATAGAAGATTATTATACCACAGGACAATTATTGCATAAAGGATTTTATGTTGATGGACAACTAAAAGTATATAAAAATTATTACCCAAACGGTAATCTTGAACGTAGCTTTAGAATGGTAGATATTAAAAAAAGTAAAATGACTTTATATTATAAAGATGGTACAATAAAATCTGATATTATATACGATGAGAGTGAAGCCTTAAAATGGCAAGATTTCTATCCGAATGGTGTGCTCGAATATATTGAAGAATACCATAAATCTTTTCAATATTACCTTAAAAAAGCAAATTATTTTGAAGATGGTACTCCCGAAAATGTATTAGTATTAACCAGCAAAAAGAAACTCATCTTTTCTCAAAAATATTATTACAAAAACGGACAAGTTAAAGAAGAAGGAGAAATAAAATACAACAAAGCTACATTTGATTATGAAAAAATAGGTACTTGGACTTTCTATGACGAAACAGGAAAACCTACCAAACAACAAAAATACGCAAGTGGTAAATTACACTCAGAAAAAAAGCTTTAAAAAACTATTTTTTATTAGGACTCCTCTTAAATATTATTAACAAAACAGGCAATAAAAGCAAGTCTGTAATTACAGCAAAAAATAAAATTAAACTAACATAAACACCTATTAAAAAGGTACTTTTAAAGTCAGAGAAAATTAAAGAAACAAAACCACCACAAAGAATTAAAGTTGTTAAAATAATTGCCTTGCCAGTAGAAAGGTAAGAACGCCTTAAAGCAATAAAAAAAGATTTATTTTTACTACTTTCAATTTTAAATTTACTTAAAAAATGTATGGTATCATCAACAGCAATGCCAAAAGCTATGGTAAAAATTATTGATGTAGCCATGTTAATGCTTGTGCCAAAATAACCCATTACACCTGCTATTAATGCTAGAGGAATAATATTTGGAATTAAAGAAATTATTGCCATTTTAAAAGATTTAAAAATACCTCCCATTATTAATGCTATTAATAAAAATGCAATGGCTAATCCCAACATCATATTTCTTGCCAAAAACTCATTATTCTTATCAACAAGCAAAGCCGTACCAGTCATTTTATAAGTAATTAATTTGGTGTTAATTTTTGTATTAAAAAAGTGTTTGAAATTGGCATTTAAAATTTTAACCTTAGCACTACCAATATCGTCCATCTTACCTGTAAATCGGCATTCTTTTTCATTACTTTTAAGCAAATTTGCTAATTTTTTCTTAAAATTAAATTGCCTTAATCTTTTAATTAGTTTGTTGTATTTTTTTTCGTTTTTAGGAATTTTATAAAATTGGCTACTTCCTCCATGCGTTGCTTTGTTTATTGATTTTATTACAGCTACAGGCGAAAAAATAAAACCAGCTTTATAATTGGTGTATAAATATTGCTCTACTTTATCCATTTCTTTCATTACCTTAAAATCAAAAATAGAATTACCATTTTTTGATGCAATTACCATCTCAAAAGGGCGGATTCCTGCATAATTATGCTCAAAAAACCTAAAATCTTGTTGTAAAGGATTTTTTTCTGACAAATCTTCTAATAAATGATAATCCACTTTAAGCTGAAACATACCTATCACCGAAAAAATAATGACGACACAATAAGTAAAAATTATTTTTTTAGGATTTTTGATAGTTAATAAGAATAATTTCGACAAAAATCTTTTCCAAAAAATAGTATCATTATTTTTAATAGCAATTTTTGGTTTTTTAATAAGTGATAAAATAGCAGGCAAAAATAAAATAGCAATAATAAAAGCCAAAATAACACCAATTGCAGTATAAAGTCCAAACTCTTGAATAGGTCTTATGCTTACCATCATTAAGGTGATAAACCCAACAGCAGTTGTTATTGATGTTAAAAAAGTGGCTAAGCCAACCTCCTTAAAAGTAAATTTTATTGCGACTAACTTTTCTTTGCCATTTCTTATTTCTTCGATGTAGCGATTGATGATGTGAACAGCATCAGACATGCCAACAACAAAGAGTATTGTCGGCAAAAGGGTAGTCATTACATCAATATCTTTACCAAAAAATTGCATAATGCCTAAAGCCCCTACAATAGCAATTAAAACACTAACTATTGGAACAATAACGCCAAAAAACGACCTAAAGCTAAGCAAAAGAAAAAACGAAATAAGTAGTACAGAAAGCGATAAAAACAAAATTAATTCCTTCTTCATTTTTGTGAGATAGGTTTTTTGACCCCTTATTTTTCCTGCAAAATGTGTTTCCTTAAAGTTGTATTTTTTTAACAAATCTTCAATGTCGTTCAATAATTCATCGGAAGCTTTTTTAGTAATAATTTGGTCGTTATGCACCACAATACAAATGGAAGTAAAATCTTTAGCAAACAAAGTATTTTTATAAGCTGCTGAATTTGATATTCTTACAGAATCATTTTTTAACTTATTTTGATTGTTAATGTGTAAAATAGGAACTTCGATAAAACCAAAGGCGTTAATAATGTGTTCTTTAATAAACGTTGGCGAAATAATGCTTTCTACATGATTAAATTGTTGTAATTCTTTGGCAAATCCATTAGCTTTTTTAAGGAAATTAACATCAAAAACACTTTTTCCTTCACCAATAGCAATTAAAACATAATCATTATCATTTTCGTAAGTTTTTCTAAACTGTAAAAAATAATCTAAATCTGTATCATTTTCTGGAAAAAAATGCTCAAAATCGTAATCAAATTGTAGTTTGGATGCTAAATAAGTAGAAATACCAGTAAAAATAGTAATTCCTATAATAATAATGATGGCTAATTTTTTAGACAAATTGTAAATTTTGTTATAAAACGCATCAAACTTACATAAATTATTTTGTTAAGAAGTTGGCTACTCTTAACTAAAGTTTTATATTTACTCTTCAATAAAATAAACAAAAATTATGAGCAGTAAACTTAAATTAATTAGTGATTTTTATTACCATCAACTCAATAATAATGCGAGAAATGATGCTTTTACGCAAAAAGAAAATGGTAAATGGGTAAAAACATCAACAGCTCAGTTTATTGAAAAAAGTAAACAATTTAGTTTAGGACTTCAAAAATTAGGCATAAAAAAAGGCGATAGGATTGCTATAATTGCCAATAACCGAACAGAATGGCATTTAACCGATTTGGCTGCTCAACAAATGGGCATTATTCTTGTACCCATTTATCCTAACATCACAGAAGAAGATTACACGTACATTTTAAATGATTGTGGAGCAAAAATTGTTTTTGTTTCTGACGAAGTTATTTTAACAAAGATTAAAAATATAAAGGATAAAGTAGCTGGTTTGTCAGCCATATACTCGTTTAATAAAATTGAAAATCAAGCCCATTATTCTGAAATTTTAAATTTAGGAAGAGATGGCGATTCTACATCAATAATAGCAATTACCGAGCAAATTAAAGAAGATGATTTGGCTACTTTAATTTATACTTCGGGTACAACAGGTAACCCAAAAGGAGTAATGCTATCACACAAAAATTTAGTTAACAATGTTTTAGGTGCAGAAGATAGGTTACCTATTGTTACTAATCAAAAAGCATTGAGTTTTTTACCACTTTGCCAGGTCTATAGAGATGTAGATCTGTGTGTAGGTATAGAGGTGGGCTCTATGTTGAGAAAACTATGCGAGATCG
>CAZVEW010000006.1:26420-35694 GCA_964625955.1 uncultured Vicingus sp. | reverse complement strand
GTCGAAGTATCAATTCCTCCACTAAAAGTTTTAAACATCACACCAGCCTCTCCTCCTCCAATAGTTACAGAACTCTTTACGATAAAAAATATAAAAACAATTATTACTCCTACTGTTATAATTATTCTTTTCCCGTTTTTTGGAAATTCGGGTATATCCATTTGTTGATAATCAGCCATCTTTTTGTTTTTAGAATGAAAGTACTAAATTATTAAATCTTATTGGACTAAAATAATATATTAAGGTTTTGTTTGGCTTTTAAGATTTGTACTCATAGTTATTCATTACCTCATTCATTCACCATCTCTTGCTGCCAATTTAACATAATATATTAATTCTTAGCTGTCATTTTTGCTTAAAAAACACTTAACCCATAATTGGATTAAATTTTGACGATAAAGAAATGAACAAAAAAATTAAAAATGATGAACTTAAATAAATTTACCATAAAATCGCAAGAAGCAATACAACAGGCTCAACAAATTGCTTCTGGAATAGGAAACCAATCCATAGAAACTGGTCATATTTTAAAAGGAATTTTAGAAGTTGACGAAAATGTAACGCCTTTTATATTGCAAAAACTGAGCGTAAATATCAATATTTTTAAACAAGCTTTAAGCAAGATTATCGAGTCTTACCCAAAAGTTTCGGGAGGAAATCAATATTTATCTCAAAACGCAAATAAAGCCCTACAAAAAGCAACTAATTTATTAAAAGAATTTAAAGACGAATATGTAAGCATTGAGCATTTATTGTTAGGGATTTTAAGCACAGGAGACACCATTTCTCAATTAATGAAAGATAATGGCGTGAAAGAAAAAGACATGAAAGCTGCCATTAAAGAATTAAGAAAAGGCGAAAATGTTACTTCTCAAAGCCAAGAAGAACAATACAATGCACTAAAAAAATATGCAAAAAACCTCAACGAATTAGCCAAAGAAAATAAATTAGACCCTGTAATTGGCAGAGATGAGGAAATACGAAGAGTATTGCAAATTTTATCGCGAAGAACAAAAAACAACCCTATTTTAATTGGTGAACCCGGTGTTGGAAAAACTGCCATTGCCGAAGGTTTAGCCCATCGAATTATTGCTGGAGATATTCCTGAAAATTTAAAAAATAAACAAATTTTTTCGTTAGATATGGGCTCCTTAATTGCTGGTGCAAAATACAAAGGCGAATTTGAAGAACGACTAAAAGCAGTAGTAAAAGAGGTAATTAGTGCCGAAGGCGATATTGTTTTGTTTATTGATGAAATACACACGCTTGTTGGTGCTGGTGGTGGAGATGGTGCAATGGATGCTGCCAATATTTTAAAACCTGCTTTGGCAAGAGGCGAATTAAAAGCCATTGGAGCAACAACGCTTAACGAATATCAAAAATATTTTGAAAAAGACAAAGCCTTAGAAAGACGTTTTCAAAAAGTAATGATTAACGAACCTAGCACAGAAGATGCCATTTCTATATTAAGAGGAATTAAAGAAAAATACGAAAACCACCATAAAGTGCAAATTACCGATAGTGCCATTATTGCTGCTGTTGAGCTATCTCAAAGGTATATTTCTGATCGTTTTTTACCTGACAAGGCCATTGATTTAATTGATGAAGCTGCTTCAAAATTACGTATGGAAATTAACTCTAAACCAGAAGTGTTAGATGAAGTTGAACGAAAAATTATGCAGCTAGAGATTGAACGTGAAGCCATAAAACGAGAAAAAGACCATAAAAAACTTGCTAAAATTAAAGAGGAGTTGGCAAATTTAAATGAAGAAAAAAATAGTTTAACTGCCAAATGGCAAGCCGAAAAAAATATTGTAGAAGGCATTCAAAAAGCCAAAGAAGAAATTGAAAACCTAAAATTTGAAGCCGAACAAGCCGAAAGAGATGGCGATTTTGGTAAGGTAGCCGAAATACGTTACGGAAAAACCAAAGAAGCAGAAAATAAGTTAGAAGATTTTAAAAAGAAATTAGCCGAAATGCAGTCTTCTTCTAAAATGATTAAAGAAGAGGTTACCATAGAAGAAATTGCAGAAGTAATTGCCAAATGGACGGGTATTCCTGTTACCAAAATGATTGAAAGTGAACGAGAAAAATTACTTCGATTGGAAGATGAATTACATAAAAGAGTTGTTGGTCAAGAGGAAGCTATTACCGCTGTGGCAGATGCTGTTAGAAGAAGTAGGGCTGGTTTACAAGACGAAAAACGACCTATTGGCTCTTTTATATTTTTAGGAACGACAGGTGTTGGAAAAACCGAATTAGCCAAAGCTTTAAGCAACTTTTTGTTTAATGATGAAAACTCCTTAACAAGAATTGACATGAGCGAATACCAAGAAAAACACACCGTTTCTCGATTATTAGGAGCACCTCCAGGATATGTTGGTTACGATGAGGGCGGACAATTAACCGAAGCGGTGCGTAGAAAACCTTATTCCGTTATTTTGTTAGACGAAATTGAAAAAGCTCACCCCGATGTTTTTAATATTTTATTGCAAGTGTTAGATGATGGACGATTAACCGATAACAAAGGACGAATGGTTAATTTTAAAAATACCATTATTATCATGACTTCTAACCTTGGAGCTACCATTATTCAAGAAAATTTTGAAAACTTAAGCGATAAAAATAACGATAAGATAATTGAAAAAACCAAATTAGAAGTTTTTGGATTGTTGAAGAAAACCATTCGCCCCGAGTTGCTAAACAGAATTGACGAAACCATTATGTTTACTCCTTTAAGTAAAAACGACATCCATCAGATTGTTAAAATTCAACTTAATGGATTGGCTCAATTATTAACCAAAAATGACATTGAATTGGTTTATACTGATAAAGCGGTAGATAAAATAGCCACTTTAGGTTACGACCCTCAATTTGGAGCAAGACCTGTAAAACGAGTAATTCAAAGAAATGTGATGAACGAACTTTCTAAAGAAATTTTAGCTGGCACAATAACAGCCGACACTAAAATTTTACTTGACGAACGCGATGGTAAGTTTATCTTTAAAAATACCCGAGAGAAAAATATTCAGTAAAAAATTCCTTTGAAAGTTTTAAAGCTATCCAAAGGCTTTGCATTTGAATTTCTCGAAAGCTGAAAACTTTCGAGAAGTTCTTTTTTTTTGATTAGTGTTATATAAAATCAACACTTAAACTATTAATAATCAAATAAATACAATATTAATAGCTGAAAATATCAAAGAAATCTTTGGGTTTTTCATCAATTCGCCAATTAAAACCTTTTAAAATTAAATCTTTAGGAGAAGGCTCATTTAAAGGATACAAAATACCTTCTGGGTCTTTAATAAAAGTAATAGAACTTATCCTGTTACTATCAAGAAAAATTAGCATGTTATTTCCTTGTGCTTTATTTACACCAATATACTTACCGTCATCATCTTTAGAATAATATATTGTTTCTGTGTTCTCTTTTACATTTATTCTCTTAAGTTTTTTATCTTTAAAATAACCCACCATATTTTTACCTTTTATCTGATTATAATTTTCCAACAAGCTATCCGCTTTAGAAATTATAAAAGCTCTATCTCTTAAATAAATAGAGTGTATATCCCCTTTTTTCATTAAAAGATAAATGAAAGTAGCTGTTAACTGATTTTCTTTAGACCAAATAACAGGGCTATTATAAAACTTTACCGTTGAATCAGCAAAGTTATACACCACAGAATCAGCCTTTCCTTGCATATCTTTTTTGTAAAATTTAACATGATTATAAGCAAACAATGTTCTTAAAGTATCTATGTATAAACTATCGTTTTTAGTATCCAATAGAGAGTCTTTTACAACAAGCCTTTTTTTAATAAATTGACTAGATAGTTTAAATGTATCTGCATGAAGATATAGCGTATCATCTTTAAATAATTGCATTAATAAGGCCTGATTAGTTACCATTACACTATCTTTTTTCTCATATAAATGGACAACATCTCCTTTTATAACAATATTTTCGGCAGTATCGGTAATTGAAGCGTTGCAAGTAATTATGCCAAAACCATTTTCTCTTTCATAATAAAGGGTATCCCCCTTGACCATCTTTTTATCAGAATACAAATACGAATTTTTATAAAACTGAGACACGTTCTTTTTTGTATCATACCAACCGTTTTCAGTATAAATAAAATTATCGGCACTTGTAATAGTTGTCGGACCTAAAAAATAAACGACCTCTGACTTAGAATTAAATCTTAACGTATCGGCAACCACAGTATATTTTGGATCCTTTAAAACAACATTACCCTTAAAAAAAAATGATTGCTCTTGCGTAAAATAATAACCTTTTTTTGATGTTAAAGTATCTTTTCTTTCATGACTAACCATTGTTCCGCCATTAAAATAATAAGCTATATTTTTATTCCTATCAAAATCTAAATACTTAGTAGTTAGCTCAACATCATTATTAAGTAACCTTATATTCCCCCTTAATAAAGCTATTCTAGAATTTCCATCGTACTTTAAAGAATCGCTAAATAGCTGCAAAGAATCTCCCTGAGTTATTCTAACATTACTATAAGCTTCTAAGGTATTAGACCCAGAAAACATGTAAGCACTATCGCAATACATTAAAGCATTTTCGTGTTGCAACACAACATCACCAATTAACTTTTTGGCTTTCACACCAGTTGTTTCATCAAACTCTAAAGAATTAGCATTAAGAATTTTTATCTGAGAAGTTTTTTGAGCTGTAGCGACAATAGAAATCAAAAACATAAAAACACAAAACAATTCCTTTAATTCTCCTATCAGGAAAAAATGTAATTGATTAATTTTTAATTTTCTAATACTCAAACTTTAAACTAATACGCTTTCTCTTAAAAGGGTTTGGTTTCTATCAGGACCAACAGAAACAATTGTAATAGGAACGTTTAATTCTTGCTCTAAGTATGCAACATAATCATTTAATTCCGTTGGAATTTCATCAATTACAGAAAGCTTGGTTAAATCCGTTTTCCACCCTTTAATTTCCTTATAAATCGGCTTTACATCAGTAGATACAATGTCATAAGGCATATAATCAATTATTTCTCCCGCTATATCATAATGAGTGCAAACTTTTATTGTATCAAAACCATCTAACACATCTGCTTTCATCATAATTAACTGAGTAGCCCCGTTAATCATAATAGCATATTTTAAAGCGGGTAAATCTATCCAGCCGCATCTTCGTGGACGCCCTGTAGTAGCACCAAATTCATGCCCTGCTTTTCGTAATTCTTCTCCAGTTTTATCAAATAGCTCAGTTGGAAAAGGACCACTTCCAACCCTTGTGCAGTAGGCTTTAAAAATACCAAAAACTTCTCCAATATTTTTTGGTGCAACACCTAAACCTGTGCAAGTTCCTGCCGAAGTTGTGTTAGATGAAGTAACAAAAGGATAGGAACCAAAATCAACATCAAGCATAGTGCCTTGAGCTCCTTCTGCTAAAATTGATTTTCCTTTTTTTATGGCATCATTAATAAAGTGCTCACTATCAATTACTGTTAACGATTTAATTAAGTTAAGTCCTATAAAAAAATCATTTTCTAATTCTTTTAAATTGTATTCAAAATTGTGGAACTTTAATAGTTGTTTATGCTTTTGAACCAATTTTTGATACCGTTGCTCAAAATCGGGTAAAAATAAATCACCAACACGCAAGCCATTTCTGCCTGTTTTATCCATATAAGTTGGACCGATTCCTTTTAAAGTAGAACCAATTTTTTCTTTTCCTTTCGCTTTTTCTGAAGCAGCATCTAACAAACGATGGGTAGGCAAAATTAAATGTGCCTTTTTTGATATAAAAAGTTTCTTGTTAACATCAACACCCATTTTAGTTAAAGCATCAATTTCTTTTTTAAGTGTAACAGGGTCGATAACCACACCGTTACCAACCACATTTTCTACTTCTTTATGAAATATACCAGAAGGTATGGTATGCAAAACGTGTTTTATTCCATCAAATTCAAGTGTATGACCAGCATTTGGTCCTCCTTGGAATCTTCCAATAATATTATATTTAGGTGTTAAAACATCAACAATTTTACCTTTTCCTTCGTCTCCCCATTGGAGACCTAATAACACATCTACTTTCATCTATTTTTTTATTTACGTTAAATTTATTTTTATTTGTTGCTAATTATTGTAGTAATTTCTTTTTCGCATTTGCTATTGAATCTTTAATTTCAAAAACGCTATCTAACTTTGTAATAACTAACAATTTATTAATTCGTGCTGGTATATTTGCCAATACAACCTCTCCACCCTTGTTTCTTGTAAGGGTAAGAATATTAATTAATATATTTAACCCAGTACTGTTCATGTATTCCATTTTAGAAAGATTTATTACAACTTTAATGCTTTTTTGACTTAATTCAAATGTTAAATCATCAAGCAAAATTTCTACTTGTTGTTTATTTATTAAACTTCCGACTAATGAAATATTTAATAAATTTTCTTCTTTTTTTATTTTATATGTAAAACTCATTACTTTAAATCTTCTTTTTTTATGCCATAGAAGTTTAATGAATGATGTAAAATTTTTACGTTAAACATTTCTTCTATGGTTGCTTTAATATTTTGTATTCGAGGGTCACAGAATTCAATAACATCGCCATTACTTAGAATAATATGGTCGTGTTGTTTTGAACCATAAGATTTTTCAAACTGAGCCATGCTACTACCAAATTGATGCTTGGTAACTAAATTTGCCGACAATAGTAATTCGATAGTATTATATAAAGTAGCTCTGCTTACTCGATATTTTTTATTTTTCATCGAAATATACAGTCCTTCTACGTCAAAATGGTCATCACTAGAATATATCTCATGAAGTATAGCGTATCGTTCAGGTGTTTTTCGATGACCATTGTCTTCTAAGTAAGACGTAAAAATATTTTTAACCTTTGTTTGAAGGTCGCTAGTTAAACTCATATAACTTATTAAACAGTAAATTTATGTATTTAACATTTAATTTAATCAAATGTTAATGCTTTGTTGAAAAATTATTTAAACAAGTTTATTTTCTTCTCTTAATTATTTATTCTTTCAATTTTTTTGACTCCTTTAACTTTTTTCAAGTTATTAATTAAATTTGTTAAATGTGTAGTGTCTTTTACAAATACCATTACTGTTCCTGTAAAAATACCATCTTGACTCTCAAACTTAATTGAACTCATGTTTACATTTAATTGATTAGAGATTATTTGTGTTATGTTGTTCACAATACCTATTTCATCAATACCTATAATTTTTATTTTAGATAAAAATGCTATTTTTTGTTCATCTATCCATCGTGCTTTAATAACTCTATAGGCATAATTAGACATTAATTGTACTGTATTTGGACATTTAGTTTTATGTATTTTTATTCCTTCAGTAACCGTTATAAAGCCATAAACTTCATCTCCTGGAATTGGATTACAACAATTAGCTAACTTGTAATCTAACTTTTCCATGTTATCACCAATAACTAAAATTTCTTTTTTTGGAGTTTCCTTATTAGGTTTTCTATTGCCAAAGTAGTTTCTAACTCTTTTTTGGATTGTTCGTTTAGGGCGAAGAACACCTTTTCTTATCTCGAATTTTTTAAGATGGGATAAGTCTATTTTCTCTTTTGCAATTAAATAAAATAGTTCTAATTCTGATGGAACTTTAAAATAGATTTGTAATTCTTTTAAGCTTATATTTTGGTATGATATCTTAAGCTTCTTAAATTCTTTATCTAATAATAATTTTCCTCCTGCTGCAATCTCTCTTTTTTCATCTTTTAGTGATGACTTTATCCTTGATTTTGCTTTATGAGTTTGAACAAAAGTTAACCAATCTTCTTTTGGTCTTTGCTTATTAGATGTTAATATCTCAACTTGATCTCCACTATTTAAATGATGGCTTAATGGAACTAATTTATTATTAACTTTTGCTCCTAAGCATCTTTCCCCTATTTGTGTGTGAATTTCAAAAGCAAAATCTAATGCTGTTGCTCCATAAGGTAAACTTTTCATTTCACCGTGAGGAGTAAAAACATAAATCTCATCTGAAAAAAGATTTAATTTAAAGTCATCTATTAAATCTAATGCATTAGATTCGCTATTTTCTATTAATTCTCTAATTTTATTTATCCAAACATCAAAATGACTTTCTGAGCTTCCCTCTTTGTATTTCCAATGAGCTGCAAAACCTTTTTCAGCAATATCATCCATACGTTTTGTTCTTATTTGTACTTCTACCCATTTACCTGTAGGGCTCATTACTGTTGTATGAAGGGATTCATAACCATTTGCCTTTGGTACAGAAATCCAGTCCCTCAATCTATCTATATTTGGTTGATAATAATCCGTTACTACGGAGTAAACTTGCCAACAATCTGACTTTTCATTGCTTTCTTCTACTGAATCTATAATAATTCTAATCGCAAATAAATCGTAAACCTCTTTAAACGGAATATTTTTTTTATTCATCTTATTCCATATCGAATAAATAGATTTTGGGCGACCTTTTATCTCAAAAATAAAGCCCTTTTCTTCTAAAACTTTTTTTATAGGAGATGAAAATTTTCTAATAAATCTTTTTCTTACTTCTTGTGTTTTTTTGAGTTTAGATTCTATTTCGGCAAATTTCTCGGGTTCTTGGCATCTCAAGGATAAATCTTCTAATTCAGATTTAATGGTGTGCAGTCCTAAACGGTGTGCCAATGGTGCATATAAAAATAAAGTTTCTGAAGCAATTTTTAACTGTTTATCTCTACGCATTGCACCAATAGTCCTCATGTTATGAAGTCTATCAGCTATTTTTATTAAAATTACTCTAACGTCTTTAGAAAGTGTTAGTAATATTTTTCTAAAATTTTCGGCTTGTAGCGATATATTATAATCTACAACCCCAGAAATCTTGGTTAATCCGTCTATAATTAGGGCTTCTTTTTTACCAAAAATAGTTTCAATATTTTTTAATGTAATATCTGTATCTTCAACAGTATCATGTAATAAGGCACAAATTATTGAAGTTGCCCCCAAACCAATTTCTTCGGCACAAATCCGAGCAACAGCAATAGGATGAAAAATATAAGCTTCACCTGATTTTCTTCTATCATTTTTATGGGCTTCTGCGGCAACCTCAAATGCTTTTCGTATTCTTTTTTTTGTTGCAGCATCTTTTTTAGCATGCTTAGCAGACCTTAGCAGACCTCTATAGGCCTGTAATATTTCTTTTTTTTCTTGTTCTGAATCTATCATTTAGTTGTTAGTAATCAGTTGTTAGTTGTCAGTCATCAGTTGTTAGTTGT
>CAZVEW010000006.1:0-26320 GCA_964625955.1 uncultured Vicingus sp. | reverse complement strand
ATCATTTAGTTGTTAGTAATCAGTTGTTAGTTGTCAGTCATCAGTTGTTAGTTGTCAGTCATCAGTTGTTAGTTGTTAGTCATCAGTTGTTAGTTGTTAGTTGTAAAAGAATTTTAATGGGTTGATAGTGTCCACCTTCTCATTAGTAATATTTAAGCATTAAACCCTTTCTAAAATTGTTGCATAACCTTGTCCAACGCCTATACATAAGGTAACAAGGGCATATTTTTTATTCGTTTTTTGTAATTCAATGGCTGCTGTTTGCAATATTCTAGCTCCCGACATGCCTAAGGGGTGACCTAGTGCAATTGCACCTCCATTTGGATTTATTCTGGGGTCGTTATCAGCGATGCTCATTTTACGAGTACATGCTAAACTTTGTGCCGCAAAAGCTTCATTTAATTCAATAATATCCATATCGTTTAAGGTTAGCCCTGCTCTTTTTAAAGCTTTTTCAGAGGCAAAAACAGGGCCTATACCCATAATTCGAGGTTCAACACCAGCTATTGCGGTAGCAACAATTCTAACCATTGGGGTTAAATTATTTCTTTTTGCTGCATCTTCTGAAGCAATTAAAAGTGCGGCAGCACCATCATTTAAACCAGAAGAGTTACCTGCGGTAACACTTCCTCCTTCTTTTTTAAATGCTGCTCTTAGTTTTCCCAACACCTCTAATGAGCTAGTTGGCTTTATAAATTCATCTTTATCAAAAATAATAGCATCTTTTTTTCTTTGTGGAATTTCTACTGCAACAATTTCTGCTGCTAATCTTCCATTTTTTTGGGCTTCAGTAGCTTTCATTTGACTCCAATAAGCAAATTTATCTTGGTCTTCTCTGCTTATATTATACATTTCAACTAAATTTTCAGCAGTTTTCCCCATGCCTTCTGTGCCGTATAATTTATCCATTTTAGGGTTAATAAATCGCCATCCGAAACTAGAATCATACATCTTTGAATCTGTTCCAAAGGGTCGTGCCGATTTAGATATTACGTAAGGTGCTCGCGACATACTCTCCAAACCTCCTGCTATATAAATGGCTCCATCTCCTAATTTTATTGCTCTCGAAGCATTTATAGTGGCTGCCATTCCTGATGCACACAAACGATTTACAGTTTCTCCACCAACTTGCCATGGTAAACCTGCCAATAAACCACACATTCGGGCTACATTTCTGTTGTCTTCACCTGCCTGATTGGCACAGCCAAAAATAACATCTTCTACTTCATCTAAATTTAAATTAGGGTTTCTTTTTATTAATTCTTTAATAACTAAAGCACCTAAATTATCCGTTCTAATTGCCGACAAAGTGCCTCCAAAATTTCCTATTGGTGTTCTAATAGCATCTATTATATAAGCTTCTTTCATTTATTTTGTTTTATATAATTCTTTAATAAATATTTATGCAATATTGTAAATACAGTATTTACCAAAGGTAGTAAAAATGTAAAATTAAAACCAATTTTTACTTGTACGATAAACTGTGCCTTTAAATAATGCAACCATTTCCTTTTTTTTGTTAGTGATGGTTATTTCGTAAATAGCAATTTTATTGGTTAACGATTTTTCTATGGCGATTGCTGTTATAACATCTCCCAAAAGGCAAGGTTTTGTGTGTGATATTGAGGTTTCTACCGAAATACTTTTTCTGCCATGCGTGTTGGAAGCAAATGCCAAAGCACTATCTGCTAGACTATAAGTTATGCCGCCATGAGCAATTTTAAATCCATTTAGCATGTTATCGCTAACTTGCATCTGTAATTTACAATAACCTTTTTTTACTGCTATTACCTCTATTCCTAACCATTTTGTAAATGCGTCATTTTCGAGCATTTTATTTACAATTTTTATCGAACTATTTTTATTTTCCATAAGAAGTAATTAATATCTTCAAATTTATTAAAAACAATCTTTATTCGAAGAATTCTTATACCTTTAACATTAAAACACAAAATTATG
Source organism: uncultured Vicingus sp. (assembly GCA_964625955.1). Classification (GTDB taxonomy): domain Bacteria; phylum Bacteroidota; class Bacteroidia; order Flavobacteriales_E; family Vicingaceae. The sequence continues at coordinate 24,361 of CAZVEW010000006.1, read as the reverse complement.
ACAATTAAGCAATCTCAAGAAATTGTTGATAAATGGATTAAAGAAAATGGGGTTCGTTATTTTAATGAGTTAACCAATATGGCAATTTTAACAGAAGAAGTTGGTGAAGTTGCCCGAATTATTGCTCGTAGGTATGGAGAACAATCGGAAAAAGAAAGCGATAAAACTAAAGTTTTAAGTGAAGAATTGGCTGATGTTTTATTTGTACTAATTTGTTTGGCTAATCAAACAGGTGTAAATTTAACCGATGCTTTAGAAAAAAGTTTAGAGAAAAAAGCAATAAGAGATAAAGGAAGACATCATAATAACCCAAAGTTAAGATAGTTTAACAATAAATAATTACTTTATAAATTAACTCTTACTAAGTTGTGTCTGGTATTTCTTTAGCTGTTTTTTAAACTTTGCTAAATTTTGATTTTTTACAGGTTTTGATGGAGGAAAATCTTCTTTTAAAGAATTTACTTGCCGTCCATTTTTCCAAAAGCGATAACACACGTGAGGGCCTGTTGCTAAACCTGTACTTCCTACATAACCAATAATATCGCTTTGTGCAACATGCTCTCCAACTTTAACTGCTCTTTTACTCATGTGTAAATATTGTGTTGTATAGGTACTGTTATGTCTTATTTTTACAAAGTTTCCATTATATTTTGAAAATGTTGATGCTATCACAACACCATCACCTGTTGCCATAATTGGAGTTCCTGTTGGTGCTGCATAATCTGTTCCTAAATGTGCTTTCATTCTTTTTTGTATGGGGTGAAATCTTTTCATGGTATAACCAGAGGTTAACCTCCCAAATTTTAAAGGAGATTTTAAAAAGGCCCTTCGTAAGCTATTGGCTTTAGTATCGAAATAATCTCCAATACTATCTTGTACAAAATAGCAAGCAAAATAATCTTTATTATAATGATTAAAATTTGCTGCCAAAATTTTTCCAATGCCAATAGATTTTCCATCAACAAATTTTTCTTGGTAAATAACTTTAAACCAATCGTTTTGTTGAAGGCGATAAAAATCTATTGTCCAAGCATAAACATTAGCCATTTTTATTGCCAAAACAGGGCTAATATTTGCCTCATCTAAGGTTTGGTAAAGTGATGAGATAATAATTCCTGCAGCCGTTTTTATTTTGGTTGTTACTTTCTTTTTACCCTTGTAAATAGCAATGGTATCACGTAAATCAAACACAACATAATCAATGGCGTTAGGTTCATATATAAAATATTGTGTCTTTTTGGTTGAATCTTTTGCGAGTAAAATTGTATATTTCTTACCCTCAGCTATTTTTCTTACATCAAATATTTTTTTTGATTTTTTTGCTAATTTATCTATTACAGCATAGGGTACATGGTATTTTAACAAAATATTTGCCAAAAACTCATTGGCTTTTATTTTGCTTTTATAAACCACAAATGAATTTAAGTTTAATCCGTAAACAAGAATAGGAGTATTAATGCTGTCTTTTACGGATATTGTTTGTTTTGCTATAGGGGTTGTTGCTGGTTTAGAAAGATAATAGGTGATAAAAATTATACTAATGCTTATCGATAATATTAAAAGAAATTTTGATTTTTTCATGAAGCGATAAAAATAAGGTGCTGATGTGTATCAATACCTTATTTTTATTAATCTTTTTAACAGTAAAATGTTTATTTTACAATGGCTGAAGGGTTGGCTAAACCTGTTGCTTTTGTTAATTCCATTTTTACAGCACCAACCATCACTTTACCTTCTGCCAAAAGCGGAATTTTATTGGCATCATCGGAAATCCAAACGGTAACATCTTCTTCATGCTTAAACAGCCTACCTGTTTGAATAACAGGGTGAAATTTCATTGCTCTGTATTTTTTGCCACTTACTTTTATTATTTCTCTGCCTTTAAATCTAATTTTTAGTGGCCAAATTTTATCATCAACAAAAGACCAAATGGTAAATATTTCGCCATCTTTAGCATTTGTATAATCTATTGTTCTAGCATAATAAAATGAAGACAACATATCTTGTATGCCAGCTGGAGCATCAAAAGTTTTTCCTTTTCCATTGTCAATCTTATTTTTACTTTGAAAAAATTTATATTGTTGTTTAATTTTATAACCACCTTCGTTAACATTTCGTACAAAAGCCCATGGAAATGCACCATTTATATCCATAAATGTTTCGTAACGGTCTCTCACCTTAAAAAACCAATCGAATGCACCTTTAGATTTTCCTGTGCCAACGATATGATAAATATCTCTGCCTGCAATTTTTTTATCTATTTTATTCACTTCTAGCTTTGCAGTTCCTGCACTAATTACGCCATAGTGTAAACGGTATTCTAATTTTTCTCCTGCTGTATAAGCATGATTATTAATATTTCTAATACTTACATCTGTATTTTCTTGTATAAGTAATTTTTTTGTGTTTGGGTTGAAAGCAGAGAATAAACCTACAAGTAATAGTCCAAATATTATCTTCTTTGTTTTCATAAGTTAGAGTTTAGGCAAATAATTAAGTGCAAAGTTTATGCCACTCTATAATATACGTTTCTATTTATATTTTGTTATATAAAAAAACCTACGTTTATTAATCTTTTATAACTTTAAAGATTTTAGAGGTTGTAGCACTTTTTAGTTTTAATAGGTAAAGTCCATTACTAAAGTTAGTAAGATTTATTTGGAGCTTATTACTGCTGATTTTATCTAACTGATAAACAGTTCTACCACTAACATCTGTTAAAATTAATTGTTTAACAGCCGATGTGTTTGGCAAATCTACTGTAAGTATGTTATTTACTGGGTTTGGATATAATAAAACTTTATTTAATTCGTCTAATAAAGAAATACCTGTTACTGTAGAGTTAATACAAATATCTAATCCCCAGCTATTTAAGGAACCACCATCTGCATTAGCATTATCAACGATGGTTAAGGTCCAAGTGCCATTGGCATTTTCTCCTATTAAAGATGCTAAAGAACCTTGTGGTTGGTATGTTCCTCCGCCAATTGGTGGACAAGGAAGGGTTGTTAATGTTGCTGCATCATCAAAATTAACATTAAAATCGTTTTCATTATTACATATTTGATCCCACAAAATAACATTAGTTCCTTGTGGGCTTGTTAAGGTAACTGTTAAGTCGTTTATCCAAGAATGAGTTCCTGCTAAATTAACTACTTTAACATTATTAATTACACCTGTTACAGGTACATTTATTGTTGAGGTAATGGTTGGTGTACCACTTGCAGAAATAGCAACAGGCACATTTATACTGTTGTAAGTAGCACAATTACTAGAAGAAAATGAAAACGGAGAAGAAAAACTTCCACTACCACATTGATTGTTAGGTTTAACCCTCCAATAATAGGTCGTGTTAGAGGCTAAAGTGGTAGATGTGTAAGTATTTGTGGTAAGGCCAACAGCATTATCTACAATAGTGGTAAAGGCAGCATTGGTATCAATATCAATATCATAACTTGTAGCATTTGCATCGGCTACCCAATTAAACACGTAAGGACCTAAAATATTTACTGTATTATTGGCTGGTGATGATAATGTTATTGGATTAAAGGTGGTGTTAAATACATTTAAAGTAACTATTGTATTTTTTGTTACTAAAGGAGATGGAGCTGTTCCTGTTATGGTAAGATTGTAATTACCAACCATAGCTGCTGTAATTCCTGAGATAGTAATGGTTACAGGTGTTCCATTAGTTTGTGCTGTAGTTGGGTTAAAACTTACTGTCGTTCCTGTTGGGTTGCCTGTTGCAGAGAAAGTAGTTACTTGATTAAATCCTAAGAAGGTATTGTAAGTAAAATTGTACGTTGCTGTGCCTGGTGCACAAACATCAGAATTGGTGGCTGTTGGAGAGAAACTTAAAACAAATTCTGAAGCTGAAATTGTAAAGTTTGAGGAGTTAAGGGCATAAAAGATATTTCCAGCACCTCTAACCATAATTCTTGCTGTTGTTGTAGCACTTCCTGTTGGAACAGTAATATTTGCATTTCCATTATTAGGAATACCTGTTGCTAATGTTATCGGATAAGTTAACCCGCCATCTAAAGATAAGAATATATCAACATTTGCTGTGTTTACAGGAGAGGTTGTTGTATTAGCAACATTCCAAGTTATAGCTACGGTTGCTCCTTCATTCCAGGTAACATTTGTTGTTTGTGAGGTTACAGTAAAAGGACCTGAGTTTCCATCAACAATTACTTGCATTAAATCATCAGCAGTTTGACCTCCTTGAATGTCGTTATCTCGCACCATAAAAGAGAAGTTTAACAATCTTCCTACAGAGGGTGTTACCTCCCAAGTGGGTGTAAGATTGCCAGCAATAACATCTTGTAATCTAGGCATATATCTATTAGGTGAAGTAATAGGCATTTTTGCTCTGTACATTGGCCCAACAGTATAAGTTGATTGTGGTGCAGCATTTCCGGGAGATTGAGCAGGGTCATTTTCCGACCATTCATAAGTTAAAGAAGCCATGCCATCTGCATCGGTAGCAGATCCTTCTAAAACAAAAGCTGTGCTTTTAGGAATGGTGTAATCTGCTCCTGCATTAGCGGTTGGAGGGTTATTGGTGATGGTGGTTATGGCAGCACAAGTACTGGTTCCTCCGGGCTTAATGTTGGCAGAGATATCTCTTACGTTTACATAGTTAAAATGGGCATCGCTATTGCTTTGTACATTTGATGGGCAAATTCCAGCATAACCCATTACAGAACTTCCACTAGCAGGTTCTACCTCTGTTTGTCCGCTACCACTTCTACTACAAGTATTCATGGTATGGTACCCACCAAATTGATGTCCCATCTCGTGAGCTACATAATCAATATCAAAAGGGTCTCCTGTAGGATTTGCCCTGCCTGTCATTCCACTACCTTTTTGACCATTTACACAAACACAACCTATGCAACCAGCATTTCCTCCTCCAGCAGTATTAAAGTTATGCCCTATATCGTAATCGGTATTTGCTAAAGTGGTATTTAAAAAGTTTTGAGTTGCTGTATTCCATTCTCCATTCCAAGGATCTGTGCTTGTGTTACCCCAAAATATTAAAGCAGTTTCGTTAGCAATTAATTGCAGGGTAATACCTAAATCTACTTCATAAACCGAGTTTACCCTATTAATAGTAATGTTTATTTGGGCTAAAATATCGGCAACTTCTGTTCCTGCATTTACGGCAAAAATATTGCCATATTCGGCAGTACAAGTTTGTGCTAAGCGGAAAGTTCTCATTTTTTGATCATCGGTGGCTTTATTATGCACTATTTTATCTTTTTTAAGTGTGGGTAAATTAACATCTTCAGGAGTTAAACATACAAAAGGGTGTGGGTCTATGCCTAATGATTTTTTGTTGTAAACGATGTAGTAATTTAAGTCTTTGGTGTAAGTATCAATAAAATTTGGATTCCTTTTGCCAGATAATGTCATGGTATGTAAGCCAAATTGGGTAACACTAAACCTCATGTAGGCTGTTGGGTCATCAATTCCTTGAGCAACATAGGTTTTTATCATCGGGTATTTTGCTGCCAATGTGGGTGCCATTATTGATGATTCCATTACATGAAATTTTTCTAAAGTACCATCGGCATTAGGAAAACTAACTACTAATTTATTAGGTGTGCTTGTTGCATAACGAACGGGTGCATTTTGCAAAATAGTTTTAAGTTGAGCTAAGTTTAACTTGTAATATTGAGCTGTTTGTGGCGTTACATTTCTTTTTACTTTTTCTAGTGTTTGTAAGTCTTTCTTGTTTACTTTATGCCATAAATTGGTTGATTGTGCATAACTATTAATGGTAAAAAAAACAGCTATACTTAATAATAAGTACTTTGACGATAGTTTCATAATAGCATATTTAATTGGTTAGTTTCTGCTATAAAATTAAGCAATAGCTACAAATAAGAAAATATTGTTTTATTTTATTGTTGGATTCTTAAATAAGAACTTGCTTATTGTTAATAATTCCAAATGGCTTACCTGTTAGTGTTGTACCAATAAAAGGAGTATTTATTGATTTAGACAGTATCTCGTTTACAGACATCTCCCATTTTAAAGTTGGATTAAATAATGTTAAGTTGGCTAATTCTCCTTCTTTAATTGAAGGTTGTTTAAGTTTTAAAATATTTCTGGGATTAGTTGTTATTGTTTGGATAATTTGAGGTAACCCTAGCTTACTTTTGAGGGCTGTATTAGCAGCAGCAAAAGAAGTTTGTAAATTAATAATGCCAAAAGAAGCCTTGTCAAATTCGCATTGTTTAGTTTCTATGTCTTCTGGGGTGTGGTCGGAGCAAATGGCATCTATTGTTCCTTCTTTTAAGCCTTTTATTAAAGCGTTTATGTCTGCTTTGGTTCTTAAAGGCGGAAGCACTTTAAAGTTACTATCAAAGCTTTCTAATTTAGTTTCATCTAACAATAAGTGATAAGAATTTACATCGGCAGTAATTTTTAAACCACTGGCTTTTGCTTTTTTAATCAGTTCGACCGATTTTTTAGTGCTTATATTGGTTAAGTGAATTTTTACATCGCAATACTCGGCTAAAAAAATAGCTTGATTTACGCCTAATTCTTCTGCTAAAGCAGGAATACCTTTTAAGCCAAGCTGGGTATTTGTAACCCCTTCATTCATTTGGCCATGATTAAACATGAGTTGATTATTTGGAAAATTCATTATTAAACCGTTAAACGATTTTGAGTAAAGCAATGCTCTATTCAATAAACTCGGGTTATCTGCTCCTTTTTTGTTATCGGTAAAAGCCACTGCTCCAGCCAAGTGCATATCATACATCTCGGCTATTTCTTTTCCTTCGCAATTATGCGACAAACAACCTGTGGGGTAAACATCAACAATATTATTTTTAGCTTTATTTATAAAATATGCTATGCCCGATTTCGAATCGGCAACAGGTTGGGTATCTGGCATTATCACCACACTGGTAAAACCACCTTTTGCTGCCGCTTTTAATCCTAAGGTAAAATCTTCTTTATACTCCTGTCCAGGATCACAAAAATTGGCTCTTAAATCTAACCAACCGACAGAAACATGTAAATTTTCTTTTACAATTTCTTTGTATTTTTTAGGATTAGTAATTTTTGCTGCAATTTTCGTTATTATTCCTTTTTCAATTAAAATATCAACTTTTTTATTGTTGTACTTAGCACTGCTATCAATAACAGTTGCCGACTTGATAAGAATATTCATTACTTAAAGATTTTAATTAAAAGTATTTCTATTGCTAAAAATAATAAGGCTAAAATAATGCAAAATTTCCAATATTTTGTACCTAAATTTATTTCATTTAATGTCGATTTGATGTTGTTATTTGTGGTAACAAATATTTTAGCATTTATTGCGTTTTCACGAATTTTCTCTTGCAGCGCTGTTTTGGTATAGCAAGCCAATTGAGATTCTAAGCGGTTGTAATTGTATGATAGTCCTAACAACACATCATTGCTATTTTTTAGCACATAATTGCCAGCTTTTTCTATGCCAACATTAATAAATATGGTGGTGCTATTATTTTTGTTTTTAACCCTTGGAATAACATCAAAATTATTATTAATAATATGATATATATTGTCTTTTGCTACCTTATTAATATTAATGGTCGATTTACTTCCTATAATATGAAACAAAGGGTAAGTTCTTTGGCTTAACAGGGCAATGTTGTAAAATATGGGTACAAATAAAGCGTGATTTACAAAATTGCTAAATTTTTTATCTAGCCCCACACAAGCTAAATAAACCTTGCCTTTTGCTACATGATATTCGTTTAAAAAAGAGCTACCATCTTTTAATGTTAATAGCTTATTTTTAAATGAGGTGGTGTAGTTAGAAATTTGATAATGTTGGTTAACATAAGGTAAATTTAAGTTGTGTTTAGGTTTTCCATCAAAAACAGTTTTAAAAATAGCGTGATTGTAGTTAATTTCTTTCACCTTAGTTTTTAGGGTATCTTTTATGGTGTAATAATTTACCGACAATAGGCTTAAAAATTCTTGATAACTATTAAAATTAATATTGCCTGAAGGAAGCACCAACAAACTTCCTCCATTAGCTACAAACGCTTTTAAACTTGTTGATAAACCAGAGCTTACCTCGTCTAAATCATTAATAATAACCAAATTACTATTTCTTATTTGCGAATAATCGAGTTGAGCAATATTAATGTTAGTAAAATGAAATATGCTGTCTGTTTGATAAATAGAAGCAATGGCTGTATTGTTTTCTTTGCCATTAATGGTTAAAATATTGATGTTTTTAGAATTGGTATAAGAAAAATAAAATGCATCATCAGCGGTTACAGGATTGTCTCTAATAGTAATTTTTCCTTGTTGAATACCATGGGTTTTATTTTGATAATTTAAGGTAATAGTTGTTTCATCATTGGCTTTGATGCTAACACTTGCCGGTGCCATTATTTGCTTATTAATGTATAATTTAACAGGAATATTTGTTAAAATTTTTTTAGAGTCGTTTTTAATTAAAACTTTAAGTTGTTCGTGTTGAAACAGTAAATGTGTAGGGTTTTCAAACCAACAACTATCAATGTATAAATTATTAGGTTCATTAGCTTTAACTTTAATTAAATAGGTGTCGATTAAAGTATCTGAGGCAATATTTTTGAAATCAGTAACTGTTTTTTGAAAATCGGAAATAAGATAAAGCGATTTATTGTTGTTTTTAGCATTGTTTAAAGCAGTTTTTATTCTTGAAAAAAGTGCTGATAACATTTTTGTTTTTGCCGAAATCTGTATCTCATCAATTTTATCAAGGGCTTCTTCTTGTGTTAAACTTCGTTGGTCTGCTGCCGAGAAATTATTATTAATTAATACAAATTTATCGGTCGATTTGTAGCTGTTTATAATTGCTTTAGCATTGGTTTTCGCTTCATCTAACAAGTTACCTTTTTTGCCCATGCTTTCCATGCTAAAAGAATTATCGATGTAAATGCCTACCTCGTTATTTTTATTTTTATTGGCAGATTTATTGGCAGGAATAAATGGCTGTGCAAAAGCAAAAACCAAAAACATAATGGCTAAAATTCTACTCAATAAAATTAAGAGGTGTTTTAATTTAGATTTTGCTTGGGTTTCTTGCTTAACCTCTTTTAAAAATTGGACATTAGAAAAATAAACTTTCTTAAATTTCCTAAAATTAAATAAGTGAATAATTATTGGTATCGCTAGGGCGAATAATGCGTAAAGGAATTCTGGATAAGCAAATTTCATTAAAGCCCAAAAGTAGGAAAACTTATTTACTTGTTAAATTGAGGTTTAAATTCTTTTTTATTTATTTTTCTTTTTAACCAAAAATAAAGTAATGCTCCAATAGCTGGAAAAATAAATATCATTAATAAATACCTAAATCGTGTACTTGTCTTGACAAACTCACTTGTAAGCACATCAAAAATTGCCCACACCGAAAGCACCAACCCAAGTAATAAATATGCCACTAAAAAATACGCCATTACAACTTTAATACAAATACATACAAAACTAAGTATTTATTGTAAATAATACAATGCTTAATTTAGCCAAATAAACACCAAAATGACGCTTAACAAATTACTGATTACTATCTTTTTTATAACTACTTTGTTTTTAAAAACACAAGCACAATCTTTTAATATCGATTTTTTATTTAATCCCAGTATAACCTTAGGCACTGAATACATACCAAGTTCAACAATTAACGATTCTACAAACTTTACATTTATTAAGCATAAAGCTCAATTTGTGCTTCCTTTAAAAACCAAATTTGGTGTAAAAGGTTTAAAACTTAAAAATTTTAGTTTTAAAAAATTAGATGCAAAAGCAAGTCAACTATTTTTAACCTCTAATTTAAATATAATTAAACCTACTGCCAATAAAAGCAACAACTTCTCTACCATTTACGCAGGCAATATAGGTTTTACTGCCTTAACCGCTAGCATTAAAAAAGGTATTTGGTTGTATGCTGCCAATATTAATTTTGCCGAAAATAGCACTACAATTATTAAAAGTTCTATGCCAAATTTTAGTGGCTACATTGCCAAAATAAAGGTTAAAAGTTTAAAATTTGCTTATTTTTATGGCATTTCTTTAACCACTAATCAAGGAAAAATTTATCCTTTACCCATTTTTGGCGTAAGACAAAAGTTTAATAAAAAACTAAGTGCTTCCCTTGTATTTCCTGTACAAGTGAAGTTAATTTACAAAGCCTCAAAAAATATAAAAATTAACCTTGCCACAAATTTTGATGGCATCAATACCATTTATAGGGTAGGTAGCGTGATAAAAAACAATGACAATTCCATTAATTATCGACAACTAAAAACCTACCTAGGTGTAAATACTAAAATCAATACTCATTTTAAACTGTATTTTGAAGCTGGTTATGCTTCCTTTAGAAAATTTACAGCCATAAGTACCGATTATGCTGCTTCAATAAATCCTGCTTATTATTTATCGTTTAGCATCAATTATCGTTTCGGAAAATCGGTATTTAATAATTTTCTTAATAATGTTCAATAATTAATTTTTTAGTTTCAATTTCATCATTGTTCCTAATTTTAATGAAATAAATTCCAGTAGGGAAACCTTTTGTAGAAATAACTTCTTTTGTATTTTTTGTTACAAGAGATTTTACCAACCTTCCAATATTATCATAAATATTAATGATGGAATTATTGATTAAATTATTGATATTAATTTTATCCGAGGCAGGGTTAGGATAAATATTAGCTAAAAAAGCCCCCTGTTCCTTAATAGCTGTTATAATAGGATTTCGTTCTCGATATACTACACGCATTTCTCCCACATTAGGAGTTTTTGGCGATTCGTAGTTTACTGCTAAAGCACCATTATTCAACAATGCTACTGCCTTAAAACCAATAGAGGTAGAATCGTGATCTGTAATGTATTCAGGAGCAGACCAAGAAACACCTCGATCTAAAGAGTAAGTACACATCATATCACCGCCTTTTAACCCTGGTAAGTCTTCTTCCTTCCAAAAGGTCCATAATATATTATTTTGAATATCATACCTGCTTCCTTCTACCAAATAACTTCGTTGATTTAAAGAAACTTGGTTATTAAAAAAATTGCCAGACGGACTCCATGTTACACCTAAATCATCAGAATAACCATAAACCACTCTTATGGCAAAAAGAGAATTCATTGGAGGGTTAGGATTATCATGGTAAAACAAATGAAATCTCCCTTGAGGGTCAATCACTAAATCAGGGTCGCCTTGAAAATTAGTATTTGAATCAATTGTAGTTGGTTGATTACTCCAAGTTACTCCTCCATCAAAACTCCGCACCATTTTTATGTCCCAATCTTGTGCAGAAACAGAGTCTCTCCAACATATAGCCAACGTATCTCCTGCATAAGCGTTGTATTGTCCTCTAGGAAAGGCTGATTTTCTTCCTTCATTTAAACTTAACTGCTGTTTAGCTTGCCACGTATTACCGTTATCTATAGAGCGAGAATAAAAAGTTTCAGTAATATCTCCATCAGTTTTTATGTCTCCCTCGTGCCACATTACATGGATTCTACTTTGTAAATCGGTAGTAATATAAACGCCATTATAGGAATTGTAGTTAGGATTACTTGAGATTCTTGAACTATCAATAACAATATTTAAAGCAGAATCCATTTGCGTATAAAACAATGCTTTTGGCAGTTGACTTGACCACACAATGTGTAATTTATTGTTGTTGTCAGATACAATTTTAGGAGAGTGTAATCCAACCACATTTGCAGGAGAGAACAACAAAGGAGTAGCCCAGTTTATGCCATCATAACTCCATGTATAATAAATTCCGGCTAAAGAATCTGTTTTATTTAAGAATACAACGCGTTTATTATTTGAAAAAGTGGCAATGTTACTGTATAAAAAACCTCGAATGGTTGTCCCATTGTTTGGATTAGGTAAAATAACTTCTGGAGCCCATTGGCTACCTACTCCGTGTTGAGAAAAACTGTTCAATGAAGAGAAAAGAAGTCCAATTGTAAGGGTAATAATTAATTTTTTCATGCTTGCATTTTTAAAATTATGTTGGTTTGACTTAAAGAAGTCTAAAAGGTTTAATTATGTAAAGAACAATTTTAAGGCTAATTTTGATAAAATACAAATTGCAATTCAAATATCCCTTACAATTACTAACTTTACCCCTCAATTTTTTAGGTATGAATAAAATTTTAATTGCTAATAGAGGCGAAATTGCGTTACGTGTTATGCGTTCTGCCAAGGAAATGGACATTAAAACAGTAGCAATTTTTTCGGAAGCCGACCGTAATGCTCCATTTGTAAAATATGCTGATGAGGCTGTTTGTGTTGGACCTCCACCATCTAGTGAATCATATTTGCAAGTAGATAAAATTATCCAAATTTGTAAAGATTTAAAGGTAGATGCATTACACCCAGGTTATGGATTTTTATCGGAAAATGCGGATGCCACTCGAAAAATTACCCAAGCAGGAATTACTTTTATTGGACCTTCGCCAGAAGCGATGGAGTTGATGGGCGATAAGTTAAAAGCCAAAGCAACGGTTAAAAGTTACAACATCCCGATGGTTCCAGGAACGGATGAAGCCATTGAAGACATTGCTAAAGCAAAAAGCATTGCCAAAGAAATAGGTTTTCCAATTTTAATTAAAGCTGCTGCTGGTGGTGGGGGTAAAGGAATGAGAGTGGTAGAAAATGAAGCTGAGTTTGAAGAACAAATGGATAGAGCAGTAAGTGAAGCGGTAAATTCGTTTGGAAATGGAGCTGTTTTTATCGAAAAATATGTGGGTTCTCCGCGTCATATAGAAATACAAATTATTGCCGATACACACGGAAACATTGTGTATTTGTTTGAACGTGAGTGTTCTATACAACGAAGACATCAAAAAGTAATCGAAGAAGCTCCTTCTATGGTTTTAACGCCAGCAATTAGAGAAGCCATGGGGAAATGTGCGGTTGATGTCGCTCGTTCTTGTAATTATGTTGGTGCAGGAACAGTAGAATTTTTGTTAGAAAACAATAAAGATTTTTATTTTTTAGAAATGAACACACGCTTACAAGTAGAACACCCTGTTACAGAAATGATTACGGGAATTGATTTAGTAAAAGAGCAAATAAACATTGCCAGAGGAGAAAAATTAAGCTTTACACAAGAAGATGTAAAAATAAATGGGCATGCTTTTGAAGTACGTGTGTATGCCGAAGACCCGATGAACAATTTTTTACCAGACATTGGAACATTAAACACTTATGTTAGACCAGAAGGAATGGGCATTAGAGTAGATGATGGTTTTGAAGAAGGCATGGAAATACCCATTTATTACGACCCAATGATTGCTAAATTAATTACCCATGGTAAAGACAGAGAAGAAGCCAGAAATAGGATGATTAGGGCAATAGATGATTATATTATAAGTGGAGTAGAAACGACTTTACCCTTTTGCAAGTTTACGATACAACACGAGGCTTTTATTACTGGAAATTTTGACACACATTTTGTAAACAAACATTTTAGCCCTGAAAAATTACAAAATTCAAACCCTGAAGCAGAAGAAATTGCGGCTTTGTTTGCCGCTAAATTGTATAAAGAAGGAGCTGTAAATAAAGTGGTAGTAGCTACTGAAAATAGTATCTCTAAATGGAAAATGAATAGATGATAATTTAAAGTTCGAGGTTTGAGGTTCAAAGTTGTTAACCTCAAACCTCAAACTTTTAACCTTAAACATATAATGAGTAACATTAAATTTAGTATTGAGAATAGTGTCGGAATAATAACCCTTAACCGACCAGAAAAATTTAACAGTTTTGTTCGTCAAATGGCATTTGATTTTCAAGCCCGATTAGATGAATGTGAAGAGAATTCTGAAGTAAGAGCTATTTACATTACTGGAGAAGGAAAAGCATTTTGTGCTGGACAAGATTTGGCCGAAGCAGTTGATCCTACCCGAACAGATTTGGATAAAATTGTGGAAGAACATTACAACCCAATTATTGAAAGATTAAGAAAAATTGAAAAGCCAATAGTTTGTGGAGTAAATGGAGTAGCTGCTGGTGCTGGTGCAAATATAGCTTTGGCTTGCGATATTACAATTGCTTGTGAATCTGCTGCCTTTATACAAGCATTTAGCAAAATTGGTTTAATTCCAGATAGCGGTGGCACTTTTTATTTACCTCGTTTAATTGGGTTGCAAAAAGCAACAGCATTAATGTTTCTAGGGGATAAAGTGATGGCTGCTGATGCCGAGAAATTAGGTATGATTTACAAAGCTGTTGCCGATGAAGAACTACAAGAAATTGCCTTAGAAACAGCTAAAAAACTAGCAAAAATGCCTACAAAAGGAATTGGTTTAACCAAAAAATTACTAAACCAAACCTACAACAATACCTTAACCGAACAACTAGCATTAGAAAATGTAACTCAAACCGAAGCTGGGCAAACCTATGATTACAAAGAAGGTGTAAATGCTTTTTTAGAAAAACGTAAACCAGAATTTAAGGGAGAATGATTTTGTGTTTGGTTGTTAGAAAATAGTTGTTAGATGGATTATAAAGATTATACATCATTAAATGTTTGGAAAGATGCTAAAGCATTGGTTTCAGATGTTTATAGATTGACACGTAAATTTCCAAATGATGAAAATTATGGTTTAATTTCTCAAATCAGGCGATGTGCTGTTTCTGTTCCATCGAATATAGCAGAAGGCTGCGGTAGAAATTACTCAAAGGATTCAATACAATTCTTTTATATTTCAAGAGGTTCTTTATATGAATTAGAAACACAAATACATATATCATTAGATTTAGAATATATCAATCAAAAAGAATTGACTAATATTTTAAATCAGATAACTGTTTGCAAGAAATTGTTGAATGGATTTATTAATTATTATAAAACGAAATAATGGATACCAACAACCAACAACCAACAACTAACAACTACGTTGTAGGCGTATTAGGAGCAGGATCAATGGGTTCTGGAATTGCACAAATTGCAGCAACACAAGAACACCAAGTAGTATTGGTAGATTTAAACGAAAAAGCTTTAGCATCTGCGGAAGCGAAATTGAAAAAAATATTAGCTCGATTAGTCGAAAAAGAGCGAATTGATGAAGCAACATCTAATGTAATAATTGGGAGAATCAAATTCTCAAATAATAGCAATGATTTTAAAGACTGTGGCATTGTTATCGAAGCAATTATCGAAAACTTAGACATCAAAAAACAAGTGTTTACGCAGCTAGAAGGGATTGTTAGTGCTGATTGTATTTTAGCAAGTAACACTTCTTCGTTGTCAATTGCTTCAATAGCTGCGGCTTGTAATAAATCAGAAAGAGTAATTGGAATTCACTTTTTTAATCCAGCACCATTAATGCCTTTGGTAGAGATTATTCCTGCGGTACAGACTTCATCAACGACAACAACTACTGCTCGAAATTTAATTGACGATTGGAAAAAAGTAACGGTGCTAACCAAAGATACACCAGGGTTTATTGTAAATAGAGTTGCTCGTCCTTTTTATGGAGAAGCGTTAAAAATATACGAAGAAGGTATTGCCGATTTTGCTACCATCGATTGGGCAATGACTGAATTAGGTGGGTTTAGAATGGGACCATTTACCTTAATGGATTACATCGGTAATGATATTAATTACACGGTAACCGAAACTGTTTTTGCAGCTTTCTATTATGATCCAAGATACAAACCATCATTAACGCAGAAAAGACATTCAGAAGCGGGTTGGTACGGAAAAAAATCAGGAAGAGGTTATTATGATTATTCAGAAAAGGCAGTAAAAGCTGAACCAAACAAAGATGAAAAACTTGGACAGGAAATTTTAAATAGAATATTGGTAATGCTCATTAATGAAGCTGTTGATGCGGTATTTTTAAACATTGCTACCAAAGAAGACATTGATTTAGCGATGACCAAAGGCGTAAATTACCCTAAAGGATTATTGGCATGGGCAAATGAAATTGGTTTAGAAAGTGTGCTAAAACAATTAGAATTTTTACAAGCAGAATATGGTGATGACCGTTATCGACCAAGTGTCTTATTAAAAAGAATGGTGAGAGAAAATAAAAAATTTCATTAAAATTTCATCAAATGCGATTTTGATTTGTTTTTCCACCCTGCTTGAGATTCATAATCAACAAAGTAAATTTTTAAATCTGCCTGAGATTCGTATTTCACAAAATAAACTTTTTTATCTGCTTGAGATTCGTATTTAACCGAATACCAAAGTCCATTGCCTTTTGCTTGGCTTTCGTATTTTACTTTGTAAACTTTTAAATCGCATTGAGATTCATAATCAACAATATATACTTTTACATCTGCTTGAGATTCGTATTTAACCTTGTAAATTTTTTGTGCTTTTGCTGCTGTTGTAGTAAATATAAAAGCTACAATTACTATTGCTAAAGAAAGTGGTAATTTTTTCATCATGTTTTTTTAGTTTAGTTACAACAAAAATCAGACCTAAAAATAAGATCTTATTATCTTCCTAAAGATAACCTATTTTTTAATACAAAAAAGATACATCTAAAATTTTTATTTTCAACTTATGGAAATATATTAAAACTACATCTCTATAACGAAATTAGTATAAAACATAAGATTGGTAATAAAGTGAGATGCAAGCATGTGTTTTTGGTGAATAATAGTAACCTTTAAAACACACACTAACCAATCGGTGCTCCTGGAATTTTTCGGGAGCATTTTTTATCTGATATCCATGGTGCTTTTATGTTTTTACCAAGTGAAACTTTATGAAATATAAATAAACAAAAAAGGCTTTCCATCTTTGGAAAGCCTTTTTATAAAAATTCTTAAAAGAATTAATTTACTGTGTTAGATAAAGCTGTACCAGCTTTAAATTTAACAACTTTTTTAGCTGCTATGTTAATAGTTGCACCTGTTTGAGGGTTTCTTCCAGTTCTTGCTGCTCTTTTAGATACAGACCAAGTTCCAAATCCAATTAATGCAACTTTATCACCTTTTTTTAGTGCTTTTGTTGCTGCATTTGTTAAAGCTTCCAATGCTTTTTTTGCGTCAACTTTTGATAAATTTGCTTCTTCAGCCATTTCTTCGATTAATTCTGCTTTGTTCATACTTTTAAATTTTTAGGTTAAACATTAAATTTCTTCTATTAACTGCTAACAAAGATAGACGAATTATAGAAACTAACAAGTTTTAATCCGTAATTTTGGTCGAATTGTTGATAAATAAAGGGTTTTGTTAATAACTACATCGAAAACTGCTGCTATCATTGGTTTTGCTAGCATGTGTTTTCTATTTTTTTCCTTCTTTAAAAATTCTATCTTTTCCAATAAATTCTGGGGATTGTACTGAAATTACCTTCATTGGCGTTTTAGACGTTACTTTTAAGGAGTGGTAAGTATTTGGCGGAACAACAAAGTAATCGCCTGCTTTCACTTTAAAGGTTTTATTGCTAACAGTCATTACTCCTTCTCCTGCTATTATCATTAAATTTTCGGTGTGTGTAACGTGTTTATGAGATTTCACCCCTTTTTTTATCCAAATCACAAAAACAGAAGCATTTTTATCGGAATTTAATTTTTTTACTAAAATATTTTCGTACTCTTTGTCAGGTTTAATGTCGTTAACAGATTGTTGTGCACTTAAATTTAACTCTAAAACAATAAGAAATATTGCTAATATAGTTTTCATAACATTACATTTTTGAGTTTATAAAATTAATTGTTTCTTGTTCTATAGCAATTGTTTTTTGATAAATTTCTTCTCCTTTATTAATTATATTATCAGCAAAAGCTCTATCCTTTATATCTTTTGCATTAATTTTTACATTAAAAAAAGCACCTGTTACAGCAGTTTTTGCACATAAAATGCCAACAGCAGCATCAGATAAAGAAGATGGCAAGCCTTTGTGTAACATGGCTTGCATTACTTCCATAGCATTAAAAGCAGTTTCCATTACTTTAAATGGTACTTCGGTGGCGTATTTTGTTGCTTTCTCTATTGCTTCAAGTCTTAATGTTTTTTCTTCTGCCGTAGATTTTGGCATTCTAAATCCTGCAATAATTTTATTAAACGCATTGGTATCTTCATCTACTAAGTTTAATAAGGTGGTTTTATAGGCTTGCCCTTTTACTGCCCAATCAGAAAATTCTTTCCATTTATCGTCCCACCCTGCTTTATGGCTAGATATGTTAGCCACCATAGTTCCTAAAGCTACGCCTAATGTGCCAACATAAGCGGCAATAGAACCACCTCCCGGTGCCATAGATTCTGCAGCGGTTTCATCGGCAAAATCTTTTAAATCATAATCAATTAATTTTTTGTTGGTGTTATCTTCCAACATATATTCAATAATTTTTTCTTTAGGATTAAAGGGTTTTAGCTCATCTAATCCTAAAGATTTTATGGCAATTTTAATTTTTTCTTTTTCTGAACAGCCTAAAGAACGTTGTTGTTTTGCTAAAAAATAATCAGCACAAGCTAACATTGCTTGTAGCGGAATAAGTCCTATTAATTCAGAACCCGTAACCCTTAGTCCTCTTTTAGTTGCTGCTTTGCAACTTTCATCAAAAGCAACGTGCATAGACGTAATATTGATATTTGTTAGGTTGTAAGAAATTTGGGCAATACCATATTCTTCAATATACCAACCAATACCTTTAACGGCTTTTAATTTTCCCGGTATGCGTACTTGAACACCATTTTTATCCAACACTTTTTTGCCGTTAGGTTTGCCATTTTCAGTTTTCCCTCGTCCTGCTTCTCTAATATCGAAAGCAATAGCATTGGCTCTGCGGGTAGAGGTGGTGTTTAAATTAACATTGTAAGCAATTAAAAAATCTCTGGCACTTATTGCCGTAGCTCCTGTTTTTTTAACATTATTATTAAATGCTGCAACGCCAAAATCGGGTTTCCAGTCTTGTTTAGTTAATTTTTCTTTTAATCCTTCGTATTCTCCTGCCCGACAATTTGCTAAATTTTTACGTTTTTCTTCTTTTGCTGCATTTTCATAACAATAAACAGGAATTTGTAATTCATCGCCAACTCGTTTTGCTAGTTGATGGGCATATTTTACGGTTTCTTCCATGGTAATGCCCGAAATTGGCACTAACGGACAAACATCGGTTGCACCAAACCTTGGGTGTGCTCCTTTATGTTGACTCATATCAATTAATTCGGCAGCTTTTTTAATAAGTAAAAAGGCAGCATCAATTACTTTTTGCGGTTCTCCTACAAATGTAATTACTGTTCTATTGGTGGCTTTTCCGGGGTCAACATCTAACAATTTAACACCTTCAATTGTTTCTACAACAGATGAAATAATTTTAATTTTTGTGTTATCTCTTCCTTCACTAATATTAGGAACACATTCTATAATTTGTTTGTTCATGTTTAATGTTTAAAAAAACAAAACTAATCGTTTGATTTTAATTTAAAGCGTGTTCTAAAAAATATTTCTATGCAGATAAAATACTTGTACAATCAAATAATTAACTTGATCATTCGTTATTTTTTTAAGTTTAGGTACAATAATTGTTTAATTTTGTTTTCGATATGAATAAAGTAGTTACAATAATATTCGTTCTTTTTACTTTGGTTGGCTTTTCGCAAGCCATTAACCAAGTTGATGCCGCAGGTAAAAAACAAGGCACTTGGCAAAAAAAACACAAAAATGGTAAAATCCGATATACAGGTCAGTTTAAAGATGATGTGCCTTATGGTTTGTTTAAGTATTATTACGAGTCTGGCAAGTTAAATGTTAAAATGACTTATGTTGGAGATGCCTCGTATGCCAATATTTATTACGAAACTGGGGAACTTCAAGCTACAGGGAAATACCAAAAACATGCAAAAGATAGCACGTGGACTTATTATTTTAAAAACGGAAAAACAATTTCTCAAGAGTTTTATATTGGAGGAAAAAAAGAAGGTGTCTGGAAAACTTATTATGATAGCGGAAAACTAGCAGAGGAAAAAGAATTTTTACAAGATTTTGAAAATGGCATTTGGAATCAATATTTTAAAAATGGACAATTAAAAATGAAAGCCACCAATAAAAATGGAAGTGTAGAAGGAAAACAATATTACTATGATATAAAAGGAAACAAAATAATAGAAGGAGAACTATATCATGGCGTTAGAAATGGCTTTTGGATTTTTTATAATGCCGATGGAACTGTCAAGAAAAAAGAAGAATATAAATTTGGCGTTAGAATTGATAAAAACAAAGATGACGATTTAATTAAAAACGATTCTCTTCCAAAAGAAAAACAAGATGTATTAGAGTTTAAAGATTTATTTCCTCCAAGATAATCACTAAAAATGAATAAAAAAGGTAAGGTTTTAGTTGCCATGAGCGGTGGTATAGATAGCTCAGTTGCAGCCATGTTATTGCACGAACAAGGCTATGAAGTAATTGGAATTACCATGAAAACATGGGATTACGCTACCGCTGGAGGAGCTAGGAAAACAACAGGTTGTTGCAGTTTAGACGATATTAATGATGCTAGAATTTTAGCCGTTAATATGGGATTTCATCATATAATTTTAGACATTAGAAAAGAGTTTGGAGATTATATTATCGATAATTTTGTTGATGAATACCTCGCAGGACGAACTCCAAATCCTTGTGTTTTATGCAATACACACATCAAATGGGAAGCATTACTTAAACGAGCCGACCAATTAGGTTGTGAATTTATTGCAACAGGTCATTATGCCAAAGTGAGGCAAGAAAAAGGACGATACATTATCTCTAAAGGACTAGACAAAAATAAAGACCAATCGTATGCACTGTGGGGTTTAACCCAAAAAAGTTTAGCACGCACTTTGTTTCCATTAGGAAAATATACCAAACCAGCCATTAGAAAAATGGCTTTAGATAGAGGTTATGATGAACTCGCTAAAAAAAGCGAAAGTTTTGAAATTTGTTTTGTCCCAGATAATGATTATCGAGGATTTTTAAAACGAAAAGTAGCTGGTTTAGCCCAAAAAGTTGATGGTGGAGATTTTGTTGATATGCAAGGAAATGTAATTGGTAAACATAAAGGATACCCTTTTTATACCATCGGACAACGCAAAGGCTTGGTGATTGCATTTGGAGACCCTCGTTACGTAATAAAAATTAATGCCAAAGAAAACAAAGTGGTTTTAGGCACAAAAGAAGATTTAAACAAAAAAGAAGTTTTTGTACGAAATCCAAATATCATAAAATTCGATAAATTACCAGCACAAATGGAAGTGTTATGTAAAATACGATACAAAGACAAAGGCAGTAATAGCACTTTAACATCACTAAACGATGGACGATTAAAAATAGAATTTTATGATGATGTTCAAGGAGTTGCACCAGGTCAATCGGCTGTTTTTTACGATGATAACGATTTAATTGGTGGTGGATTTATTGATAATTAAAAATTCGTAATTTTATCCTATGCGAAAAGTTATTTTTGCCATATTAATTTCAACCTTATTTTTTTCTTGCAAAAAAGATAAGAACACGGCTACACCAAATTTTAATTATAATTACGCCAATTTAAAAGTAGGAAAATACATTATTTACAATGTCGATTCTATTAATTTTAATGACTTTACAGGAACAATCGATACCTCAAAATTTCAGATTAAAGAAGTTTTAGCCTCAAACTATACCGATTTAGAAGGAGATAATGCCTTTAAAATAATACGATATAAAAAAACTATTGATAGTTTAGGTTGGGTTTTAACCGATGTGTGGAATAGTAAGATAACTGCTAGAACTTACGAAAAAGTAGCAGAAAATGTGCGTTACATCAAAATGATATTTCCCATTAAATTAAATCAAACTTGGAATGGAAATTCAAAAAATAACTTAGGTAATTTAACCTACACATTTACCTCTGTTCATCAACCAGAAGTGATAGGCGGTTATGCCTTAGACTCTGTATCAACCATTTCACAAAAAGATAATATCAATTTAATTCAAGAAGAATATTTTGAAGAAAAATATGCCGCTAATATTGGTTTAGTTTACAAAAAAAGTGTTTCTAAAATAAGGAGCAACTTATCTTCTCCGTGGTTAGGCTATGATGTTACAATGACTTTATCGAGCTATGGAAACAATTAAGCAATTTAAACTTACTAAGCGTTTTATACTGCTTCTTCTACTTTTTGTAACTGTTAAACATGGTTTTTCTCAAGTAAAATATGCCATTTATTTTACCGACAAAAATAACACGCCTTTTACAATTAATAAACCCCAAGAATTTTTATCTGCCAAAGCAATAAACAGAAGAAAAAAACAACATATTACCATTAAAACCAACGATTTTCCTGTAAATAATAATTATAAAAATAGTATAACTAATTTGGGTGCCAAATTTTTATATTCTTCAAAATGGTTAAATTTAATTGTTGTCGAAATCAATGATACATCAATACTTAATACCATTAGAAACTATTATTATGTGTCTCAAATAAAAAAAATAAAAGAAAGCAACTCTGCCTTAAAAAACCATCAAAAACAAAATAAATTTCAGCAAGAAATGGCTAGTAAATACGATTACGGTTTAGCCGATGACCAAATAAAAATTATGAATGGTAATTTTTTACATAATGCTGGTTTTAAAGGAGAAAATATGACCATTGCCATTTTAGATGCTGGATTTAACAATGTAAACATTATTAATCTATTTGCTAATTTATGGCGTGAAAATCGTGTTTTAGGCTATTGGGATTTTGTAAACAATAACGATAGTGTTTTTAATAAACACTGGCATGGAACAAATGTTTTATCCACCATGGCAGCCGATTCTTCAGGAGGAATGGTCGGCACATCGCCAAAAGCAAATTTTTGGTTGTTACGAACAGAAAATGCTAATTCTGAAACCATTAGCGAAGAATATAATTGGTTGGCAGGTGCCGAATTTGCCGATAGTGTAGGAGCAGATATTATTAACTCATCATTAGGATACACTACTTTTGACGATTCTACCCAAAACCATACTTATGCTGATATGGATGGTGCAACAACTGTTATTACACAAGCAGCAAATTTAGCAGCAAGTAAAGGTATTTTAGTGGTAAATAGTGCCGGAAATTCTGGTGCAAGCCCTTGGCTGTACATAGGAGCTCCTGCTGATGCCAAAGATATTATGAGCATAGGAGCAGTAAACCACGATGGAAGTTATGCTTCTTTTAGCTCTATAGGTCCAACTTACGATGGGCGAATAAAGCCAAATGTGGTAGCTATTGGTAGAAACTCGGCTGTTGTAAATGCCGATGGAAGCATTGGTAGTAATAACGGAACATCTTTTTCATCACCAATAATTGCAGGGATGTCGGCTTGTTTATGGCAAGCATTTCCTAATAAAACAAATTTTCAAATAAGAAATGCCATTCAACAAAGTGCTTCGCAATACAACAACCCCGATAATTATTTAGGTTACGGAATTCCTGATTTTAAAAAGGCTTATTATTTACTTTCAGATTATACGATTAATGATAAAAGTACCGACCAATTATTAAATATCTATCCGCAACCTTTTAACAATAATTTTAATGTGATTTTTTATTCGGCAAGTAATCAAGATGTTACAATTAAAATTACAACTATTGAGGGTAGGCTAATTTACCAATCCAATTGGAGTGTATTTGAAGGAGTTTTTAATAAAATAAATATAAGCTCATTTTTTAAGGCTTCTTCGTCAGTTTATTTTCTGCGTATTGAGTCTACTACCAAAAAAATTGTAAAAAGAATAGTTAAGCAATAACAGTAAGCTATCTTATAATTCTTTAACTTCTTTAAAGGTAAATGGAATGTTGACAATTGAAGCCAAATCATGCCCTAAAGATTCCATGTCTTCATCATATTCATCAAAACTCCAAGACACTGAAACATCTGCATTTGCATTTAATTTTTGATAGGCATCAATTTTTTTTATTAAAATTAACATGCACTCAGTAGAATGTGTATTTAAATAATCAAGGTAAATGATTAAAATAATTTTTTTTGGAGTAGTGTTAATAAAATCCGCTATCCAATTTTCTAATGGCGTGTAAAATTTTAAAGGATGCTCAGGAATTGATCTGCCAATAATTTTGAGTTCACCTGTTGCAGCATTAAAGTTTACTAATGGTGAGTTTGTTTTAGCTTCTATGACAAGTGAATCCATGTAGCAAATATAATTCTTAAAAGTTATTAATTAAAATTTTGTTAAAGATTATATAAATAAGATTAGAAACTTTAGTTCGGTTTTTTATTTTATCAACTTATTCTCAAAGGCGTATGCTTATGTAAGAGGAAGGTATATAGCCACTAAGGCATCAACATATAAACCTAAAAGTACTTAATAAAAAAGTCCCTTACACCGTAAGGGACTTAATTGTTTGTGGCGGAGAAAGAGG
>CAZVEW010000005.1:29291-35968 GCA_964625955.1 uncultured Vicingus sp. | reverse complement strand
ATAGCACTTAATTGATTAATAGCTTCGTTAATGGTTTTTATATCTTGAAAAACCAGCGAAAGTTTGTTGTTTTTTTCTCTCATTTTACAAGTTGTTGGATTGGCTTGAACAAATTTTAATAGTTGTGTAAATATTGCCGATTGATAATAGGCTGAATTTTGATTGGTAATAAAATAAGCAATTAATTTTTGTTGTTTTAACAGCAATTTCTCAAAACCAATTTTTTTCGATAACCACCTTAATTTAATGGTATTAAACAGTTCTTTGGTTTCTTGAGGAATTTTGCCAAACCTATCAATCAATTGTTGTTCGTACATTTTTAATTCGTCATTGGTTTTAATATTATCTAATGCACGGTAAATGTTTAACCTTTCAGCAATACTTGTAACATAATTATCAGGAATTAAAATTGCTAAATCGGTTTCTAACTGACAATCTTTAACAAAATCTTTATTTTTTAGTTCTTCGGCATAAAGAGCTTTAAATTCAGTTTCTTTTAGCTCGTCAATAGTTTCTTGTAGTATTTTTTGATACATATCGAAACCTATTTCGGCAATAAAACCACTTTGTTCTCCTCCTAATAAATTTCCTGCACCACGAATGTCTAAATCTCTCATGGCAATTTGAAACCCACTTCCTAAATCCGAAAATTGTTCAATAGCCGTTAGCCTTTTTCTAGCTTCGGGTGTTAAGGTGTGCATGGGTGGAGCTAATAAATAGCAAAAAGCCTTTTTATTAGAACGCCCAACTCTGCCACGCATCTGATGTAAATCGCTTAAGCCAAAATGGTTGGCATTATTAATTATAATGGTATTTGCGTTTGGAATATCTAAACCAGATTCAATAATTGTAGTTGCCACCAATACGTCATATTCTCCATCTACAAAAGCCATCATTTTTCGTTCCAATTCTTCTCCTTTCATTTGTCCGTGGGCAATTAAAACGCTAACATTTGGACACAAACGTTGCACCATTCCTGCAACTTCTTGAATATTTTCTACCCTATTATTTACAATAAAAACCTGTCCACCACGTGCCGTTTCGTAAATTACAGCATCGCGAATAGTTTCTTCATTAAACGAAATAAGTTTAGTTTCAACGGGTTGCCTGTTGGGTGGAGGGGTGTTAATGTTAGATAAATCGCGTGCAGCCATTAAAGAAAATTGCAATGTTCTTGGAATGGGGGTAGCCGTTAAAGTAAGGGTATCTACATTTACTTTAAGGGTTTTAAGTTTATCTTTTATCGACACCCCAAATTTTTGTTCTTCATCAACTATTAACAAGCCTAAATCTTTAAATTTTACATCTTTACCAACAATTCGGTGTGTGCCAATTAAAATATCTATTTTGCCAGCAGCTAATTTTGCTAAGGTTTCTTTTTGTTGTTTTGATGTTTTAAAACGATTAATATAATCTACTTTACAAGGAAAATCTTGCAATCGGTTTTTAAATGTTTTTGCGTGTTGAAGAGCTAAAATGGTTGTTGGCACTAAAATAGCTACTTGTTTGCTATCTGCAACAGCTTTAAAAGCAGCACGAATAGCAATTTCAGTTTTCCCGAAGCCAACATCTCCACAAATTAACCTATCCATGGGAAAATTTGCTTCCATGTCTTTTTTTACATCTTGTGTAGCTTTTAGTTGGTCTGGCGTATCTTCATAAACAAAAGAAGCCTCTAACTCGGTTTGTAAATAAGTATCTGGTGTAAACTGAAATCCTTTTTTAGCCTTGCGTTGAGCGTATAATTTTATTAAATCGAAGGCAACTTTTTTAATGTTTGTTTTTGTTTTCTTTTTAAGATTTTGCCAATGTTGAGACCCTAATTTATTGATGGTGGGAGGTGTACCATCTTTGCCAACAAATTTCGAAATTTTGTGTAAAGAATGAATGCTAACATAAAGTAAATCGTGATTGGCATAAACAATTCTAATGGTTTCTTGCATTTTTCCTTGTACATCAATTTTTTCAAGACCAGAGAATTTTCCTACACCATGGTCGATGTGTGTAATAAAATCGCCTGGTTTTAAACCATGAATTTCTTTTAATGTTAAGGCTTCATTTTTTTTATGATAACTACTTTTTAAGTTAAATCGTTGGTACCTATTAAATATTTGATGGTCGGTATAACAAGTTATTTTTTCGTCTAAATCGGTAAATCCTTCATGAATGGCTAATAAAATTGGTTGCATGAGCATTTCTTTACCCATATCTTCAAAAATATTTGTTAATCGTTCAATTTGTTTTGAACCATCTGCCAAAATAAGGTTGGTAAAACCTCCTTTTTTTTTGCCCAATAAATCGTTAAAAAGCAACTCAAAATTTTTGTTAAAACTTGGTTGTGGACGTAAATTATAGGTAATTAATAAATCGGGGTTAAAATAAAATTGGGCACCAAATTCTATGGTATTTTTTTGTGTTAATAAGGCTAAAAAATCTTGTTGGGTAATGTAAATATCGTTTGCATTTAAGTGTGTTAATGGTGAGTTTTTTACCTGTTGTTTTGCAACAACTGCTTTTTCGAAAGTAGTATTAATTTTTTTTGCAATTAGCTCAACATTTTTTATCCAAACTAAGGTGTTTTTTGGTAAAAACGATAAAAATGACTCTCTTGTTTTTGCTAAAAAAGAAGTTTGTACATTGGGTATAATGGTTATCTTTTTATGCTCTTTTATGCTTAGTTGAGAAACGGGGTCAAAGCTTCTGATAGATTCAATTTCATCGCCAAAAAATTCAATTCTGTAAGGGTTTTCATTAGCAAACGAAAAAACATCAACTATTCCTCCTCTAACTGAAAACTGCCCTGGTTCTACCACAAAATCTTCTCGCTCAAAATCGTATTCTGCTAGCAATTCTATTAAAAAATCTAAAGAAATTTCTTCTCCAATATTAATTTTAGTGGTACTTTTTTTAAGGCTCTTTTTAGTAACTACTTTTTCGGTAATGGCTTCAGCGTAAGTAACGATAAACTTATTACTATTTTTTTTTGTAATAGCATTTAACACTTCTGCTCTTTGCAAAATATTAGCATTATCTACATCTTCAACTTGGTAAGGATTTCTGTATGAGTGAGGAAAAAACAATACTTTTTCTTCTCCAGCAATCTTTTCTAAATCATTAAAAAAGTAGGCAGCCGATTCCTTATCTTCTAAAATAACAAGCTGATTTAACGGAATTTTATGGTGTAACCCATTTATTATAAATGAAATAACAGAACCTAACACTCCCTTTAAATGAACGTGAGACAGTTCAATATCTGTAAATTGAGTACCTAACTTTTCGGTTTTTGGTGATTTTATGTAAACCGTTTTTAAATCAGCTATTTTCATCGGTTGGCAAAAGTATAATTAAAAATACGTAAAAGCCACTAAGTATTTAATTTTTTAAATAGCGTATTTTAACTGTTGTTTCCTATTAATATGACGGTTAGCTTTACTATGAAATTCAAAACATAAAGTTATGAAAAAGCTATATTTAGTTACAGTAATTTTACTTTCAAGTAGTTTTTGCTTCTCAAATAGCAATAGTAGAGTAAAAAACAACAAACGACTTACATATGAGGAATATATTACTAAATATGGTACTGATGATACTAGTTTAGCTATAATTGATTTCTATTTTGGGAAAAGAGAAACAGCAGGAAAAGGGAAAATGTCAATTTTACCAGTAACTGCAGTTCTTGCTGTAGCATATCCTCCGCTTGGCGTACCTATGGTTCTTATTGCTTCTCCAATTTTTATTAGTGGGTTTATTACTTGTAATAAGTACAGTAACAAAAAATTAACGAAAGTTTTAATTTCCTACAATGAAACAAGAAAAATACCTAAAGGGTTGAGGCGAAAAGTAACTAAAATGATTAACATGCAACAAATGTTGTTAGCAGAAGAATAATTATTTCAAAATGAATACATTTGAGGCATAATTATGTGCTAAATGTATAAGTTTATCTTTTTCTTTCTTATTTTATTCTCCACCTTTCAAGTTTTCTCTAATATTGACAGTATTAGAGTTAAAGCCCGAAAACTTTCTTATAGCGACTTTATGGCAAAATATTCTAAAGACAACACTTCTGCGGCTTTGATAGAGTTGTTTTTTGATAAAAAAGAAAATGTGGCTATTGGAGAAATGTCTTTATTGCCAATTACAGCTATTGTTTTTATCTTTTCTCCAAAAATGGGGTTAGGAACAAGTTTAATTAGCTTTCCTATTTTTATTCACGGATTATCGGTATTGATTAAATACAGGAAACATCGTCTTTTAAATGTCTTAGTAAGGTATAATAAAAACGGATTTCTAGCAAAAAGGCTAAGAAGAAAAACCAATAAATTGTTAAAACTTTATGAGGGTACTGATGGAATGAATTATCCTTAAGGTAGTTTTTTTTGATATTCTACTCCTTTTAAAATTGTATTATTATCAAAATAAAGTAATAAGCTAAAAAGCTGATTTGCATTAACTTTTTTAAGTATTTCTTCAAAATTATTATCCTTTAAGGGCTTATTTTTTTTAAGTACATCTATTCTCATTAAGTTATTACTAAGCTGAGAAAAATAAATTATCATTGGCGATGATTTGTTTGTTGAGTAGGTGTTAATCAATGTATCTTTTTTGATTTGTTGTCCGTTAAATTCTTTTTCTAAGATTTTTTCTTTCTTTTTAAGAATAAAATTAATCTTATCTACCAATATTCTATTGCTTTTAGTTTCTTTAATAAAATACGATATATCTAAAGCTAAAATTATAGGGGATACATTGAACTGAAACTTATCGTTTTTAAATAACTTTTTGATTTGTTGTATTTCTTTAAAAGAATTTCCATAATAGGCTTTAATTTTTTTTCTAAAAATTACATTTTCGGTTAAAAAAGAAATAGCTTGTTGGTATTCGTTATTAATTGCAGGGTTTACGATTTTAACTTTTTCCTTTTTATTGTTAACAGGTTCCTTTTTTAAAATTTTAGGAATAAGCCTATCTCCTTTAGTGCCTTCTCCGGTCTGTAGTACTCCTTTTTTATAGTATGATTTATGTTTTTTTTCATTTTCATCAATCCTTTTCCACCACCCTTTTTTTAGTCCATGTTTATATCTTCCATAAGTTTTGATAGATTTATATGCCCAATAACCATTTTTAATATCATTTTTATACACTCCTTTTGTAATAATAATGCCATTTTCATTGTACCATGTCCATTCGCCATTTAGTTTATTATTGGCATAATTTGCAAATATTCTTAATCTACCAGAAGGGTAAAAAACCCGATAAATTCCATTTAAATAATTGTAGGTATAGTTTTTACTAATTGCTACAACAGATGTGTCGTTAGCAAATACAGCTATTTTTTTTGAAAAAATTTGTTTCGTTAAAGTGGGCTTGTATATTACTTTGTATTGCAATGTTGTGGTATCAACTTGTATGGTTTCGGTAACTACTTGGGAAAAACCAGTTAGGGATAACAGTGTAGCAAATACAATAAAAATTAATTTTATTTTAGCCATATTGTTCTACCATTTCAAGCACTTTATTTACCATGTTTTTAGAGCCCATGATAACAGGTACTCGTTGGTGTAGTTTTTCTGGTTCAATATCCAAAATTCTTTCACTTCCTGTTGTAGCAATTCCTCCTGCTTGTTCTACAATAAAAGCCATGGGATTACATTCGTATAACAACCTTAATTTCCCGTTTGGAGATTTTGATGTAGCGGGATAGCAAAAAACGCCTCCTTTTATTAGATTTCTATGGATATCGGCAACCATTGAAGCAATATAACGAGCGGAGTAAGGTCTGCCCGTTGTTGGGTCATTTTCTTTTACCCAATCGCAATATTTTTGTAAGCCTTTGGCAAACGAATTGTAATTCCCTTCATTAAAAGAATACAACCTACCATCAGCAGGCATTTGCATATTGGGGTGAGATAAGCAAAAAACACCAATGCTTGGGTCTAAAGTAAAGCCATTAACACCGCTTCCTGTTGTATAAACCAACATGGCAGAAGGACCATAAATTACGTAACCTGCTGCAACTTGCTTTGTTCCTTTTTGTAAGAAATCTTTCTCTTGAGCAGTTCCTTCAGTAGAAATTCTTCTATAAATAGAAAAAATTGTACCTATAGAAACGTTAACATCTATATTAGACGAACCATCTAAAGGGTCGAAAATAGCAACATATTTTCCATTAATTGAATTTTTGTGTTCAAAAGGTAAAAAATTATCATTTTCTTCGGAAGTAATTCCACAAACTTGTCCGCCATATTTAAATGAATTTATCATTTGATTATTGGCATAAACATCTAATTTTTGTTGCTCTTCCCCTTGAATATTCTCTGAACCAGCTTTGCCTATAATATCAACCAAGCCAGCCTTTTTAACTTCTCTATTAATAATTCTTGCTGCAATACCTATGTCGTTTAACAAACGAGTTAAATCTCCAGAGGCATAAGGAAATTCACTTTGGTTGTTAAGAATAAATTCATTTAAAGTAACAATATTTTTCATGGTTAAGATTTAGGTTGTACAAAGTTAAGAAATGTATTTATCACTGTAAGAAAATTGTATGGATAACTTTTATATTTTTGTTTCATGAATTTCATCATTAGAAAAGCTACAAAAAAGATTTACCAGAAGTTTTAAACTTGATAAAGGAAAACTTCGCTTTAATTAGATGATGGGATAATTAGATGATG
>CAZVEW010000005.1:24422-29191 GCA_964625955.1 uncultured Vicingus sp. | reverse complement strand
AACTTTATGAACTTTTCAAACTTTATGAACTTTCAAACTTGATAAACTTTTAACTTAATGACTAAGATATTTAAATTTGGAGGAGCCTCGGTAAAAGATGCCAATGCCGTAAAAAATGTTGGTGAGGTTATTAAATTACATAAAGATGATTTAGTAGTTGTAATTTCTGCCATGGGAAAAACTACCAATGCCTTAGAAAAAGTAGTCGAATCTTACCTTAATAAAGATGGAAAAGTTGAAGAAAATTTACAAATTGTAAAAAAGTTTCATTTTGATATATTAAATGATTTATTTAAAGATAAAAACCATGCTATTTTTAATGAAATTCACAATACTTTTATAGAAATAGAATGGGAAATTGACGAACAACCAACACGCAAATATGATTATGTGTATGATCAAATAGTCTCTGTTGGAGAAATGCTATCGACTAAAATTGTAAGTGCTTATTTAAACGAAATAGGCTTAAAAAATACGTGGAAAGATGCTAGAAACTTTATCCAAACTGATAACACTTATCGTAATGCAAAAGTAGATTGGAAATTAACAGAGCAATTAGTGCAGCAAAATTTTCAATTTTCAATTTCTAATTCACCATCTATAATTATCACACAAGGGTTTATAGGCTCTAGCTCAGAGTTGTTTACCACAACTTTAGGAAGAGAAGGTTCTGATTTTAGTGCAGGAATTTTAGCTTATTGTTTAGATGCCGAAAGCGTTACCATTTGGAAAGATGTGCCAGGAATGCTTAATGCTGACCCAAAATGGTTTAATAATACAGTAAAGTTAGATAATATATCTTACCATGAAGCAGTAGAATTAGCTTATTATGGTGCATCAATTATTCACCCAAAAACCATAAAACCACTACATAATAAAAATATTCCCTTGTACATAAAATCATTTATTTTTCCTAAAAATAACGGAACAGTTATTGATAAAAATACTACGCAAGACAATTTAATTCCTTCCTTTATTTTTAAAATGAACCAAGTATTAATTTCTATCTCAGCCAAAGATTATTCTTTTATAATAGAAAATAATTTAAGTGCTATCTTCGGAATTTTTGCAAAAATGGGTGTTCATATTAATTTAATGCAAAATTCAGCCATTAGTTTTTCTGTTTGTGTAGATTTTGACAACCAAAAAACAATGCCATTAATCGAAGAGTTAAAAAAAGACTATAAAGTACTGTATAATAAAAACTTAGAATTAGTTACCATACGTCATTATGATGATGAAACCATCAAAAGAGTAACTATTGATAAAGATATTTTGGTAGAACAAAAAAGTAGAAATACCGCACGATTTGTGATGAAATGAAAAGATACATTAGTTTAATATTTCTGTTTTTAATGGTTAAAGGAAATGCCCAAGGTTTTTTAGAACAAGGCAATCATTACATTCAAATTGCTGCCTACGACTCTGCTATAGCCTGTTTTAATAATCCTCTTCAAGACGATCAATTAGACGATACATTAAAGGCACAAGTATTCATTGAAAGAGGAAAAGCCTATCAATTAAAACAGGAATATGTCTTAGCATTAGCAGATTTTAATAAAGGATTAACCTTATTTCAGTCTGCTAAGAATACAAATGGAGAAACACATACCTTTGTTGCTTTAGCAGAATTTTATCGTCATTTAGCTAAGTTTAGAAAAGCAAGAAAAGCATTATTAAAGGCAAATAAATTGATTGCTGTATATAAAATTGTACCAGAGGTTAAAGCGGCTTATTATAACAGATATGCAGCTGTTTTAGCTGAAGATGGAGGAAGCAACGAAGATATAATATACTACTCTAACAAAGCTATTGAAATAAGTAAAAAAAATAAATTACAGACAATAGAAGCATCCTCATTCAACCAATTGGGGTATTTATTTTTTAATTTAAAAGAGGATAGGGCTGTATTGTATTTCAAAAAATCCTTAGCAATTTATAAAAAATTAAATGATATAAGAGCCCAAGTAACCGTAATTGTAAATCTTGCTAGGTTGTATCAAATAGAAGAGCAATATGAAGAAGGAAATCGTTATTGTGATGAGGGGATAGCGTTAATTAAAGACAGAAAATGGTACTTAGATTTAAAAGAATTATACCATTTAAAATCAGCCTGTTTATATTTTTTGGGAAGGTTTGAAGATGCTTATAATATTTCTGTTTTGAGAATGAATTCAGCAATAGCTTATATTAATTCTCAAAACAAAAAAGCTTTGTTAGATTTAGATGTGAAATATGATGTAAAAGCCAAAGATGAAAGTTTATTAAAAGAGAAAAAACTTGTTCAAATAGCAAGTAATGAAGCTAAAAATAAAACCAAAAAATTTCATATAATTTTGATAGGATCAATAATCTTGTTTCTCTTTTTAACCATTACCTTTTACTTCTTTTTTAAATCAAAAAAAACAAATAAGAAACTTACATTATTGTTAAAAGAAAATGAGTTTTTATTAGGAGAATCTAACCACAGAATAAAAAATAATTTACAACTAATTACCTCTATTCTTTACCAAGAAATGGAGAACTCCTCCATTAAGGAGCAAACGAGGTTAAAAGAAGCTTTAGGAAAAATAGAATCTATATCTACCCTACATAAACAATTATATCTAAATAAAAGTAAAGAATTGATTAGCTTAAGTAAGTATATTTTAGATATTAAGGCTAACTTCACTACTTTTTTTAATAAAAGGAAAGTCGTTACCTTTTTTGAAATAGAAAATATAGAAATAGAAATTAACAAAGCGATGTATATAGGATTGTTAGTTACTGAATTATTGATTAACAGTTTAAAGCATGCTTTTAAAGATGTAGCAAACCCCACAATAAATATGGTAATTAATAAAAAACATAATAGCTTAACATTACTTTATAATGACAATGGCATTGGGTTGGTAAATAAAAATATACAACCCGTACTAATTGATTTGCTGAGTAAACAATTAAAAACACTTTATACGATTAAAAACACAGAAGGATTTCAATTTAAAATAAATATTAAATTATGAAAATAGCCATTATAGAAGATGAATTTTTGGTAGCAAACCATTTAAAAACTATCCTCGTACAATATGGATTTAAAGTGCTTGGAGTAGCTGATGACTATGCTTCTGCCCTAAAATTAACAACATTAAATCCAGCTATATTTTTAGTAGATATCCGTTTGCTAAATGATGAAAGTGGAATAGATGTAGGAAAAATGTTAAACGAAAAAAACATTCCTTTTATTTATCTTACAGCAAACAACGAATTAACTACCATAAAAGAAGCTGTAAAAACGCATCCACAAGCCTATTTAACGAAGCCTTTTAGTGAACGAGATGTTATTGCTGCTTTAGAGTTGTTTAGCATAAAAAATAATGCTACAAAAACAATAACCGTTAAAACACCCAAAGGGAAAAAAGAATTGTTCCTTGATGAAATACTGTACATAGAAGCAGATAATGTCTATTCAAAGATTGTTACAGTAAATAAAACCCATACAGAACGTGCTACACTGAAAGAAGTAAGTAAGTTATTGGATGATAATTTTGTTCGAGTACATCGCTCCTATGTTATTAATAAAACAAAAATAACCTCCCAAAAAGCAACTGTTATCTATATCAATGAAATAGAAATTCCTTGCTCTAAAAATTACCAAACTTTTTTTTAGCACACCCTTTATTTTATTCTTTACTACAAAAATTAGCTATTCACTACATTTTTGATTGAATTTTACTCAATTATTTTACTATTGTATGTTGTAAAACATAAAACTTATAATCTATGAAAAAACAAACACTATTTGCAGGGTTGTTCTTACTTTCGGTAGCAGTAAACGCACAAGAAGTAATTTCTACCCAAGGAGATAGTTACAATAACGGAAACAATACGGTAGATTTTACCATTGGAGAACCTGTTATTGCAACTGTTTCTGATGGAACCAATGATTTAACCCAAGGATTTCATCAAACATTATTATTAGTAACAAGCGTAAAGGATTTAAATGCTGATTTTTTAGTCAATATTTATCCTAATCCTACAGCTGAAAAGCTAAACCTAAAAATTGAAAAATTTGAAGGATTAAGCTATCATCTTTTTGATGTTACGGGTAAGTTAGTAAAACAAGAGGTAATTAAACAAAAAAACACCACAATTGGTGTAACAGATTATCCAAAGGGAACCTATATACTTTCATTAACCCAACAAGGAAATAAAAAAATTAAAACATACAAAATCATTAAAAAATAAACAAAAATGAAAAGAATTATACTATCGGCTATAGCATTTGCAGCATTAACATTAAGCACTTTTGCTCAAAGCCCAGAATCAATGAAATACCAAGCAGTAGTTAGAGATGCTTCTCAAAACGTACTTCCAAACCAAGCTGTAGGTATGCAATTAACTATTTTACAAGGAAGTGCATCGGGCACTATTGTATATCAAGAAACATTTGCCGACACAACCAATGCTTATGGATTAGTAAATATAGCCATTGGCACAGGTACAGTAGTTAGTGGAAATATATCTACTATTGATTGGAGTGCAGGGCCTTATTTTATTGAAACCGCTGTAGATGCAGCAGGAGGAACCTCTTATGTAGTAATGGGAACTTCCCAATTATTAAGCGTTCCTTATGCCTTGTATTCTAAAACAGCAGGAAGTGTTGCCAATGATATGGTAAATGATGCAGATAGCGTTATCGGGAATGAGTACAACACAACAGTAGTGTTAAATGGCACTAATTTAGAAACTACTGATGGTGGAGGAACAATTACTACTGATTTATCTTC
>CAZVEW010000005.1:0-24322 GCA_964625955.1 uncultured Vicingus sp. | reverse complement strand
GGAACAATTACTACTGATTTATCTTCTTTAATGGTTGGTGCTGATACGCTATGGCAAAAAACAGGAAATGATATTGCAAACCTAAATACAGGTAATGTTGGTATTGGAACAACAACACCATCTGCAAAACTACATGTAATAGGAGGAGCCAATACGTCTGCAAATCAATCTACTTGGACAGCAGCTACAACAATAGATAACGCTACAGGTTCAACACAGTTACCTATTGAATTAAACGTAGCAGGAACCACGCGAGCAACATTAAGAGCTGATGTATTTGGTAACCTAGCATTGGCTGCTACTGGCACAGGCGGAATATTCCTTGGTGGAGGTTCTGGAAGTGTAAATTTTAGCAACAATAGTTTTTATGATGGAGCTACAGGTAACTTAGGTATTGGAACTACTGCTCCAGTTTCAAAATTGCAAATAGCAAATAATGCTGCGATAGGAGCACTAGATAATTTTTCTGAATATCAGCTTTTACTTTTTCAAAATCCAAATGCAGTTAATTCGTATGGTCTTGCTGTAAGAGGCTCTACATTGATTTATAATTCTGATTTTTTCCATGATTTTGATGTTCAAGGTGTTACCGCTTTAAGAATTGATGCTAATGGTATTGTAGAAGAAGCTTGGCAAAATGCAACTCTACAAAATGGTTGGACTAATTTTGGTGGTAGTTTTGCTACTGCTCAATATTATAAAGATAAAGAAGGGGTAATTCATGTAAAAGGTGCTATTAAAGGTGGAACAGGTGCTTTAGGAACAGTGTTGTTTACCTTGCCTGCAGGATATACACCAAATAATATAAGGGTATTCCTAGCAGCAAGTGATGATGCTGGTCAAGGCACTTCTATTAGAGTTGATGTTCAGACAAATGGTGATGTTGTTTTAGTTACGCCAATCGCTTCTACAACCTCTTTATTAAGTTTAGAATTTTCATTCAGACCGTAATTTTTAATTACCAAATAATAAAACAAAGGGGTTCAATTATTGAACCCCTTTTTTGCAACAATACTTTAGAGTTAGCAAAAACAAAGATATTTTGGTAGAACAAAAAAGTAGAAATACCGCACGATTTGTGATGAAATGAAATTACATCAAATAATCACTAACATTTAATTTATCTCTAAAAATAAAGAAAGCAGCACCTAAGAGGCAAAGCATTGCCCACAAATAATCTAATTTTATTCCTTTGCCCATAAAAATAATAGAAAAAGGAATAAACATAATTAAAGACATTCCCACTTGTAATATTTGCAATTCTGAAAGAGTTAAAACTTCACTTCCAATTCTATTGGCTGGTATATGAACGGAGTATTCAAAAAAAGCAATTCCCCAACTAGTTATTGCGGCAATGTACCAAACACTATTTTTAAGAAATTTTAAGTGTAAGTACCAAGCACACAACATAAAAATATTAGATACGACTAAAAGTAAAATA
Organism: uncultured Vicingus sp.; assembly: GCA_964625955.1. Lineage (GTDB taxonomy): Bacteria > Bacteroidota > Bacteroidia > Flavobacteriales_E > Vicingaceae. Next base: position 22,881 of record CAZVEW010000005.1, on the reverse strand, counting down.
GTTCTTAATATTGGCATAACTAGATTGTTTTTTGCGAAAATACTACGTTTTATTGGACTTAAAAAAATATTAATAATCTATTCTTATTTTTGCCGTTTTGAACAAGTTAGAGAAAACAATCCCACAATAAGACTAAATGGTGATTATTGCCATATGTTTTGTCAACGAGGGTTAAGCTTTTTTTGCTCAGTTTTATTAAAAACAAAATAGTATATTAAATTGCGGCATTATATTTGGAAATAAATTAAAAAAATAATTATGAAGAAAATAAAAGGAATTATAGCATTAACATTCTCTTTGGCTATTATATTAAATAGTGTGTTTGCTCAAAATAGCCATGACCTTGCTAAAAGAAAAGAAATAGATATTTCTTCCAACCAACTAACTTTAAACAATGTTTCTTATGTTAATTACTCAACAGTTAATGAAAATATAGTGCTTACTTTTTTAGATTCAACAAAACTCCATGTTGTTACTTTAAATACTAATTTAGAAAAAACAAAAGATTCTTTAACTTACCTTCTTCCTACCGAAGGGTATTCAATGCAACAAACTATTGTTACCAAAAATGCTATTGACTATTTAGTCAGAAATAATAAGGGAAATTTAAGCATATTAAAATACAATTTTAAAACAAAACAATGGATTTTTGGTAATAACTTAGTAAAAGATAATGAACGTTATTTGTTCTCTATCGTATTTCAAAATAAAATTTATTTATTTAATTATGATAAAAATGCCCGTTCAATTAAATCTTATACTGCTACTAATGGTTTATTGTTTAAAGAATTTAGTGTTGCCGATTTTAAATTAGGCGAGCATAATCTTGATTATTTTTTAAAAAAGAAAAGAAAACCATTAAAGGTGATAGATGTTAGTAGTCCAGTTGAATTATTTGCATCCATTAAGCATAAAAAAGTATATCAATTTGCAGAAAAAATAAATCTTATAATGGAAGATAGCATTTCTAACACTGTTGGTTTATTACAATTGAACTTAAAATCTAAGAAACAATCATTTCATACTTATACGGCTGAGAAAACGTCTTGCGAAAAGCCACTTTTTATTAATTCGGCATTAACAAAAAATTATTTAACATTATTTTCGGGTTGTTTAGCTGAAGCTCGTTTAACTATTTGGAGCTTGAAAACTAATAAACCAATAAAATCATCAACAATAAATAAAAATGAACTAATTAAAATAAAAAACTACGATAATTTAATAAGCCCAAAACACGCATTAAGTATAGAAAGGTTAAAACCAATTGTATTATTGCAACGATTTTCTGCTAAAAATTCCGCTATATTTACCAAAGAATATAGTGATAATTTAGAAATTATAGTTGGCTATTCTAACGTAAAAAATAAGAAAAAATTTAAAAAGAAAGGTAATGGAGGAGGAAACGGTAATGGCGGAGGAAAAGGTACAGGAGGAGGAAAACAACGTAAAATTCAAAAAATGAAACAACGGATGATAAAGGGTTATGGGCTAAGTAAGTCATACCTTAATTATGAAACAACTCGTCCGCAATATTTTGTCGCAAAATTAAATCTTAAAAATAATAATTTTGATACTAATTCCACATTTATTAATCCATTTACAAAAATTAAAAATGTTAAGTTATCTTTAAACAAAAAAATACTTCCAGGTAATCAATTAATACTTAACCTTAATACTATTTTTTGGTATGCTTATATAGATATTATTAAGCAAAAGATGATTTTCTTAAAAGTAGATTAAGCAAACAATTTGCTAACAACCTGATTTCTTACATCGAACTCAAGTTAACAATTACAACTGCCTGAGATTTTTATTTTAGGCTTTTTTAAGTTAAAAATAAGGGTTTCTATTCGAGTATAGAAACAGTTAAATTAAGACCGTTGCAAAAAGGGGGTATTAAAAATAATTGTTTAGGTTTTTAATCCTATTCGGATAAGCATAGCAAGTAGCTTTATTTTTCCTACAAAAACCTAACAAAGTAATGCCTAATTCTTTGGCAAAATCAACAGCTAAAGTAGATGGAGCAGAAACTGCTGCTAATATCGGGATTTTAGCTGCAAATGCTTTCGATACAATTTCATAAGAAATTCTTCCACTCACAATTAGGCATTTAGCCTCTTTTAATTGGTTTTTATTAATTAAACGACCAATCACTTTATCAACAGCATTATGCCTGCCAATATCTTCCATAATAGCCAATAAATTACCATTAACAGTAAAAACCGCTGCCGCATGAGAACCTCCTGATTGATGAAAAGTAGGTTGTCCTTTTTTCATAATCTCAAACATATTAAAAAGATTTTTTACAGACAAATCATTGCTATCATTTAGTTTTTCAAAATCTTTTATGTCGTTTAACTCTTTTTTCCCGCAAATACCACACGATGATACGGAAAGCATATTTCTACTATTTAAATAACCATCGCCAAGTAACTTTTTAGGTATAACTAAACGAGCTTCAGTAATTAATTTCTTTTTATTTTCATTAAATGCAATTTTAATTTCGTGCTTTTGTTTGTAAATATCTTCCGAAAAAAGAAGCCCTTTAATTAGTTCATCATCATTGCCAGGTGTTCGCATGGTAACGGTAAATGGCTCATTATTAATATAAATTTGCAAGGCTTGCTCAACAGTTAAATTATCATCTACCTTAAAATGATTAGCTCCACAAAACTTTTTTCCTTGATAATTGTCTGTTGCCATTTGATTAAAATTTCAAATAAAAATCTTGGGTTAAAGATATGTATTCTTGTGTGTAATTATGCCTTTTTTCGGTTTCAATAATAATTTCTTCAAAAATTAATACGCTTTTCCGAAAAGAAAATTCCATCATCATTCTTTTTGTTGGTTTAGTAAAATTTGGTTTTATACTGCATTGTTTTGTTAAAAATAAATACTGTTTTTCTGCTAATTCAACAAATTGTTGAGCTGCCAAACTTGGTAAAATCAACACAAAAACGCCATCAGGCTTTAATAAGCGTTTAACCACATCAACTAAAGTCGAAAAAGATAATGTATCGGTATGTCTGGCTTTATTTCGCAGGGTATTTGGTGCTTTAGTTGAATTAACAAAAAAAGGAGGGTTAGTTATAATTAAATCATATTTAATTTTCGGATTAAACAACTGAATATCACAATGATATACTGATATTTTTTCTTTCCATATACAATTTTTAACGTTCTCTTTGGCTTGTAAAAAAGCATTTTCTTCTAATTCTATTGCATCTATTAAAGCTGTTTTGTTTCGTTGTGCAAGCATCAAGGCTATTAATCCAGTTCCTGTACCTATATCTAAAATATTACCTGCTTTAATTGTTGCCCACGCCCCTAATAAAACACCATCTGTACCAACCTTCATGGCAGTTTTTTGTTGTTGAACAGTAAATTGTTTAAATTGAAAAGAATTTGATGTGTTTGGAAGTTTTTTTTGATAATTACTTGTTATTCTTACCATTGGTTTTATTCTTCAATAATTTTAATTTGGTACTTTTACTTTGAGCGAGGAGGCTCTTACATCATTAAAAATCAATGTAAATGGCTTTATTTCTCCTCACCAAAAAAAGAACAATTTTTATTAGCATACGCTGCAAATATTTAACAATAATTGTAAATTTACTTACTTTAAATAAAAAATCTTTGAAACTAAAACTATTTTATTTAATCATTGCAATAGGCTTTACGCATTTACTTTTTGCCCAAAATAAGTTGTCGGGCAAAGTAATTGACGAAAAAACAAAAGCTCCTTTGGCTTTTGTTAACATTATAATTGTAAATGCTAACGTTGGTACTACTACTGATATAGACGGCAAATTTACCATAAACAGTCTTTCGCCAATTTTAACTTTAAAGTTAAGTTACGTTGGTTACGCCTTAAAAGAGGTTAATGTAAAGGGTAAAAAATCTGTTGTTATTGGCTTAACACAAACCAGTTATCAGCTTACCGAATTTAAAGTGTTGCCAGGCATTAATCCTGCCGAAAGAATTATTAGGGCAACCATAAAAAATAGCAAAATTCATAATCCCGAAAAAAGTTTAAACTTTAAATACCAATCGTACAATAAAATTTATTTTACAGGCGAAATAGACAGCAGTATTTTAAACAACCCTAACAAAATTAATGCATTAGATACTGGAGACCAACAAGCTATAAAATGGTTAGATAAACATCATTTATTTATGATGGAATCTGTTTCGGAACGTAAATATAAGCAACCCGATAAAAGTTTCGAAAAAGTAATAGCCTCAAGGGTGTCGGGCTTAAAAAATCCTACTTTCTCGCTTTTGGCAACACAAATGCAATCCTTTTCATTTTACAATCCTACCATTAATGTGTTGGATAAAACTTACCTCAATCCCATCAGTAAAAACAGCATTAATAAATATTTATTTTTAATAGAAGATACCATTTTTAACCATGCCGACACGGTTTACGTCATTTCATTCAGACCACGAAAAGGGAAAAATTTTGACGCTTTAAAAGGCTTACTTTACATTAATACCGATGAATTTGCCCTCCAAAATGTAATTGCCGAACCAGTTAACCAAGATGAAAGTATTAACATTAAAATTCAACAACAGTATAAAAAAGTAGAGGGAAAATGGTTTCCTGCTCAACTTAATTCTACAATGATTTTTAACAATATGCAGGTCAATAATTTTAAAATAATGGGTATTAGCCGTTCATACATTACACATATTGAAATTAATCCTGAGTTAAAAAACAAAGAATTTAGCTATGTTGCTACAGAAATTGAAAATGATGCCACAAAAAAAGATGATGCTTTTTGGAATAAATACCGTGTTGACACTTTATCTGCAAAAGAAAAAAACACCTATCATGTTATTGATAGCTTGGGTAAAGCAGAACATTTTGATAAAAAAATAAATGGCTTAACAGCTTTAATGACAGGCAAATTAAAATGGGGTTTTGTAAGTTTAGATTTAAATAAATTTTTAGCTTATAATGATTACGAAGGCATAAGGTTAGGGGCTGGATTACACACCAACAGAAAAATAGCCAAATGGTTTAATATTGGTGGTTATGGTGCTTACGCTTTTAAAGATAAGACAGCAAAATACGGTGGAGATGCCAATTTTTTAATTAATTATAGAAACGATATTTCACTTAATTTTTCTTATAAAAAAGATGTTGAAGAACCCGGTGTAGTTAATTTTTACGATTATAAAGTCCCGCTACTTTCTACCCAAAATAATAGGGTTTTATATTTAAGTAGAATGAATAATATCGAAAAAAAAGAAGTGTATTTAAAATTTAGAACACTTCGGTATTTAAAAGTTTACTTATTTGCCAACCAAGAAAACGTAAGTGTTACCAATAATTATTATTTTAATAAAATTATAGATAACACAACAAGTATTAAAGATAGAAATTACTTGTTTAACGAAGTTGGTGTTGAATTTAGGTACGCTTTTAAAGAAAAAGTAATGCAAACCCTAAGCATGAAATATGCAACGCCAAGTAAATACCCCGTTATTTATGCTAAAATTGAACATGGTGTTAAAAATTTTAATGGCGATTATGCCTATACGCGATTTACTTTAAGAACACAAAAAAGATTTTACATTAAAAATTTAGGTCACCCAAGTTTTTTTGTAGAAACAGGGTATATTGATGGCAATGTTCCCGAGCACAAACTCAACAGCTCTTTAGGAAGTTTTAGCACCAATACCTTTTTAATTGCTACCGAAAATGCTTTTGAAACCATGTTGCCTTACGAGTTTTTTTCAAACAAATATCTTTTTGTCCATTTTCAACATAGCTTTGGCAGTTTATTACTAAAAATTAAAAAGTTTGAACCTGAATTTGTTGTTACTTCGAGTTTTGGCATAGGCACGTTAAACAATGCAAATATGCACCAAGGCGTTGCATTTAAAACCATGAAAAAAGGGTATTACGAATCAGGATTTTTGATTAACAATATTTTAAAACTAAATTTTACCACTTTTGGTGTGGGCATTTTTTACCGTTACGGACCCTATCAATTGATTAAAAAATCGGATAATATTACTCTTAAAATGAGTCTTGGATATGCTTTTTAATACAGTTTAGGTTTGGGTGATGAAAATTTTGATGTGAATGAATTTTTAGAACTCCCCTTAAAATAAATTACCTTGGTCGGGAGTTTTTACTCTTCCTAAATGTTTAAAAGCCTTGTCGGTGGCTTCTCTTCCTCTAGGGGTACGCATAATAAAGCCTTCTTTTATTAAAAAAGGTTCGTAAACTTCTTCTATTGTGCCAGCCTCTTCACTTACAGCAGTAGCAATGGTGGTAAGTCCCACAGGACCGCCTTTAAATTTATCAATAATGGTAGAAAGAATTCTGTTATCCATATCATCTAAGCCATTTTTATCTACATTAAGTGCATTTAAACCAAACAATGCAATTTTATTGTTTATTCTGCCGTCTCCTTTTACTTGAGCAAAATCTCTTACTCTACGTAATAAAGCATTGGTAATTCGAGGTGTTCCTCTGCTGCGTCTCGAAATTTCATCTGCAGCATTATTATCAATACCTACATTTAAGATGTTGGCAGAACGCTTAATTATTTTTGATAGTAAGTTGGCATCATAGTATTCTAACCGAGAAGTTATTCCAAACCTTGCCCTTAACGGAGAAGTTAATAAACCTGTTCTTGTTGTTGCACCGATTAAAGTAAACGGATTTAATTCAATTTGTACGCTTCTTGCATTAGGACCAGTATCAATCATAATGTCAATTTGATAATCTTCCATTGCCGAATACAAATATTCTTCTACCACAGGCGATAAGCGATGAATTTCATCGATAAATAGCACATCTCCTTTTTCTAAATTGGTTAATAAACCAGCTAAATCTCCTGGCTTTTCTAAAACAGGACCAGAAGTAACTTTAAATCCCACATTTAATTCGTTAGCGATAATATTTGCTAGTGTGGTTTTTCCAAGTCCTGGAGGGCCGTGTAATAAAACATGGTCTAAAGCTTCACCTCGTTGGTCGGCTGCTTGTACAAAAATTTTTAAATTTTCAACAATTTTGTTTTGTCCTGTAAAATCATCGAAAGATAAGGGTCTTAATACCTTTTCTATTTCTTTTTCTGTGGCATTTAAGTTGTCATTATTGGCATCAAGCAAATCATTCATGGTAACAAAAATAAGATTTATGCTTTAGGTTTAGCTGTTTCAACAATAGAATTATTAACACTTCCGTCTAGAGTTATTCTGCCTGAATTTCTTTTCCTGTTATTGTTCTAACAATTTCACCTAAATAAATTTTAAGTTTAAAGATGTATTCTGGAGAAGAAAATTTTTGTTGAATTCCGGGTGTTTTATAAATTATTAATCGATAACCAACACCGGTACCAATGCCTACCCAACGGATAATCTTGTAATCAATTAACATGGCTGGCTCATAGGATAAAATCCATGTTTTTTTTCGAATTAATCGTTCTCCTTTTAATGTTTTTCCTTGTAAATAAGCTTGTCCAAACCCTATTTGTGTAGATAAATCAAAAGCCCATCGTTTAGAATTGTAGTAATAATACTCAAAATAGGGCGAAATATAAAAGTATTTTAAGTGAGCACTAATCAGTTTGTCTTTTTCTTTTATTTGCGATTTAACGTTCAGCAACATCCTATTTATTCCTACCCCAACTTTAAATTTTTGGTTAAAACTTAAGCCTAATTTTAAGCCTATGGTTTGTACATCTACCGATTTAATAAATGAATAACGGTTATCGAATTTTACATCTAATTTTGGTTTTGTATGGAAACTTGTTTTAAAAATTTCTTCGAAAGAAGCATTTTCTGTGCTATTATTTTGTGAAAAACTGTTGGTTGAAATAAAAAATAAGCAAAAAATAAGTGAGCAATAAAACTTAGGTTTCATAGGTTTTAATCTCAATTAATATTAGCGTTTAAGTTGTTTTTTTTATAATGTTGGTAGATAAAAACCCCAACAACGCCCATTATAAGGTAAGGAATTCCCATTAAATATAAAATGCCACTATTAATACCTTTGGCAGCAGTTCCTCCAGTAGCAATATCGGTTTCTACAACAGCTCTACATAGTGAGCATTGTGCAAAAATGTTAATGTTAACAGCCATTAACATAACTAAAATTAGTATTTTTTTTAGCAAAATCATTTTAGCAAAATTAGTAATGATTTTAATATAAAACGTAATTGATTACAAATTAAACAATTATCTTTTTTGCTCTATTTTTTCAATAGGCTTCCCTTTTAAGGGAACTATTTCTTCTTTAAACAAAATGTCGATGGCATCAGAGAGTTTTTCTTTAGTTTCTTTATAAACAGTACCATCAAAATACCCTCTAATATGCCCAGTTTTATCAACCAAAATTAGCATTGACGAGTGTAAAAAGCCACCGGGAGCAATGCTATCTTTCATTACATTAACAAAAAAACCTTTAAATGCAACGTTATAAATAGCGTCTTTTTTTCCTGTTACAAAATCCCAATTATTGGTGTTGGCATGAATTTTTTTTGCATATTTTTTTAAAACGGCAACATTATCGTGTGTTGGGTTTACGGTAATAGATAAAAATCGTAAGTTTTTTCTGTTTTTAAATTTATCTTGTAAATAAACCATATTTGTTGCCATTTTTGGACAAATGGTTGGGCAGGTGGCGAAAAAGAAATCGGCAATGTAGTTGTTTCCTGCTAAAGTTTTGTTAGATACAATTTTGCCATCTTGGTTTATAAATTTAAAATTTGGTATGGTATGATAAATGGTATCGAATTTTCCTGCTTGGGTTTTTATTGCCGTTTTTGGTCCATAATAAAGTAGTTTTTGATAATTATGCTTACCTGAATATAGCAACAAGTAAAACATTGATGGTAATAATAAAATTAGGCTTAGGAATAGTATTTTTTTGTATTTTGATGAAGGTTTCATGTGTTAAAATCAAAAAAATCCATAATAAAATTGATGTTTTTTTTGTGTTTTACCATAACCATTTATCCATTGTTTCAGCATAAACACCCTCTGTAAATATATGGTATAATAAATATAAGGCAAACATCACAAAAGGGATAATAATAGTATTTTTTAGAATTGTTCTTTCGTGCTTTAAGTGCATGTAATAGGCAACAATAAAATAAGCTTTAGCAACAGTTAATACAATAAAAGTCATTTTTACTACAGCCCATGGTAAATTCCAAGTTTCCCACATAATACCAAGCGTTACTTCTACAGATGTGATGGCTAATAATACCCAAAACATATTCCAAATCATTTTTCGGGTTTTTTTACCTTCTTCTTCAGAATGGTGTGCTGCGTATTTGTAAGGTTTTTTTATATCTTCCATATTTTTTATTTTTAAACTAAGTAGAAAAAAGTGAAAACGAATACCCAAACTAAATCGACAAAGTGCCAATATAGCCCAACTTTTTCAACCATTTCGTAATGCCCTCTTTTTTGGTAAGTTCCTAGAATTACATTTACAAAAATGATGAAATTTAATATTACACCACTAAAAACGTGTGTGCCATGAAATCCTGTAATAAAGAAAAAGAAATCAGCAAACAGCGGTAAGCCATATTCGTTATGTGTTAGGTTTGCTCCATGAATTTCTGTTCCGCCTTTAACCAATTCGGCTAATTTAGCACCTGTTATTTCTAAGTATTCTCTACCTTCGTGCCAAGGCAACAAAAGTACTTGTTTAGATTCATCTTTCCATCGAGCAATTATGCCTTTGGTCATTTCTACACTTCCATCTGGTAAAAGAAAGTTACCTCTACCTAATTCTAAAGCTCCTAATTTTGTTCCTTCAATAAAATGGTACCATTCCCAGGCTTGTGAACCAACAAAGATTGCTCCTCCAAGTAATGTCCAGCCTAACCACATAGTTACTGCTTTTTTATCCATTCTATGACCAGCTTCTACGGCTAAAACCATGGTTACAGAACTCATTATTAAGATAAAAGTCATAAAGGCAACATACAATAAAGGGTGATGGCCTTCCATAAATGGAAAATGGGTAAAAACATTTTCGGCACTAGGCCATATAGCTCCTTTTGCATGGCGATAAAATCCATAGGCAGAAAGAAATCCTGTAAAAGAAAGGGCATCTGACATCAAGAAAAACCACATCATTAATTTACCGTAACCTGCTCCAAAAGGGGATGTTCCTCCTCCCCAAGCTTCTTTTTTATCTATTATTGCTGTACTCGACATATTTTCTTGTTAATTAAACTAAGCTATAAATTTTAGGAAAAAAAACAGATAAACCCAAAGGACACTTAAAAAATGCCAATAAGTTATGCTTAACTGTATTCCTAATATATTTTGTGAATTATATTTATTTAATATTGATTTTGTAATAACAACTATTAAGCTAATTATACCTCCAAACATGTGTATTAGGTGTAAAGCTGTTAGGGCGTAAAAATAAGAGCCGGCAGGATTATTTCCAGAAAAAACGATGCCATTTGCATATAATTCTTTCCATGCGAAAAATTGGCTTATGGCAAAAGAAAATCCTAAAAATAAAGTAATAAGAAATAGTATTTTTGAGAGTCCTATATTTTCTTTTTTAACAGCAATTAATCCCATGTGAAAAAATAGACTACTTAACACAATAATAAATGTGCTAACTAAAAACATTGGTGGAACTTCAAAAGAAATCCATGTAGCACTGGATTTACTAACAACAACAGCACTTGTTAATCCGCTAAAAAACATAATAATACTAACCAAACCAATCCAAAGAAGTGGTTTGGCCGTTTTCTTTTTAAGCTCGGCTTTATGATTAAAGTTATTTTCTATGGTTATGCTGTTCATGGTTATTTAGTTAATGAGATTCGTTTAACTCGTTTTCTCCTAAGGGAACTATTTGAGGAATAAAATCTTGTCCATTAATATAATCTCCATTTTCATCAACTTTGCTATAATCGTATGCCCAACGATGAACTTCTGGGATTTCTCCTGGCCAATTACCATGAAGGTGTTCAACAGGGGTTGTCCATTCAAGTGAGTTAGCGTTCCAAGGGTTTTGCGGTGCTTTTGGACCTCTTAAAGCACTGTAAATAAAGTTAAACAAAAAAAGTAGTTGACCAAATGCTGCGGCAATGGCACAGTATGTAATTAAAACATTAATATCTAGTAAGTTATCAAATAATGGAAATTGTGAATTAGTATAATATCTTCGAGGAACTCCTGCCAAACCTAAAAAGTGCATTGGAAAAAATACGCCATAGGCACTTACTATTGTTATCCAAAAATGGGCAGTTCCAATTTTGTTATTCATCATTCTGCCAAACAGTTTTGGAAACCAATGATAAACACCTGCAAACATGCCAAAAATTGCTGATAATCCCATTACAATGTGAAAATGTCCTATTACAAAATAGGTATCGTGTACATTAATATCTAAAGCAGAATCTCCTAAAACAAGACCTGTTAAACCTCCTGTTATAAAGGTAGAAACCAAGCCGATGCTAAAGAGTGCCGCTGGAGAGAAAATAATATTTCCTTTCCATAATGTTGTGATGTAATTAAATACTTTAACAGCCGATGGTATGGCAATTAATAGTGTTGTAAATGTAAATACAGCACCTAAAAATGGATTCATTCCTGTAACAAACATGTGGTGCCCCCAAACAATAAATGATAAAAAGGCGATGGCAATCATAGAGCCAATCATGGCTCGATAACCAAAAATTGGCTTACGCGACATGGTTGAAACAATTTCGGAAGTTATTCCTAAAGAAGGTAGTAAAACAATGTAAACCTCGGGGTGCCCTAAAAACCAAAATAGGTGTTCAAACAAAATAGGGCTTCCGCCTGAGTGTTCTAAAACCCGACCACCAATGTATATGTCTGACAAATAAAAACTTGTTCCAAAACTTCTATCAAAAACTAATAATAAAGCAGCTGATAGTAAAACAGGGAAAGATAATACACCAATAATAGCGGTTAATAGAAATGCCCAAATAGTTAAAGGTAATCTTGTCATTGACATTCCTTTGGTGCGTAAATTAAAGATAGTTACAATGTAATTTAAAGCCCCTAATAGCGAACTTGCTATAAAAATAGCCATTGCAATAAGCCACAAAGTCATTCCTAAGCCAGAACCAGGTATTGCCTGTGGCAAAGCACTTAAGGGCGGATAAATTGTCCAACCAGCAGAAGCAGATCCTCCTTCAACAAATAAAGAAGCTAACATAATTAAGCTAGATATTAAGAAAAACCAATAAGAAAGCATATTAATAAATCCTGAAGCCATATCTCTAGCCCCAATTTGTAGTGGAATTAATAAATTACTAAAAGTGCCACTTAAACCTGCTGTTAATAAAAAGAAAACCATAATGGTTCCGTGCATGGTTACTAATGCCAAATATTTATCGGGTAATATCACTCCTTTTTCTGCCCAACTACCTAATAAAGTATCAATTATTCCAAAACTTTCTCCAGGAAATCCTAATTGTAAACGAAAAAGGGTTGACATTATCAAGCCAATGAAACCCATAATAAATCCAGTTATTAAAAACTGTTTAGATATCATTTTATGGTCTTGACTAAAAACGTATTTAAATAAAAAATCTTGTTTTTGATGATGGTGATGTGCACTCATGCTATGTATAAATTAAATTTATTCTTGTTTTAAAATTATTGTATTGTAGTAGAAAATTCTTTTTGTTTTGCTAACCATTTATCATAAGCTTCTTGGCTCTCAACAATGATGTTCATCTGCATATTATAGTGTGCTGCACCGCAAATTTTATTACACAATAAGATGTAGTTAAAATCTTCATTTTTAGTTATTTTTCGCATTTCTTCGGTGGTAATTGTGGGTATAAAATTAAATTGGGTTTTCATACCTGGCACGCAATTCATTTGAGCTCTAAAATGAGGCATATACGCACTATGTATCACATCGTTAGAACGAAACACAAATTGAACAGGCACATTTACCGGCAAATGAAATTCACCTTTTACAATTTTATCATCTTTGGCATGAGCATCGGTTGCATCTACACCTAAAGAGTTTGTTCCTTCAATATATTCTACCCCAGCTCTTCCTAATTTTTTATCTTCTCCAGCATATCTAGCTCCCCACATAAATTGTTGCCCACAAATTTCAATTAAAACTTTATCTTGGTCATCTGCCAATGGTTTCATTAGTTTATTCCAGTTATTTAATCCATAAAGAATTAAAACAGTTAACGCCAAAGAAGGAACAACAGTCCAAATTAACTCTAATTTATTACTGTGCGAAAAAAAAGTTGCTTTTCTTTTTGAACTGTATCTGTATTTAAATGCAAACCAGAACAAAAAGATGTGAGTTACTACAAACACAGGAACAATAAAAGCAAAAGTGATGGCAAATAAATTATCTATACCTACCCCATGTGCTGAAGCGGAAACAGGTAAAAGTTCACCGTACCAATTCCAAATTTGCCAAACAAAAAAAGACATGTAAGCAACAAGAAAAACTAACATCATTATCCCTTGTACTCTATTTTCTTTTTCAGATATTTCAAAAACTTGTTTTCCTTTACTTATTGCAAGCAATTCAGAGGCTTTAAGCACCTGAACCGCAACAGCAATAATTAACAGCAAAGCAACTACTACTAATATTGGCATCATAATCTTTTACTTTTAATAAATTTTATGTTCTACAACACAATGAAGTGTCCGAAAATATACAATTGTAATGATTTTTGCAAATTTCACTTTAATAAAATTGGTCTTTTTGTATATTTTAATATCATTCTATTAAATTAATTAATCGAATTTTATCTAAAACAATTATTTTTCTCTTATTGGTATCTATTATCTTCTCTTTCTTTAGGCCTGATAATAAGCGAATTACATTTGATGTGTCGATGTTTGCAATTGCCCCAATTTCTTTCCGCTTAAGCTCTATGGCTATCGTTTTATTATCAGGTTTGAAGCCATAAAAATTAATTAATTCATTAATAGCAAAAGAAATTCTCGAAATTAATTGTGTTTGGGTTAAATTAAGTATTCGTTCTTTATCTTGAATTGATTTTCGAGCTAAATCTTTAATAATATTTACGCCTAAACTTACATTATTATTTATTACTTGGTATAGATTTTCTTTTTTGATGATGCAAATTGAGGCATCTTCGAGGGCAATAGCTGTTGATGAGAATTTAATTTGAGCCATTAAATCGTCAAAACCTAAATAATCAACAGGTTTGTGGAGCCGGCATATAAATTCTTCTCCTTTTAATGCTTTTTTAACTAGTTTAACTTTTCCTTTGTTCAGACAAATTAATCCTGCTAGTTTATCTCCTTCTTTATAAATTATTTCACCTTTCTTAAACCACTGCTTGTTTCTTCCTTTATTAAGGATATGTAACTCGTTTTTATTTAATCCCTTAAATAGAGAAAAGTTAACTGCTAAGCAATTTTCACAATTTCCATGACATAAATCCATTATGCAAAAATAAAAAAAGCCCAAGAAATGGGCTCTTAATTTGTTAAATTTATTTTTTAAATGTGTAAATGTACGCTTTCATCGTACATTGGATGGTTTTTTATAGCCAATGGAGCTTTACTTAGTGCTCTTAAAATTGTAAAGATAAAAACCCCTAAAAACATTAAAAACATGCCTATTTCAACAAATCCAAGCTGCCCATGTTCGTGCATGGTTCCTGGTAAAACAAGTACAAGCGTATCCACAAAGTGAGTAAAGAAAATAATAATTGCTACTGGTAAAATAAAAACAGCATTTCTTTTAGCATCTCTAGACATTAATACAAAGAAAGGGAGTAAGAAGTTAATAAAAAATGTGCCTAAATACAATAGTTTATAATGATCAAATCGGATACTGTAATAAATAGTTTCTTCAGGAACATCTGCATACCAAATCAACAAAAATTGTGCAAACCACAAATAAGACCATAAACAACTGATGGCAAACATCCACTTAACTAAATCGTGTATGTGACTATCATTAACATCTTTTAATAAGTTTTTGCTTTTAAGATATAATACTAATACTACGGCAACAATCATGCACGAAATCCACATACCAGAAAAACAGTACCAACCAAACAAAGTACTAAACCAGTGTACATCTATCGACATTAGCCAATCCCATGCAGAAGCAGATGATGAATAAGCAAAAAATAAAATAAATATAATAGACATAAAGATGCTTTTCTTATAGATTGGTGAAACACCACCACTAATTTGGCTTAAATCTAAATTATCTTCTTTTAAGGAATTTTTCCTAAACCAATTAGCAAAAAACAACCAAACGCCTAAATAAGCAATTGTTCTTACCCAAAAAAATGTCTGGTTTAAGTAGGCAGATTTTCCTGTAATAATGGCATCATAATGAGGGCTATTTGGGTCTGTAATACCTTCTTCCATCCAATGATAAAGATGAGCCATGTCTAAAGAATTTGCTGCTAACACAACAATAAGGGCAACTGCCCCAATTGGCATAAAACTCATAATGGCTTGAAAAATTCGTTGAGTAGTTACTCCCCAAGCCATTTCTGCAACATATTGCAATGCTAAAAAGAATAGTGCGGCTAAAGAAATAGTAAAAAAGAAATAGCCATTTACTAATAAGTTTGCCCACAATCGTTGGTCAGTGTGTTCATGATTTGTAAATATTCCTGCCAATAATGCAATTAAACCCACTACAATTAATATAATTGAAGTCATTTTTGCTTTATTTGATACTGTATATTCCATGTGATAGAATGTTTGTTCTTTAATTAATTATTCTTGTCTGCTGTTTGTTGGGTATTATCTTCTACAGTAGGTTCTTCACTGCTTAAAGGTTTACCCATAAATTTTGTTCTGATGTAGTGAATTAAATACCACCTTTCTGTTTGTGTTAATTGTGATGCATGCGAACCCATTAAACCTTTCCCGAAAGTTATGGTATGAAACATTTTTCCTTCGGGTAAATCAAGTGATTCGTTAAACTTAACTGGTAGTGGTGGAAATTTACCTCTTTCTACCAAAGTTCCATCTCCTTGCCCTGTTTTTCCATGACAGTGAACACAAAACATTCCAAAAAGTTCCTTTCCTTTTGTTACCGTTTCTTCCGTAGAAGGAAAAGGGCTGTGTAAATTTTCTCCAGCGGCATTATAGCCATCAATAGAATTTTCATAAGGATAAGGCATAAATCCTCGAGGGATTGTTCCTTTAACAGGTAATCTTGCTTCCATTGTGTTTTTTATGGAGTCATTGCCTTGTTTACCTCTTAATTCACCATAATCAACATAAGTTTCCATTGAAGGGGAACGATACATATCTGGCATATATTCGGGAGCTAATCCATTTTTTTCTCTACAAGAAGTAAAGGAAATTACCGAAATTAGTAGAATTATTTTGGTTATTTTATATATATATCTTTTTTTCATTTGAATAAAATTATTTTTCATCAATTTCTAAAACACAAGTTTCATTGATTAAATTTTTTATATCTTCTTTACTTAAATCACAATCTGAAGCATGAATTTCCATTACAAATCTATCATCTGTTGTTCTTGGGTAAGGATTCTTCGCTTTCATTCCAGGCAAAGTCCAATTTCTTAATAAATAAGTTATTGCCATTCCATGTGCTGCACACAAAACGCCAAACTCAAAGGTTACAGGAATAAATGAAGGAAGGTTTGTAAATAATGAAAAATTTGGTTTCCCGCCAATATTTAATGGCCAATCTTGAATCATAAAGTACCACATACCGAGAAGTGCTAAAGTAATACCAATCATTCCATAAATAAAGGATGTAATTGCAATTCGGGTTCTTTTTAAACCAATAACAGGATCTAATCCATGTATTGGAAATGGAGAAAAAACATCTCTAATGTGAATTCCTTTTGCAACTAAATGTTTTGCACTTTCTAAAAGCACATAGTCATCATCATAAATTGCATATATTGTTTTATCTGACATAATTAAAAATATTCAAATTATTTTATATCTTTTTTTAATACGGGATGAAGTGCTTTAAACTCTTCATCACTCATGTTTTTATATTTTTCTCCTGATGATTTTAAAATAGTTTTAACTTCGTTAAAAGCCAAAACAGGGAAATATTTTAAGAATAATAAATAAAATACCGAGAAAATTCCTATTGTTCCTATGTAAACACCTAAATCAATAAAGGTTGGGAAAAACATTCTCCAAGTTGAAGGTAAGTAATCATGACTTAAACAAGTTACAATAATATCGAAACGTTCGAACCACATTCCTATGTTAACAATAAGAGCAATTATAAAGGTGGCTGTTAAACTAGTTCTAACTTTTTTAAACCATAAAAATGCAGGGTTAACAAAGTTGCAAAAAATTAATGACCAAAAAGCCCAAGCATAAGGCCCTGTTGCTGCTCCTGCCGACATATACACATAGCTTTCGTATTTAACACCGGTGTACCATCCTATAAAAAATTCAGAAACATAAGCAACGCCTACGATACCTCCTGTAACAATTATTACAATGTTCATATATTCAATATGTTTAACGGTAATAATGTATTCTAATCGCATTGCTTTTCTAGCTATTAACATTAGTGTTTGAACCATTGCAAAACCAGAGAAAACAGCTCCAGCAACAAAATATGGTGGGAATATGGTGCTATGCCAACCAGGTACTACCGAGGTGGCAAAATCCATAGATACAATAGAGTGTACAGAAAACACTAATGGGGTAGCTAATCCTGCTAAAACTAAAGAAACCTCTTCAAACCGTTGCCATGCTTTTGCATTTCCTGTCCATCCAAAACTCAATAAGCTATACATTAATTTTGGCACTGGTTTTTTAGCTCTATCTCTAATGGTTGCAAAATCAGGAATTAAACCAATGTACCAAAATACCAACGATACAGAAAGATAAGTACTAATTGCGAAAACATCCCACAATAGTGGCGAGTTAAAGTTAACCCATAAAGAACCAAATTGATTTGGCAAAGGAAGTACCCAATATGCCATCCATATTCTTCCCATGTGAATCATTGGAAAAAGTCCTGCCATAAATACAGCAAAAATTGTCATTGCTTCTGCTGGTCGGTTAATTGCCATTCTCCATTTTTGACGAAATAATAGTAGTACTGCTGAGATTAAGGTTCCTGCATGCCCAATTCCTACCCACCATACAAAGTTGGTAATATCCCAAGCCCAACCCATGGTGTTGTTTAAGCCCCAAGTTCCAATTCCTGTTCCTATTAAATATAATATACTACAAACTCCCCATAGGGCAACAATGGTTGCTATGGTCATCAATACCTTCCAAAGTTTTGTAGGTTTATGTTCTATAGAGTGAAGAACGTCATCTGTAATTTTACTGTAAGTAACGTTATCTCCAAGTATTAAAGGTTCTCTTATTGCTGCTTCTTTATGCATTATAAATATCTTTTAATAAATCTATTAAGCTTCTTTAATTGTTAGGTTTCTAACTTTTGTTTGATAATATATATTAGGTTCAAAACCTACCTCTTCGATTACACGATAGGCTCTATCATCTTCCATTTTAGTTCTAACACTACTTTCTGTATCGTTAATATCTCCAAAAGTAATGGCATTAGTAGGGCAAGATGATGAGCAAGCTGTTTGTATTGATCCGTCAACAACTTTCTCTCCTGCTTTTTTTGCTTCTAATTTTCCTGCTTGAATACGTTGAACACACATACTGCATTTTTCCATTACACCTCTTGTTCTAACAACAACATCTGGGTTTAAAACCATCCGTCCTAAATCATCTTGCGAAGGATTAAAAGCTGTAAATTTTTTGTATGCTATGTAGTTATACCAGTTAAATCGCCTTACCTTATAGGCACAGTTGTTGGCACAATAACGTGTTCCTATACATCGGTTATAAGCCATCATATTTAAACCTTCGTTACTGTGAGTTGTTGCTGCAACAGGGCAAACAGTTTCGCAACCTGCATGGTTACAATGTTGGCA
This sequence comes from uncultured Vicingus sp., assembly GCA_964625955.1. Classification (GTDB taxonomy): domain Bacteria; phylum Bacteroidota; class Bacteroidia; order Flavobacteriales_E; family Vicingaceae. The sequence goes on along the minus strand of CAZVEW010000005.1, from coordinate 3,967 downwards.
CATCATTGGTTGGTGAACAACTAACGGATTGTCTGCTGGATGTTCCATTTCTTGGTAACCGAAAGTAGTTCCTGTTCCTGTGGCTGTTTTCGTTTTTTCTAAAGTTCCTTCAATATCGCCTGCATCTTGGTACTCACTAGCATAATACCTATCAATCCTTATCCAGTGCATGCTTCTAGCTCTTCTAACTTCATCTTTACCAATAACGGCAATATTGTTTTCGGCAATACAAGAGGTAACACAAGCACTACATCCAGTACAAGTATTTAAGTCTATAGACATTCCCCATCTATGCCCAATATTTTCTACTGGTTGAGGTCCCCACAAGTCAAACTCTTTAATGTTTTTTTCTACATTTTTACCATTTTCATGAGCTAATAAGGTATGTTCTGGGTTAAATTCTTTTTTATTGCCTTTTTTATAAACATCAATGGTAGTTTCTCTAATAATAGAACCTCTACCCATTATTGTTTGTTGTACTTGCGTGCAAGCAATGTAATAAGGTTTGTCAGTAGCTACATCTTCTAAAGAGGCTATCCCATAATAAGAAAAGCCTTCTTTTGAAGTAGCAACCAATGGATAAGCATTTTTACCTACGGGTTCTTTAAGGTTTCCGACTTGCTTACCATAACCTAAAGCTACAGCAATTGTTCCTCGGGCTTGACCGGGTTGTGCAATTACAGGTAAATTTTTAATGGTTTTTCCATTTACAGTAACATTAACTACAGCTACGGGTTCTCTTTGTCCGAATTTAGTATTGTAACCTTTTGCTTCCATTTCGGCAGGGTTCATACTAACATAATTATCCCAAGTAATTTTAGTAATTGGATCTGGCAATTCTTGTAACCAAGGATTATCTGCACCTGCACCTGCACCAACTCCTGTACTTTGAGTTAATTCAATTTCAATCTCTCCACTTGTTGCTTTACTTATTTTGGTTATTGCTTTGTTTACATTTCCGTTAAATACTAAGTTCTCATAACCAGTATCAGGGTTTTCTCTAAATTCAACAATACCTCTTTGCAAAGACTTATTCCAAAAATCATTAAAAAAGGTATTTTTTGTTTGTTGGGTAAAAATATTTTCTTTCCAATACTTCTTAATATAATCACTAAAAGGAATATCAATACCTGCCCAAGTTAAAAAACTATCTTCTGCTTGTCGTGTGTTAAATAGTGGTGAAATAGTTGGTTGTCCTAAAGAATAATGACCTGCAACAGGATTAGCATCACTCCATGATTCTAGTTGGTGATGAGTTGCACAAACATATTTACAAGCTGCTGAGGTTTCATTTGCTTTGGTTGTAAGACAAACGGTTGTTTTTACTTTAGCTAAGGCTGATTTAAAATCATCTCCCATTGTAAAAACAGGATCAACCCCATAAATTAATAAAGCATCAACATTGCCGGCTTTCATATCTTCGACTAAACTTATTATTGTTTTATCGATGCCTTGTTTTGTGTTAGATTGTTTGTTTAGATTTATCGTTTTGCCATAATTTCCTAATTGGTTATTAATGGCGTTTACAATTACTTGAACATTTTTATCGTTAGAACCACAAATCACGATTGACTCACCTATTGTTGCTTTTAATGCTTTAGCTGCTCTTGCAATTTGTTTACTATAATTTGTTTTTGGAGTATTAATTGAGCCTCCAAGTGCTTTGTAAATTCCTGCTAAAACAGCACCATATTCTGATGGTTTTACGGGTATTCTTACATCTGCATTAGAGCCCGATAAAGACATGTTGGCTTCAAATTGAAAATGTTTAGACATCCAATCGTTGCTTGGTTTGCGTGTTTGAGCGTAATCATTGATATACATTTGAGAATCTAACCAGTTACCCATAAAATCAGCCCCAACACTTACTATGGTTTTTGCTTTCTCAAAATTATAAGTAGGAATAACTTGTTTTCCAAAAGATTCTTTATTGGCTTCTAACATGCCCGAATAAGAAATTGCATCATAGGCTGTTCCGTTAGGAAGAATTTTTGATTCTATTGTAGGATTTCCATTATTATCTTCAAGTAAAATTTCTGTACTATATTTTAATCCAAACTCATTTAAAAGTTTTTTTGTTGATGGGCTAATAATGGAGTTGGTTAAAACTCTTACATTTTTGGCAGATTTTAACTCTTTAGTAATGGCAGCATCAATTGTTTTCCAATTTGTTGCTTTACCGCTTACCATTGGGGCTTTCAATCTATTATTATCATACAAAGACAGCACAGAGGAATTAATTCTTGCATTAACAGCTCCTTTGGTTAAAGTAGATTCTGTGTTTCCAATAATATGGATAGGTCTTCCTTCTCTAGTTTTAACTAAAATTGGCGCATAATCATGTCCATCATAATAAGTTGATGCATAATAATTAGCAACGCCTGGTGTAATTTCTTCGGGCTTAGTGATGTAAGGTATTGCTTTGGTAATAGGTGTTTCGCAAGCCGCTAATGAAGCCGCAGCAACACCAAAACCCAAATACTTTAAAAAATCTCTTCTTGTAGTAGATGAATTTTCTAGGGCATCATTATCTCCTAAAAAATCTTCAACAGGTATATGTTCAGGAAACTCATTGTTACTTTTCTCTAAAAATTGAGCATCTGGAGTTAATTGTTCTAAACCTTTCCAGTATTTCTTTGAATTAGACATATTATTTTTAAGCTGTTAGTTCTAAAAAATTTATTAATAATGACATTTTGCACATTCCCATCCACCTATCTCATCAACGGTTAATTTTCCATCGTTCAGTACTTTATCTTTAAATTCTGGCGTCATTCTATTGTGCATGTCTTCATAGTAGCCATTTCCTTTTGTTTGTACTTGTGTTTTTTGATGGCATTTAATACACCATTTCATTGTTAATGGAGCATCTTGTTTTACAACTTCCATTTCTTGTATAGCACCGTGACATGCTTGGCATTTTTGCTTCCCTACAACAACGTGTTGTTGATGACTAAAAAATACATGGTCTGGTAAATTATGAACTTTTATCCACTTTACAGGGGTTGGGTTATCCCCATACTCTCCTGTTTTTGGGTCATAATCTAAATGCTTATATATTTTATTTATTTCTTCGGGCATTGGATATTCTTCTCCATTGTATTTAAATGTTTTACCATCTGTCCCTTTAATAAATTTATGGCAATTCATACAAACATTTAAAGAAGGAATTCCTGATGTTTTACTGTGCCTAGCACTGGAATGACAATAGTTACAATCAATTTTATCTAATCCCGCATGTATTTTATGAGAGAATTTTATTGGTTGCTCTGGCATATATCCCTGATGAACACCTATTTGAAAAGCACCATTCATTAAATCTACTAAGCCTCCAAAAAACAAAACAATAATAAGAACCGCAACAAGACCTTTATTTTTTTTAATTAAGTATTTACATGCTTGTCCTAAATTCTCTGGGCCATCATATATTTCTCCTTTATTTGATGCAACTTCTTTAGCTGCCGCAATTCTCGTTTTATTAAAAATAAAAAGTATAATAAACAAGAGTAAAATAATTGCTACTAAAACAATTATCGTTACAGGAGAATCTCCTTTCTGCCCTTCAGAAGCAACACTTACATCTTCTTTTGCAGTTGTTCCACTTTCTTTTACTGGTGGATTTTTTATATAAGCTAAAATAGCTTTTATTTCATCAGGATTAACAGCTTGAGGTGGCATTGGTATCTTATTAAACTCCTCAAAAATAGCGTTTGCATCAGCATCGCCAGAAGCGATAAAATTAGCAGAATTAGTTACCCACTTAATTATCCATTCTTCAGAACGCTTATCAGAAATGCCTTTTAAGCCAGGTCCAACAACTTTATTATCTCCAATGCTATGACAAGAGGAACAATTGGTTTTAAACAATTTTTCTCCTTGAGCAGCTAGGTCTCCATCACTATTTCCTCCTTTTTCTTTTGGCGTATCAGCTTTAGCTGAAGTTGTTTCCTTTGGAGTTGCCAAGTAA
>CAZVEW010000004.1:0-36728 GCA_964625955.1 uncultured Vicingus sp. | reverse complement strand
CCATCTTTCACCTGCTAATTTACTAATACCATAAACGGTGTTGGGTTCCATAATGGTAAATTGTGGTGTGTTTATTTTTGGTGTTGATGGTCCGAAAACGGCAATGGAGCTTGGCCAAAATATTTTATCAATTATTTTTTCTTTTGCTAAGTTAAGGACATTAAACAGGCTATTCATGTTAAGTTCCCATGCAAAATCAGGTTTTTTTTCTGCTGTGGCTGAAAGTAATGCTGCCAATAAATAAACTTCTTTTATATTGTACTTTTTAACAATAGTAATTAAAGCGTTCTTATCTAGAATATCTAATTTCTCAAAAGGTCCTGTTTGTGCTAATTGGGGAGCTCTAATGTCTGCGGCAATTACGTTATCATTTCCATAAATAGCCCTTAAGTTTTCCACTAATTCAGATCCAATCTGCCCTGAAGAACCAATAACTAAAATAGAATTTAACATATATTGTTTATTGCAATTGCAAAGTTATAAGAAAAATCGAAAGTAGTGATTTTATTCAGAATTTCAACTAATTGTTAACTTTTTTAAGTGATTTTTTATTTTATTTTTTCAATTCTAATAATTTTAACGGGGCAAGCTTTTGCTGCATTAATATTAGCTTGGTATTCATCATCGCCAACTTTTGCGGTGTAAAATCCTTTTTTATTTACGCCTTCTATCAAAGTAACTTTACCATCTTTTTTAGACATTCGCCAACGTTCATAAGCTAATTCTACACAATAATTACACCCAATACATTTTGCTCTTTGGTGGCTAATTCTAATCATTCATTTAATCTTCAAGTATTTCTACTAAGTACAATTTATCTGAATTACGGATAATTGTGTCAAGAGGAGTAGTAAAATTAACGCCTTTTTTTATTGTTTGATACTTTACTTCATCAACCATTAATTCTTTTATCTCTGTTTCAATAACCCCTGTTGTTGGACCAGTAACTAAAATTTTATCGCCTACTTTTATCGAATGGGTTTCTAATTTAAACTCTGCTATACCAACTTTTGGATAATAGTGTACACCTTTTCCTAAATATTTTTTTCTTGTTATGGCTTTAGAACCATGTACATCGGACCATTCGCCTAATTCTTGCCCTAAATAATAGCCGTCCCAAAATCCTCTGTTATAAACGGTGGTTAATTTTTTATTCCATGCTGCTATTTTTTCCTTGGTGTAGGTTCCTGTTATAAAGGCATCGGCAGCCTCTCTATAACATTTGGTTACTGTTTTTACATACTCTGGCGATCTTCCTCTTCCTTCAATTTTTAATACTTTAACACCAGCATTAATAATATCATCAATAAAAGCTATTGTACATAAATCTTTTGGAGACATAATGTATTCATTATCAATTAATAGCTCATTTCCATCTTCATCTTTAACCTCATAAGTTCTTCGGCAATTTTGAACACAAGCACCTCTGTTTGCCGATGAGTTATTGGTGTGTAAACTCAAGTAGCATTTACCTGAAACTGCCATACATAAAGCTCCATGAATAAATATTTCAATGGTGACTAAGTTGCCAGAAGGACCTTTTACCTTGTCTTTTTTAATGCCATCGGTAATGTCTTTTACTTGTTTTAAACTTAATTCTCTTGCCAAAACCATTACATCGGCAAAGTGAGCAAAGAATTTTACAGTTTCTAAATTGGTAACATTTGTTTGTGTGGAAATATGTACTTCCATTTTAATTGAATTGGCATAATTAATTACTGCTTGGTCAGATGCAATTACAGCGGTTATTCCTGTGTTTTTAGCTTCATCAACAATACGTTTCATTAAGGATAAATCATGATCATAAATAATGGTGTTTAATGTGAGGTATGTTCTTATTTGATGTGTTTTTCCTAGTTCAGCAATTTTTTGTAAATCATCAAAAACAAAATTATTTGCTGCTCTAGCTCTCATATTTAATTGCTCAATACCGAAATAAATGGCATTGGCACCTCCTTGAATTGCAGCCATTAAGGCATCGAAAGACCCCGCAGGAGACATTATTTCAATATCAGTCTTATTCATAATCATTCTTAATAAAGATGGTAAAATTACAAGAAATATGTGGTATGTTCTTAATTTGCTATGGATTATTGAAAAAACATGATTTTTTTAAATATATTTATCAACTGCTTATTTGGTGGTTAACCATTAAAAGAATTGTAAAAAATAATGAATATTCGCTATAATTATGTCTTTAATTTATTTGCTAAGTTAACGCTTAAGCGGATTATTAATGTGTTAATTGTTAAGGGGAGTTTTTATTTTTCTAAATGGTTAAAAAAGCCAATTGTGAAAGGATTTCCTATAAGTTTATCGATAGAGCCAACAACTGCTTGCAATTTAGCTTGTCCTGAGTGTCCGAGTGGTTTAAAACAATTTACTCGACCTGAAGGAAATTTAAAACAAGATTTTTATAAAAAGATAATCAATCAGGTAAGTCAAAAAACATTTTTTTTAAATCTTTACTTTCAAGGAGAACCGTTTATTAATCCAGCTTTTTTAGCAATGGTTAGTTATGCTCGTGATAAAAAAATGTACACCAGTACATCTACAAATGCACATTTTTTGAATGATGATATAGCACAAAAAACCATTAAAAGTGGATTAAACAGGCTAACCATTTCTATTGATGGAACTACACAAGAATCTTACGAAAGTTACCGTAAAAATGGCAATTTAAATAAGGTAATAACTGGCACTAAAACTATAATAAAGTGGAAAAAAGAATTAAAATCGAAAACACCTTACATTATTTTTCAGTTTTTGGTGGTTAAACCAAATGAACATCAAATTGAAGATGCCAAAAAATTAGCCAAAAAATTAGGGGTAGATGAAATTCGTTTTAAAACAGCTCAATTATACAATTATAAAAATGGTAATGATTTAATGCCAAGCATAGCAAAATATGCCCGTTATAAAAAACAAAAAGATGGCACTTATTGTTTAAAAAACAAAATGCTTAATGAGTGTTGGAGAATGTGGAGTTCTTGCGTAATTACTTGGGACGGAAAAGTTGTTCCTTGTTGTTTTGATAAAGATGCTCAGCACCAGATGGGCGATTTAAAAACAAGCGATTTTAAGCAAATTTGGCAATCTAAATTATATACTAATTTTAGAAAACAATTACTACACGATAGGCAAGCAATTGATATTTGTAAAAATTGCACCGAAGGGACTAAGGTGTGGTCTTAGTGGGTTTTAAATTATTGTGTGGTTAAGATTGCAAAACACAAATTTTAGCATCTCCATCTACTTCAACTTTTGCTATTCCTAGTTTTGATAGTCCTTTCATTCCTTTGTCCCATTGCTTTCCGCTTAAAGCAGCTTTAGCTTTTAAAGCTCCTAATTCCATTTTCTTATTGGTTTTTAAGATGTTTAAAATGATTTTTTCAGCATCACTTAAAGGCACTTCTTTCTTCTCGGGTTTCATTTGCGGAAACAGTAAAACTTCTTGAATAGATTCGTTATTGGTTAAAAACATCATTAAACGATCTATTCCAATTCCTAAACCTGAAGTTGGAGGCATTCCATACTCTAATGCTCTTAAAAAATCGTAATCAATAAATTGACTAGCTTCATCATCTCCTTTTTCTGCCAATCTTAATTGTTCTTCAAATCGTTCTCGTTGTTCAATAGGATCGTTTAATTCGGAATAAGCATTGGCAACTTCTTTTCCACAAATCATTAATTCAAATCTTTCTGTTAAACTTGGGTCTTCTCTGTGTTCTTTGCAAAGTGGCGACATTTCTTTAGGGTAATCAATAACAAAGGTTGGTTGAATATAATTACCTTCACATTTTTCGCCAAAAATTTCATCAATTAATTTACCTTTACCCATTGTTTCATCTACATCAATATCGTTGCTTTTACACCATTCATACAACTCTTTTTCAGGCTTGTCTTTAATATCAAACCCAGTAAAATCAATGATAGATTGCCGCATACTTACCCTTTTGTAAGGAGCTTTAAAGTTTATTTTATGTTCTCCGAAAGTGGCTTCGGAAGTTCCATTTACAGCGATGGCACAATGTTCTAACAGGTTTTCTGTAAATTCCATCATCCAATTGTAATCTTTATACGCTACATAAATTTCCATAGCAGTAAATTCAGGATTATGTGTTCTGTCCATGCCTTCGTTACGGAAATTCTTAGAGAACTCATAAACACCATCAAACCCTCCCACAATTAATCTTTTTAAATAAAGTTCGTTAGCAATTCGCATGTATAATGGAATATTTAAAGAATTATGATGGGTAACGAATGGGCGTGCAGCGGCTCCACCAGCGATTGGTTGTAGAACTGGGGTTTCAACTTCAAAATATCCTTTATCATTAAAATAAGAACGCATTGCGTTAAACAATTTTGTTCTTTTTATAAAAATTTCTTTTACATGAGGATTTACAACTAAATCGGCATATCGTTGTCGGTAACGCATTTCTGGATCCGTAAAAGCATCATGCACTTTTCCTTGGTCATCAGTTTTTGGTAAAGGAAGCGGTTTTAAAGCTTTACTTAATAAGGTAAAATCTTTCACTTTAACTGTTTTTTCACCAACTTTGGTCATAAATAAAATACCTTCAATACCAATAAAATCGCCTATGTTTAATAATTTTTTATAAATGTCATTGTATTTAGTTTTATCTTCCCCTTTACAAATCTCATCTCTATTAAAATAAACTTGAATTCTTCCATAACTATCTTGTAACTCAGCAAAAGAAGCTTTTCCTTGAGTTCTTCGAGCCATTAATCTACCAGCAATAACTACTTTTTTGCCTTCTTCAAAATGAGATTTTATTTGGGTTGAGGTATGGTCAACTGAAAATAAATTGGCTGGGTAAGGATTTATTCCTAAAGCTCTTAATTTAGTTAGCGATTCTCGTCTAACAATTTCTTGTTCTGATAATTGATTGCTCATGGATTTGAAATAGTGTAATTTAAAATGGTAAAGATAATAAAAAGTGAAGGATGAAAATTATTTTTTGATTAATCGAACTTACTTTTTTGTTTCATGATGGCTTCAATTTCTTCTATCTTTCGTGGTGCTTTTGCAGAAAGAACAATAGGTTTGTCATTGGTAATTAAAATGTCATCTTCAATTCTAATGCCAATATTCCACCATTTTGGGTCGCAGTCGGAATCTTTTGGTATGTATATGCCTGGTTCAACGGTAATTACATTTCCTTGTTGTAATATGTTATAGAGTCCTTCATCATGTACATCTAATCCTAAATAATGAGATGTTCCGTGCATAAAATATTTTCTAACTTCAAATTTATTTTTAATGATTCCGAGTTCTAATAATTTTGTAGCAATTATTTCTGTAGCAGCGGCATGAGGATCCCAAAACCTATTTCCTTTTAAACAAACATCAATGCCAGCTTGCTGAGCCTCTAAAACGATGTTATAAATAATTTTTTGTTGTTTAGAAAATACGCCATTGGCGGGTAAGGTTCTAGTAACATCAGCAGTATAGCCATGATATTCTGCTCCAATATCACTTACTAACATATCGTTAGCTATTAAGGGTTTTCGGTTAGAAGTGTAGTGTAAAATACAAGAATTTTCTCCACCGCCAAGAATAGAAGGAAATCCAGGGTATTCTGCTCCATTTTTCTTAAAAATATATTCAACAATTGCTTCCGATTGATATTCTGTCATTCCAGGTTTTAGTGCTTTCATTAACTCAATTTCGGCATCACACGTCATGTTTATTGCTTTTTTTAATAAGACGAGTTCTTCTTTGGATTTTACTTGTCTTAAACTAGCCATAATTTTTGCTAATCTTTTGGTATTAATTTGTTTTTCTGCTTTAATGGTTTTGAGTTTAAAAGCTTCTTTTAAATTATATAAATCATTTTTCTCAGCAGTGTTCCTAACATCATTAGGCAAATTGAGAATAAAAATTTGCTTAAATGTTTCAAATTCTGTTTTAAAATCAGCAAAATTGTTGCCATCAATAGCAGTTTTTATACCCAGAAAGTTCATTGCACCTTTACTTCCAAATCTTTTTCCTGTCCATATTTCGTTTGTAGGGTTTCTTTTTTGTAGAAATAAAATTTCGTTCGTTGTTAATCCATTTCCAAATTCTTGGTCTTCTTTAAAAATTAAAACAACAGCGTTGGGTTCTCTTAATCCTGTTAAATAATAAAAATTGGGGTCTTGATGATATTCGTAATCTACATCGTTCGATCTGTTTCTTACAGGGTTAGTAAACAGTACTGCCACAGAGTTTGGTGGCATAGAATCTCGGAGTGCTTGTCTGTTTTTTGCAAAAAAACTAGGTTTTAATAAATCGTTATCGTATTCATAGTTGGTGTTTTTTTTAGTTTCGGGAAGTTTTAAGGTGTTTTCTTGAGAAAAGCATAGGCTTATCGAAAGCAAAAAAGTGGTTAGTAAAAAAGCAGGTTTCATGTGTTGATTTTTTAAGCATAAAAAAACGCTGTTACAAAGTAACAACGTTTATGCCAATAAAAAAATTATTGAATATTTTTATAGAAACCCTTTGGCTTTGGCTTCTTTAATGCAAGCAGAAATACCATTTTTATCGATATTCCTGATGGCTGCAGCCGAAACTTTTAAGGTAATCCACTTATCCTCTTCTGGGATATAAAACTTTTTGGTTTGTAAGTTTGGATTAAATTTTCTTTTAGTTCTTCTTTTAGAGTGAGAAACATTGTTACCTGTAATCACTTTTTTTCCTGTTAATTGACAAACTCTAGACATCTCTTTTCTCTTTAAATTTTTGAGGAGTGCAAATTACGTAAAAAATAATCTAATATTCAAAATAATTCTTGCAAACATTTGATTACCTTCAAAACATCATATAATCTTCTGGATTTAAGGGGATACCATTGTACCATAATTCGAAATGAAGGTGTGGTCCTGTAGATAACTCACCAGTATTTCCAATAATTGCAATTACTTCACCAGCTTTAATGGGGTCGCCAACTTCTTTGTGTAACACAGAATTATGCTTGTAAATAGAAATTAAATTGTTTTTATGTTGTATTTCAATAACATAGCCTGTTTCTGATGTCCATTCTGCAAAAATTACCATACCATCTAAAGTTGCTTTTATTGTTTCGTTTTTTGGTGCAACAATATCAACGCCAAAGTGTTGTTCTTCTATATTAAACTTGTTTGTAATTGTTCCTTTAAGAGGACTAAAAAAAATAAAACTAGAAATATTCTCTGGTGTACTTCCTTTTGTGACAAACAAATTATATTTCTCTTCAGATTCAACCATGTGCCTTAGGGCAGAATCTTCGGCAATAGGTTTATTGGTAATGTTTTGGTAGTTAGCGTTAGAATCTATTACTGGTTTATCATCTAATTTAACCGTTTTACCTTGAATTATTCGCCTTAAATTATCGATATAAAGCTTTCTTTGTTTAGCGGCTATTTCTAGAGAGTCTACTCGTAAAGAGTTTCTTATACCTTCTCTTCTTATATTTACATTAGCATAACCAGGAATAAATTCTCGAATAGGCGTAAAAGCAATTAATATGGTTACAAGCACAATTAAAACTAATGAAGTTAATCCTACAACCGTAAAAACATTTAGCTGAGATAATCTTAAAGACAGCTTTTCTTCAAAAGTATCATCGTTCAGAATCACTAAACGATATTTGTTTTTTAATTTTTGTAGTTTTTTTTGTCTTTTTTTATGATTACTCATACTTTTAAAATATATGCAAATATAGTTAAGTGGAGTTTTAAAACTTAATTTATAAGCTCTTAATTGTAAATGTCATTTTGTTTCCACGTCCAATTCTTATTTATTTACTAAGTAATAAGTATCTTAGCGGATTTTATATACTATTATTAATTTTTAACAGTTATATTACCACTTCAAAATAAAGTGAAATACGTTTATAAATATAAGATATTAATACTTACCTTAATTATTGGGATTTTAAGTTGTTCTCGAAAAAAGAATACTTTTACAAGAAGAGCCTACCACAATACAACATCTAGGTATAATGCTTACTTTAATGCTCGAGAAATTAAAAAATCTAATTTAAAACAATTAAGGTTAAATTATAAAGACGATTATTCTGAGATACTTCCCTTATTTATATATCCAGATGAAGCAAAATCAAAAAGCATGTATCCTGCAATGGATAAAATTATAGAGAAAGCATCTAAAGTAATAGATAAACATTCCATTTATATAAAGAAGAAAGAGTACAATAAATGGGTTGATGATAGTTACATGCTAATTGGTGAGGCAAGGTTTTATAAACAAGAATATTATGTTGGAATAGATATTTTTGAATTTGTTGCGAAAGCATTTAAAACTAATCCTATCAAAACAGAAGCTCTTATATGGTTGGCAAGGTCTCATATGGAATTGAAAGAAATGGCTAAAGCAGAAACCTACCTTGCCTTGATTGAAGAAAAAGGCTTTGCAAAAGAATATAATAGTGAATATAATGCACTTTATGCCGAATTTTTTATTAGAAAAAATAATTACGATGAAGCAATAGTTAAACTTGAAAAAGCACTCGAAACAACAAGAAAAAAAATAGATAGACAACGATATACCTATGTTTTAGCTCAACTTTGGTTAAAAAAGAAAGAGTATGGACAAGCATCTGATTTGTTTACTAAAGTTATAAAACTACGACCAGCATATGATTTAATGTTTAATGCTAAAATAAATCGAGCACTTTCTTACGATGTTCAATCGAATGATAAAGAAGATATTAAAAAAATGCTTGCCAAAATGGTTAAGGATAAAAAAAATGTTGATTACTTAGATCAGATTTATTTTGCTTTAGCCGATATTGCCTTTAAAGAAGAAAAAGAGCCTTTAGGTATAGCATACCTTAAAAAATCCGTTGCATCGAGTAAATCTAATGGCAAACAAAAGGCAATGTCCTATCTTAGGTTGGGAGAATACTACTATAAACAACCTCTTTATATTCCTGCTCAGGCTTATTATGACAGCTGCTTAGCTGTTTTGCCAAAGAATCATAAAAATTATGATGAAATCTACGAAAGAACAAAAGCACTTACAAAACTGGTGTTTAATATTTTAATTGTTCAAAAAGAAGATAGTTTACAAAGAATGGCAAAGGATAAAGAGTTTAGAAGAAAAACCATCAATAAGTTAGTACAAGATGTTTTAGACGAGGAAGAACAAAAAAAATTAGATGAAGGAGTAAATAATTCAGTACTTCCAACAAATTCTAACAACTCTAACAAAGCTGGTAATTGGTATTTTTACAATCAAATTACACTGGGCTTTGGTTTTTCAGATTTCAAGAAAAATTGGGGAAATAGAAAATTAGAGGATGATTGGAGAAGAAGTGATAAACAAATTGTTGCCACTTTTGATGAATCTTTTGATGAAAAAACAGACTCCACAACTACAGATAGCACTAAAAATGAGTTTAAAAAAACAGATGCTGAGTATTATGAACAATTTCTTCCTTTAACAGCTAAAAAAATAAATACATCAAACAATAAAATTATAGAGGCATTATATTCATTGGGCAACATCTATCGTGAAAATTTTGAAGACTACCCAAACTCAACAAAAGCTTTTAAAGATTTAATTACTCGATTTGATACTTGTAAGTACGTTTTACCATCATGGTATAATTTGTACCGCATAAGTTTGCTCACGGATGACGATGTAATGAAGGAAAAATATAAAAAATTAATTCTCGATAATTACCCAGAAAGTGAATACGCAAAAATAATTCAAGATCCTACATACAATAAAGTTGCTAGGGAGAACAGAAAAAGAGTAAATAACTATTATCGTATAATTTATGATTTATACGCAGATCATTACTATAAAAAAGTAATACTACGATGTAATAAGGCAAAATCAATATTTGCCGACAATCATCTACAAGACCGATTCGATTTCTTAGCAGCTTTGTCAATAGGCTACACCAATACTGTTGATACTTTTAAAATTGCATTACAAAGTATTATCAAAAATTATCCAAAATCTAAAGTAAAAGGTGAGGCACAAAAAATATTAGATTATATTAACAAAAAACCTAAAATATTACCAAACACAAAGGTTGCTTATACCTATAATAAAGACAGTAAGTTTATGTTCATGTTAGTATTACCTAGTAGCGATAAAAAGGTTAATAAATATAAGATTGACATCTTAAATTTTAACGCTAAATATTACAGAAATGCTAAATTTGAACCCATAAAAAGTGTTGTTTTAAATGGCTTAAACCAAGTAATCCTTATAAAAGAATTTCAAGGAGAAAGGAAAGCAATGGATTACTACAAATCTTTTACATTAAATAAGGATAATTTAAAAGAATTAAACACAAAGAAATTTCAATCATTTATAATTTCAGTTAAAAATTTCGTGCTATTTTACAAAGACAAAAATGTTAAAACATATTACGATTTTTTTAAAACTAATTTTAAGGTTAACAACTAATAATAGTTATACAAAGTGAAAATAACTATATTTGTGATAATAAAATAGAGACGTAGTTAAATGTTTAAAAAAAACAAAACACAAATGGCTAAAAGTTATGAAGCAGAAGTTCCCGCAATTAATATTATTAGAAAGGGAACACAAATAACTGGAGATGTTACATGCTCTGGAGATATAAGAATAGATGGTATGTTAAAAGGAACATTAAAATCTGAAGGCAAAGTAGTAATTGGAACAAGTGGCGTGGTTGATGGAGAAGTAACCTGTAAAAATGCCGATGTCTCGGGAGGTATAAATGCTAAAATATCGGTAAAAGAACTCTTACTGTTAAAATCAACAGCAAATATTGTAGGAGATATTAACACCAACAAACTCTCCATAGAGCCAGGAGCCAACTTTACTGGCACATGTAATATGGGAACAGTTGTTAATGGCATAAAACATGAAGAAACAAAAGAAGTCGCTCAAGAAGTCAAAACCGCTTAACAACTATGTAAAATTTTCTAGCATGGCTATTCAAATGGGTGCTACAATTGCATTTGGTGCATGGGCGGGATCGAAGCTAGACGAAAAATTTAACACCCCTAAAAGATTATTTACAATAATTACCTCTCTTCTTGCCATTGCTGTATCGCTATACATAGTAATTAAAGATGTAATTAATATGCAAAAAAATAATGATAAAGAATAAACTTTATTTTCTCTTAGTTGGGTTCTCCATTTCTCTTTTCTTTGCTCATTACCTTGTTACTTTAGAAATAATTCCAACTAAATATAATTTAACAGGATTGTATAAGATACATGTTTTTCTTTTTTTAATAACCTTTACTATTATCTATATCTTCGAAAAAATAAAAATACGATTTCCGAGTAAATTTGGTTATAGCTACCTATTAGCAGTTATTGTTAAAATGATTTTATCTGTAGCTTTTCTCTCACAAACCATTTTATTTAACGAAAAGAATAAAATTTTTGTCCTGCATTTTTTCTTTATTTTCTTTAGTTATCTTTTTATTGAGGTTCTTTTTTTAAATAAAATTAACAATAGAAAAAATTAATTTCATTACCGCTTGTGAAAAAAGAATAATTCTCTATTTTTGCACCGCATTTTAACAAGCTACATTAATAAAAAAAATTGTTTAAAATTATTTCGATGAGGATTATTCTAGGGACTATTTTAATTATGTTTTTCTCGGTTACTGCTTTTGCTGACCAAACAGATACATATGAAGGGCACGAAAAGGAAGATAACTTTAATCCTGTACCTGTAATTCTAGAACATATTTCTGACGCACATAGTTGGCATTTGTGGGGAGGAGAAGAAGATGCAGTTTCCATCCCCTTGCCTGTAATACTATGGGCTAACAATAGCTTATTATTCTTTATGTCTAGCGAATTTCATCACGACATTAAAGGGCATCATGTTGTGTCAAAAAATGGATTGAAATTTGTTAACTATGAAGAAAAAATATACCAATTAGATGATAACGAAAACGAAGTTAAATTTAACAAAAACAAGGAAATAGAAAATGCTAGCAGGCCTATTGATATTTCATTGACAAGGAACGTATGCTCCATGTTTTTGTCAGTCTTAATATTAAGCTTAGTATTCATAGGAGCCGCAAAAAATTATCGTGGTGGTGTAAAAGCACCAAAAGGAATAGCATCTTTTATGGAACCTTTTGTTCTGTTCATTAAAAATGACATAGCATTGCAAAATATTGGTAAGAAACATCATGAAAGATTTTTACCTTTTTTACTCACAGTATTCTTTTTTATATGGTTTAATAACTTAATTGGGTTAATTCCATTTTTTCCTTTTGGTTCAAATCTAACAGGGAACATTGCTGTAACATTAGTTTTGGCAATATTTACCTTTGTGTTAACCACAATAAATGGCAACAAACAATATTGGGGGCATATATTATGGATGCCAGGAGTCCCTGCCATTTTAAAAATACTTATTATTACCCCAATAGAAATTGTAGGAATTATCATTAAGCCTTTTGCTCTAATGATACGATTATTCGCTAACATTACCGCTGGACACATTGTTGTGTTGAGCTTAGTTTCTTTAATTTTTGTTTTTAAAAGTATTTACATGAGTGCTGTAGCAGTCCCTTTTACTTTGTTTATATCAGTTTTAGAATTATTGGTCGCATTGCTACAAGCTTATGTCTTTACAATGTTATCAGCATTATTTATAGGTTCTGCTTTAGCAGAACATCATTAATTTGTAATTTTTGTTTAATTAATATATATTAAAATTATGGTAGGAAGTATCGCAGCAGTCGGAGCTGGTTTAGCAGCTATTGGAGCTGGAATTGGAATCGGACAAATTGGAGGTCACGCAATGGATGCCATTGCAAGACAACCTGAAGCAACTTCAAAGATTCAAACAAACATGTTAATTGCAGCCGCACTTGTTGAAGGTGTTGCTCTTTTTGGCGTTGTTGTTGGTCTTATGGGGCTTTAAAAAACAAAAAAAACACTTGCTACGGTTGGTAGCAAGTGTTTTAATTAAACTTAAATAAATTTTTTATAATTATGAATAATCCATTAGTTACCCCAGAAATTGGCATGTTGTTTTGGACAACAATAGTTTTTCTATTGTTAATGTTTTTGCTTACTAAATTTGCGTGGAAACCCATCTTAAAAGCAGTTAAGGAAAGAGAATCATCTATTGAAGATGCACTTGCATCTGCCGAAAAAGCTAAACTAGCAATGGCTGAATTAAAAGCTACCAATGAAGAGTTACTAAATAAAGCTAGGCTTGAAAGAGATGAAATGCTAAAAGAAGCTAGAATTGTTAAAGAAACAATGATTGCCGAGGCAAAAACTAAATCGCACGAAGAAGCCGAAAAAATTATTACTTCAGCCAAAGAAAGCATTATTTTAGAAAAAAAAGCAGCCATTTCGGAACTAAAAAATCAAGTAGCTATTTTATCAATAGAAATTGCAGAAAAAATACTAAAAGAGGAACTATCTTCTGCCGATAAACAAAAAATGATAATTGACAATGTTGTTAAAGATATTCATCTTAACTAAGTAAAATGAGAGATATAAAAGTTGCATCACGTTACGCTAAATCATTGTTGTCTATTGCTTTAGAGCAAAATTCATTAGAAGAATTACATAATGACATGGTGTTGGTAAACGATGTTTGCATAGCCAACAGAGACTTAGTATTGTTATTAAAAAGCCCAATTGTTAGCCGAGATAAGAAAAAAAATATTTTAACCGAAATATTTGCAAAAAATGTTGCTAAAATTTCACTATCATTTATCAATATTATCTTAACAAAAAAAAGAGAAGGACTTTTACCCGATATTGCAAGTACATTTATTGACATTTATAAGCAACAAAAAAATATTAAAACAATACAAATAACCACGGCTACAACACTCCAAAACGAACAAAAAGAAAAAATTATTTCCCTTTTAAAAACATCAGAAAAATCAACAATAGAAATAAAAGAAGTTGTAGATGAAGATATTATAGGAGGATTAATTTTAAGAATTGAAGATAAACAAATTGACGAAAGTATTAGAAGGAAACTATCGGATTTAACAAAAGAATTTGAAAGAAACCCTTATGTCAAAGAATTTTAAGAAATAAATTATAAAGCTAAAAAACAAAAAAAATGGCCGAAGTAAAACCTGCAGAAGTATCTGCAATATTAAGACAACAGCTTGCTGGATTTAAATCAGAAGCACAGCTAGAAGAAATAGGAACCGTACTTCAAATTGGTGATGGAATTGCTCGTATTTACGGACTTTCAGAAGTGCAAGCAGGAGAATTAATTGAATTTGACAACGGACTAAGAGCAATTGTATTAAACCTTGAAGAAGACAACGTTGGGGCGGTACTTTTAGGCTCATCAAAAGGAATTAAAGAAGGCGATACCGTTAAAAGAACCAACAAAATTGCTTCACTTAAAGTTGGAGAAGGCTTGTTAGGCAGGGTAGTAGATACATTGGGTAACCCTATTGACGGCAAAGGACCTATTGAAGGCGATTTGTACGAAATGCCTTTAGAAAGAAAAGCACCGGGCGTACTTTACAGAGAACCCGTTACCGAACCACTACAATCTGGCATTAAAGCCATAGACTCTATGATTCCTGTTGGTAGAGGACAAAGAGAATTAATTATTGGCGATAGACAAACAGGAAAAACAACCGTTGCTATCGATACCATCATTAACCAAAAAGAATTTTATGATGCAGGAAAACCTGTCTATTGTATTTATGTAGCAACGGGGCAAAAAGGCTCTACCGTTGCAGGAATTGTGCAAACATTAGAAAATGCAGGAGCAATGGCTTACACTGTAGTTGTGGCAGCAAATGCTTCCGACCCAGCACCAATGCAATTTTACTCTCCTTTTACAGGAGCTGCAATTGGTGAGTTTTTTAGAGATACTGGTCGCCCAGCATTAATTGTTTATGATGATTTATCTAAACAAGCAGTTGCTTACCGCGAAGTATCTTTATTGTTAAGAAGACCCCCAGGGCGTGAGGCTTATCCCGGAGATGTATTTTATTTACACTCAAGGTTGTTAGAAAGAGCCGCAAAAGTGATAAATGTTGATAGCATTGCCCAAACAATGAACGATTTGCCAGAATCAATTAGAGGAATGGTAAAAGGAGGAGGTTCTTTAACCGCTTTACCAATTATTGAAACACAAGCAGGAGATGTTTCTGCATATATTCCAACCAACGTAATTTCTATTACCGATGGACAAATTTTCTTAGATGGTGATTTATTTAACCAAGGCGTTCGACCTGCAATTAACGTAGGTATATCCGTATCTCGTGTTGGTGGTAATGCCCAAATTAAATCAATGAAAAAAGTGGCTGGCACTTTAAAATTAGATCAAGCACAATACAGAGAGTTAGAAGCATTTGCCAAATTTGGTTCTGATTTAGATGCTGCTACAATGGCTGTTTTAGAAAAAGGAAAAAGAAATGTTGAAATCTTAAAACAAGGTCAAAATGCCCCTTTAACTGTTGAAAATCAAATTGCAATTATATATTTAGGAACAAAAGGCTTAATTAATGCCGTTCCTGTAAATAAAGTAAGAGAATTTGAAGTTGAATTTTTAAGTTACATGGCAAACAAACACCAAGACGTGTTGGCTACTTTAAAAGCAGGAAAACTAGATGAAAAAGTAACCTCTACAATAGAAAATGTTGCAAAAGAATTAACAGCAAAATATAAAGCTTAATGTAATAATTGATTAATGTAGTAATAACGTAATTGTTACATTAATTAATTGTTTAATTTATAAATTAAATAATGGCAAATTTAAAAGAAATACGTAATAGAATTGTTTCCATTAATTCTACCATGCAAATAACCTCTGCAATGAAAATGGTTTCTGCAGCAAAATTACGTAAAGCACAAGATGCTGTTACCCAAATACGACCTTATTCCAATAAATTACAAGAAATACTATCTAATCTAAGTGGTAGTATGGATGATGGAGGTGGAGAATTTACCGAACAAAGAGAAGTTAAAAATATATTAATTGTAGGAATTACCTCTAACAGAGGTCTTTGTGGAGGATTTAATAATAACATTGTTAAAACAGTTAAAAAATTAGCACAAACAACATACAAAAACTGCTCTATTACAGTGTTGCCTGTTGGTAAAAAAATAAGAGATGCTTTTAAAAATACCGAACTAGGTATTCAAGGAACATTATTACCCAGACATGCAGAACATATTTGGGACGAACTAACTTTTGAAAATTCATCGAAATTGGCAGAAAAACTAATGCTACAATTTACCGATTTACATCAAGATAAAATTGTTATCGTTTATAATCAATTTAAAAATGCAGCCGTACAAGAAGTTCAAGTAGAGCAATTTTTACCCATTGTCCCTCCAAAAAATAACGGTACAAATACAGTTGTCGATTATATTTTTGAACCAGATAAAGAATTAATTATTCAAGAATTAATCCCCAAATCGTTAAAAACACAATTTTTTAAAGCCTTGTTAGATTCGCAAGCCTCAGAGCATGGGGCAAGAATGACCGCAATGCACAAAGCAACCGACAACGCAACTGAACTACAAGACAGCCTTAAATTAGTTTACAACAAAGCCAGACAAGCAGCTATTACCAACGAAATATTAGAAATTGTTGCTGGTGCAGAAGCCTTACATTAACTTTAGGGGAGTGTTAGCAAATATAAAAAAACCAAATTTCTTTGATAATTACTTTATTTGTACGTAATTTTGTACACATAAAACATAGTAATTATGATTACAGCAACAATATCTGATTTTAGAAAAGACATCAAACAATATTTTAGTAAGGTTACTGAAAACTTTGAAACATTGATTATCAATAGAGGAAAAGGCTCTGGAGTTGTAGTGATTTCATTAAAAGAATACAATTCTCTCCTTACTACTCAACACGAAATGTCTTCAAATAGGAATAAAGCGAGACTAGATGCTGCAATTGAAAAATTTAAAGATGGAAATTCATTTAGTAAAAAGCTTATTGAAGAATGAAATACGTATTCGTGGACGAATCTTGGGAAGATTATTTGTATTGGCAAAAAATTGATAAAAAAATGCTGAAACGGATTAATTTACTCCTAAAAGATATTTCAAGACAACCTTTCGAGGGAATTGGAAAACCTGAACCTTTAAAACATAAGTATAGAGGATATTGGTCAAGAAGAATTGACGGAGAACATAGGCTAATCTATCAATTCTGTGAAGATGAAATAAGAATTCTAAAATGCCGATTCCATTATGATTAAAAAAACAGTTGCTAACTCTGTATATTGCATTTTGGTCGCGAGCAGTTGTAACTTTTTGACAATTTGGTAAGTTATTCCATTCATTTTGTAAGTGCTTTCTATTGGCTTTGCAAGTTGCATCCTTGCTGCGGTCTGCGAGCTAATTGGTTACTTGAAAAAGCAACACAACTTGAAATTCTACAAAATTTCATTACTTTAGTAGCATCCAACAACTGTAAAAACGCAATATACAGTTGTCGTTAAAAAAAATTTAAGGTCTTACATTTTGTGAGGCTTTTTTTATGAAAAATGACTACCTTCGTTTTTCTAAAACTTATAAATTATGTTGGGCAAATTTCAAAAAGAACTTCAAGAAGAATTAAGCAATATTACAAATGCTGGATTATATAAAAATGAAAGAATAATTACAACCCCAATGGGAGCTAACGTAAAAGTACAAACAGGCGAAGATGTTATTATCATGTGCTCCAATAACTATTTAGGGTTATCATCTCACCCAAAAGTAATTGCAGGTGCAAAAAAGGCATTAGATTCACACGGTTACGGCATGTCGTCTGTTCGTTTTATTTGCGGAACACAAGACATACACAAAGAATTAGAAAGTAAAATTGCTAATTTTTTAGGCATGGAAGATACCATTTTGTATGCTGCAGCTTTCGATGCCAATGGAGGAGTTTTTGAACCCCTATTTGGGAAAGATGATGCCATTATTTCTGATGAATTAAACCATGCCTCAATTATTGATGGCGTACGTTTATGTAAAGCCCAACGCTATCGCTATAAAAATAGTGATATGGCAGATTTAGAAGAACAATTAAAAAAAGCACAAGCACAACACAATAGAATTATTGTTACCGATGGTGTTTTTTCGATGGACGGCTATGTGGCAAAATTAGATAAGATATGCGATTTAGCCGAAAAATATGATGCTTTAGTAATGGTAGATGATTCGCATGCAACAGGATTTATTGGTAAAACAGGCAGAGGAACACACGAACACAACAATGTAATGGGACGAGTAGATATTATTACCTCTACACTCGGAAAAGCCTTAGGCGGTGCTATGGGAGGATTTACCGCTGGTAAAAAAGAAATTATTGATATGTTGCGTCAACGCTCACGACCTTATTTATTTTCAAACTCGCTGTCTCCTGCCATTGTTGGCGCAGCCATAGAAGTATTTAATTTATTGAGTGCTAGCACTGAGCTAAGAGATAAATTAGCCAATAATATTAATTATTTTAAAACAGGTATAAAAAAAGTTGGTTTAGAAATCCGTGATGGAGATTCAGCCATTGTGCCTGTAATGCTTTACGATGCCAAATTAGCCCAAGAATTTGCCAATAAATTACTGGCAGAAGGAATTTATGCTATTGGATTCTTTTATCCTGTTGTGCCAAAAGATTTAGCAAGAATTAGGGTGCAACTTTCTGCAGCACACGAAAAAGAACACTTGGATAAAGCCATTGCAGCTTTTGAAAAAGTAGGTAAAGAATTGGGTGTTATTTAATATTGCACTCAAAAATGGTCATTAAATGATTTGTTGCGTTAAGTTCTTGAATTCAGGTAGTTTTTTCTTATATAGAACTTAGCTTTATGGTAAGACAGATAATAGACAAGGAAAGAATCCTTCTTAATGAGAGAAATCATATTTTCTACTACTTTAGCACTGTATTTTTACTAAATATTTTCGGCAATGGATTTTAACAATACAAAAACAGCATTTAAAGGTAAAACTAATGCAGATTTAAAAAGAAGTTATTGGCTTTTTAAAATAATTAGTTGGAATTGGTTAATAAAAATTGGTCCTTTTTTATTAAAATTATTTACCCCTTTGTGGTTTCCTATTCCAATTATAAAAGCCACTATTTACAAGCAATTTTGTGGTGGTGAAAGCATAGAAAAATGCGAAGACACTATTAATGATTTAGGAAATTATCAAATCAATACAATTTTAGATTATTCTGTTGAAGGCAAAGAAGATGAGGAAACTTTTGATGCCAATGTTCAAGAAACCATTACAACCATAAAAAAAGCCGCTTCAAACCCTAATATTCCGTTTTCGGTGTTTAAAGTTACTGGTTTTGCTCGTTTGGCTTTATTAGAGAAAGTAAATGCCCATAAACCCTTAACAGAAGAAGAAAAATTAGCCTACGAAAGGGTAAAAAAACGTATTGATAAAATGTGCGAAACAGCTTTTAAGAGCAATATTCCTATTTTTATAGATGCCGAAGAAACTTGGATTCAAAACCCAATTGATGAAATGGCACTTGAAATGATGCGAAAATACAATAAAAACAGTGCCATTGTTTTTAACACCTCGCAAATGTATCGGGTAGATAGAATGGCTTATTTGCAAACTTTACTCGATATGGCAAAAAAAGAACATTTTTACATTGGAATGAAGTTAGTAAGAGGTGCTTACATAGAAAAAGAACGAGAAAGAGCTATTAAATTTGGCTACCCAGACCCAATGCACAAAACCAAAGCAGATACAGATAAAGACTATAACCTATCCCTAAAATTTTGCATAGAAAACATTGATGTAATTTCTTTTAATTGTGCCTCACACAATGAAGAAAGTGCTGACTATCTTTTAAAATTAATGAGCGAACATCACATCGATAAAAATGATAAACGTATATTTTTCGCCCAACTCTTAGGCATGAGCGACCACATTAGTAAAAATATTGCTAAAGAAGGTTTTAATGTTGCCAAATATGTGCCTTATGGTCCTGTTAAAGATGTTACCCCTTATTTAATTCGCAGAGCTGAAGAAAACACCTCTATTGCTGGACAAACTAGCAGAGAACTCTCTTTAATTTTAAAAGAACAAGAACGCAGAAAATCTCGTAAATCGTAAAATTTTCATCTTAACCCTTTATCACTACCTTTGTTGCCTATGCGAAAATTAAATTTAACAGGTTTATCTATTTTAAGTGGTGTATTAATGGGTATTTCATGGCCAGAAACAGGCGGAATTTCTCCGCTATTTTTTATTGCACTTGTTCCCTTATTGTATGTTGAATATATTATTGCTAATCACCCCGAAAAATATAAATCACGGCATCTCTTTTTTTATGCCTATTTAACGTTTATAATTTTTACCACCATTACAACATGGTGGATTTGGTTTGCCTCTGCAGGAGGCATGATAATGGTAGAAGTTATCTATTCATTATTTATGGCAATTACTTTTCTTCTTTTTCATAAGATAAAGAAGTCGTTAGGCAATAAAAGAGGTTATTTATCACTAATAATACTTTGGGTAGCTTTTGAATGGGTACACTATAACTGGGAGTTTGCTCACCCTTGGAATACCTTTGGAAATGTTTTTGCTAACACTACAAAATTAATTCAATGGTACGAATATACAGGCGTTTTGGGCGGAACAATTTGGGTTTTAGTGGCTAATATTTTATTCTTTCACCTTTTTAAAAATATCTTTTTATTAAAAGAAAGTATTAAAAAAAATAGCACACTCATTATTAGTATTGCACTTTTTTTAATACTTCCCGCTGCATTTTCTATGGCTACTTATTACAACTATGTCGAAGAAAAAAACCCTATAGAAATAGTTGTTGTTCAACCCAATATTGACCCTTACAACGATAAATTTAGTGGCATGACAGAGGCTGAACAAATTAATAACATTATTGCTTTGGCTAAACAAAAAATTACACCTAAAACACAATACGTTGTTGCACCAGAAACTGCCATTCCAAATGGTTTTAGTGAAACCTATATGGAACAGAATTATGGAATTCAGGAAATTAAAAAACTAATTAATCAATATCCAAATACAAAATTTGTAATTGGAGCTTCTACTTACAAAGCCTATCCTGTAAGTAAGAAAAAACCAACACCAACCGCTAGGTTTGATGGGCAAACTGGAGGTTGGTACGATGCTTTTAATACTGCATTACAAATAGGTAATACCAATAATATTCAAATTTACCATAAATCGAAATTGGTGTTGGGTGTAGAAAAAATTCCTTTCCCAAAGTTTTTTAATCTCTTTGAAAAATATGCCATTGATTTGGGCGGAACAACAGGAAGTTTAGGTACTGAAAAATCGGCTAAAAATTTTACAAATGGTAGCATAAAAATTGCACCCATCATTTGCTACGAATCTATTTTTGGAGCTTATGTTGCTACTTATGTAAAAAAAGGAGCTAATGCACTTTTTGTAATTACTAACGATGGTTGGTGGAAAAATACACCTGGCTACAAACAGCATTTGGCTTATGCTAGATTACGTGCTATTGAAACAAGAAGAAGTATTGCTAGAAGTGCAAATACTGGTACATCTTGTTTTATAAACCAACGAGGTGATGTTACAAAAGCTACCAAATGGTGGACAAAAGCAGTAATAAAAAGTAATATCAATTTAAATACGGTTAAAACATTTTATGTTACAAATGGCAACCAATTAGGCAGAATTGCTGCTTTTTTAAGTTTACTTTTAATTATTTGGAGTTGGTCGGTAAAAATGAAAAATAACGCACATTAACTTATTTTCTTTTAAATAACTTAGTAGCAAAAGTGTGTTGTTCTCCAATTATTGAGAGCATATAAATACCTGTACTTAAATTAAAATGCGAAAGTTTTACAGGGTTTAATCCTTTTTGGAGTAGCATTTGTTTGTCAATTATTATTCTTCCTCTATAATCATATAAATATACGGTTACATTCTCGTTTGTTGTAGTTGTAACATTAAAGCTAAGTTGATTGTCATAAAAAACATAGTTAGTAACATCAAAATTAGCGTTATTACAATTGGAAGAAACCAACTCATTATAAGCAATAGTTCCATCAAAATCTACCTGTTTTAGTCTGTAATAAACAGCCCCATTTGAAGATTGTGCATCTTTAATAGAATAAAAATTGCTGGTGTTACTGTTTCCTGCACCTTGAACTGTGGCAATATCAACAAAGGTAACAGCATCGTAACTTTTTTGAACCACAAAATAATCATTGTTAATTTCTGAAGCTGTTGACCATGAGATTACTGTTGCTGTTCCCGAGCAAGCAACATCAAAATCTGTTAGTTTAACAGGTAGTGGCGACAATCTATCTGTTAAAGTCCAATCTTTATAAAAATCTGTTGGTGTAACAACTATACCTGAAACATTTTTTGCAACCGTATTAACTGTGCCAAACAAAAGTGATTGCCATGAACCAGCCCCAGTATAACAAGTTGTTGTTGCTGCAGCCCCTGGGTTAAACCTCTGTGCTTGTAAATTTGCTTCAACTAAAGTGTTAGTTCCTGCTAATTCATTGGCTGCAGGGTTGTAAGCCATCGTCATAGTTACTGCTGGTTTTGTGGTATAGGTATTTGCATCTATTTGCCAAAACCTATCCACAGTTTTTAAAGAGCCATCCGCATTTGGAAATCCTGCACACATATTGGTAACACCGAGAGGGGTAGGAGTATTAGCATCGGTTGTTGTTTCGTAAGTAGAAAAAATTACATTGCCAGCACCTACTCCTGCAGTGTTTATTGCCATGGTTAAAGGTATTTTAACGCTAGATGTTGCTACACTTGTTGCCCAAGGTATTACATAAGACCCAGCTGCTGAAGCACCTATATTCCATTTTATTCTATTCA
Source organism: uncultured Vicingus sp. (assembly GCA_964625955.1). Classification (GTDB taxonomy): domain Bacteria; phylum Bacteroidota; class Bacteroidia; order Flavobacteriales_E; family Vicingaceae. Next base: position 13,918 of record CAZVEW010000004.1, on the reverse strand, counting down.
TTTCTCCTTCTGATATAATTTTACCACCAGTACCAAGTGTTGTAATAGCATTAGCAGCAGAATTATCAATTACCAAAAAAGCACTATTATTTATGTTAATAAACCCATTATTGTTAAGTACTAATCTGGCTTGACCAAAACTAAAGGCGGTAATGGTTAAAAGGGTTAAAATCAGGAATAATTTTTTCATAATATTTTAATTAAAGAGCTATTCAGTTTAAATTAAGTATCAAATATATATAAAATTTTGGAAATTTTTCCTTTTTTAGATTAAAGTAAATAAGAAAACTAATGAAAGATGGGTGAAGAAGTGCTGCTTGCCTCAATTTCCAAATTATGTTTCTAGTATATATATTATACTACGTGTACGGAATTTATAAAACAAGGTTACACCAAAAATCGTTAGCAATAATTATGTTTTTTAGTGCGTATTGTGGCTTTTTCTTCACTTTAAAGGTTGTTTATAATGCTTTAGGTTTTCGGCTTGTTTTTTTGATAATAGGACAATTACTTTTTTATAAATTTCCTCTAATTGCTTTGGATTAGCCGAGTAATATTTTAAACTTTTATTAAATTGATTTTGAGTTACTTGATAGTGATTAAAATTGCTAAGGTAAAGAGCTTTAATATCTATTGAATCTTTTGATGAGTTTTTTAACTTGATAAATCCTTGTGTAATTTCAATATCAGCAATTAATTGAATCATTTTTTCTTTTTTTATAATATTTGCTGGTATTTTTTCTTTTTTAGAGAAACAAGAAAGTAAAATGAGTACTAAACTTGCTACATAAACTTTTTTAGTCATTTTTTTAAAAATAAAACCCTATTTTTTGTGTAGAAAAATAGGGTTAAAATAAATTCTATTTAGTTTTTAGCTATTTACAACCTTTTTTAATTTGATTGTTTTGGCTGCATCAAGCATCTTTTCTATTAATTTAATACCATATTCACCATCTATTAAATCTCGTACTTCGTAAATATCATTGCCTATTACGGCTTTATAAAAAAAATGATTTTGGGGTTTTACACCAGAATTCGGAATAGTTTGTGTATAAATTAAGGCATTGGGTTCGTCTTTTATTATCTCAGAATTAAAAACCATATTATCTTTTAAATCTGATTTAAGTAATTTAATATCTCCTTCGCCAAACATAATTTCAAGCCCAAAACTTCTTCCTACTGAAATTTCAAGAGCACCTCTTTCTGTTAAGAGTACCTCTGGTTCACCATTTTCAGTGGCATTTGGGACTTTTATAGATAATTCAAAACCCCAAGGGTTTAAATCTAATTCTTCGTAACCTTTTAGTTTATGCTTTTTAACAGTATTCTCTTGATTATTAGAGGTATTCTCTTCTGTAGAATTATCACCACCACAAGAACTTATAACGATTAATGCTAATGATAAAAATAGAAAGGTAAACTTTTTCATGTTTTTACAAATTAAGTAAGAGCAAATATAAATTAAAAAAGTTAGATGTTAAATACTCTTGCTTAAAATAATTTATTAACGGGAGTGCTAATAATATTTTTTTTTTAGCCAAAAGGCTATTTTTACCAAAATAATTAAGGCAGGCACTTCTACTAAAGGGCCTATAACACCAGTAAATGCTTCGCCCGAATTTAAACCAAATACTGCTATGGCAACAGCTATGGCAAGCTCAAAATTATTGCCTGTGGCAGTAAAAGCTATCGAGGCACTTTTATCATAACTTGTTCCCATTATTTTGCTAATAAAAAATCCTACAAAAAACATAATGGTAAAATAAATTAATAAAGGAAGTGCTATTCTTAATACATCAAATGGAATTTGAACAATTAGGTTTCCTTTAAGAGAAAACATTACCACAATTGTAAATAATAATGAAATTAGGGTAATTGGTGAGATGGCAGGAATAAATTTAGTGTTGTACCATTTTTCTCCTTTTAGATTAATCAACAATAACCTAGAAATTATGCCCGCAAAAAATGGAATACCTAAATAAATAGCCACACTTTTGGCAATGGTGTAAACAGAAATATTTACAATTGCTCCTTCAAAACCAAAATAAGGAGGCAACTTGGTAATAAATAACCAAGCATAAAAACTATAAGCAAATACCTGAAAAATACTGTTAAGTGCCACCAAACCAGCACCATATTCTGCACTTCCTTCTGCCAAATCGTTCCAAACCAATACCATGGCAATACATCGGGCTAACCCTATAAGTATTAACCCTACCATGTATGTTGGGTAATCGTGTAAAAAAATTATAGCTAAAACAAACATTAAAATTGGACCAATTATCCAGTTTAAAACCAGCGATATTGACAATATTTTTACATTTTTAAAAACTTGCGGTAAAAGTTTGTAATTTACTTTTGCTAATGGTGGATACATCATTAAAATTAAGCCAATTGCAATAGGAATGTTTGTTGAACCACTACTAAAAGTATTGATAAAATTGGCACTCGAAGGTAAAAAATAACCTGTGGCAACTCCAATTATCATGGCAACAAATATCCAAAGGGTTAAATATTGATCTAAAAAACTAAGCTTTTTTTTGTTTAACATGGTTAAAATTTTATTTGTGAGAAAACGTAAAACATTTCTGTAGCAATAAGCATTGAGCATTCATTGTATTTAATGGTTGATAAGTTGGTGCCATCAAATTCTTTTGGGTCGTTGTAGCAAATAGCAATTCTTTGTTCTACACCAGCAATAAACGGACAATTTTCATCGGCATTGGTGCAAGTCATAATTGCAGCAAAGTTATTTTTAAAACTACTTTCATCATTATACAATTTAGAGAATGTAATAATGGGAGGTGTTTGTGCTGCGTAATAAATTGTATAAATTGGGTTGGATTTTTCTTCTTTTAAAATTTTAAATCCTGCTTTTTTAATAGCTGCTACGGCTTGTTTATTAAAAGCAGTTGTTACTATTCCGCCAGATTTACAATTGGCATTAACATGGTAATAAGTTGCAGCCGTTTGAGCCCAAATTTGTGCCAACTGGCTTCTTCTTGAATTATGTGTACAAATAAAATTAAGCTGAACAGGTTTTTTGTTGGTTATTTTTGTTTGAATGTAATTAATGAGTAATTGTAATTGTTTTTTTCGCTCCTTAGCAATCTCTTTTTGTAAAACAGTGGTAATTGTTTTCGTTAATTTTGGATAAAATATAGTATTATTCATTGTAATATTACGATTTAATAATGCAAATTTTTTTAACAGCAATCTGTTTTACAAAAAGGTTTATAATTGTTAAAAAGTTCGTTAAATAAAGTTTTAATTTCTTCCCATTTGGTGGGATTTATACAATAACTCACAGCTGTACCATCAATAGTTCCCTGAATAATTCCAACAGCTTTTAAGGCTTTTAGGTGTTGGCTAATAGTTGCTTGGGCAAGTCCTAATTCTTGTACTAAATCATTATTTATACAAGCATTGGTTTTTAATAAGTGATGAATAATTGCAACACGAGCAGGGTGAGCAAACGCTTTTGCCATTAAGGCAAATTTGTTTTGCTCGTTGGTAAATAAAATTGTTTTAGAAACGCCCATCTTTAATTAATTCATCGCAATATTACAATAAATAAATTAGGTATCAAAATTTTATGTTTTAGGTAAAGCTCCTTTTTTAATTTTTGCTACAATTTCGGGGTCGAGTAAAGTGCTAATATCTCCGAGCTTATTGGTATCTCCTTCGGCAATTTTTCTGTCAGCTTCACAGGAGCGGACAAACTGGTAGAATCTACCTTTTGTCCGCTTTTTATTTTCTCAAGTTTTTAATTATAGTTTGGTATAAGTACATTTGCAACACTAAAACAAAAATTTATGCAAGCACAAGTAAGTATAATCATGGGAAGTACTTCCGACTGGCCAGTAATGGAAAAAACGGCTAACTTTTTAAATGAAATGGAAATTCCTTTCGAAATAAATGCTTTAAGTGCCCACCGCACACCCAATGAAGTTGAAAAATTTGCTAAAAACGCACAAAAAAATGGTATAAAAGTTATTATTGCTGCGGCTGGTATGGCAGCTCACTTACCCGGTGTTATTGCTGCTATGACTCCCATTCCTGTTATTGGTGTACCCATAAAAGCAACTTTAGATGGCATGGACGCACTATTGTCTATTGTGCAAATGCCTCCCGGAATTCCTGTAGCTACTGTTGGTATTAATGCTGCCTTAAATGCTGGAATTTTAGCAGCCCAAATTATTGCTTCGGGCAACGAAAATATGTTACAAAAAACAATTGCATACAAAGAAAATTTAAAAAGCAAAATTGTAAAAGCAAACAACGATTTAGCTAATTATAACTTTAAGTTTAGGGTAAAATAAATTTTATCGCACCCCTTTTTCAGGATATTTGCCTTTTTTATTTTTGTAAAAAGCTTTAATTTTCACAATGTCTTCTTCAATATTGTCAGATAATTCAAAAACAGGTCCAATTCCACCTATTTTTTTTGCATAATCTATGTATCCCAAAATAATTGGAACATTGGCCTTTTTGGCAAGGTAATAAAATCCTTTTTTCCAATTTGGGTTATAGCTTCTAGTGCCTTCTGGGGTAACCAACATTACTAATTCCTCTTTTTGTTGAAAAATTTTAGCTATTTGGTCGGTTAAATTTTCGTTCTTTTTTCTATCAACAGGAATTCCTCCTAAAGCATTAAAAAGCAAATTTAATGGAAAAAAATACCAATCTTTTTTAATAAAAAATTTAAAGGGAACATCTTTCATTAAAAAAAATAACATTCCGTAAAGAAAATCCCAGTTAGTGGTGTGTGGAGCAGCAACTATAATGTATTTTTTAATGTTTGGAGGCACATCTCCTGCTGTTTCCCAACCTAAAAGGTTAAACAAAAATGCTGCAAATTTTTGAATCATTCAACAAAACGATTTATTTCTTTCTTTCTAATACATAATGAGTTATAATTAAAGATGCACCTTTTATGGAGTATACGTTGACTAAAGCCCACCCGTGGTGTTTTAAATTATTTAAGATAGCTACAATGGCATTTAAACCTTCAAAATTTTTAGAAATTACTTCTTTTCCTTTGTTGGTGCCTGTAAAAATAGCTATTCTGGTTAAGCTTGAAGAGCTTCCTTCAATGGTTCTAAATTCATCTTCATTATTTAACCTTACTTCGAGTATTGCATAATCTCCTTTTTTAGTAATGGCTTTTAATTGGGTGGCTAAATCGGTTTTTGTTTGTCCGTAGCTAGTGGCAGAACAGATAAAAACTAATGTTAATGTGGCTAATAAGTATTTCATAATATAGGTTTTGCAAAAAATTATTTTACTGGAAAATAAATAGCCGTTTCCCATTTATTAGGGTTTGGCTCACTGTCTGGGTCGGTAACATAAACTTCCCATGGCACACCAGTAATTGTAACTTTATTTTTTCTCATCCATTCGTTAATACCAAAATAAGTTTCTGGCAACCTGTCGTAAGAGCCGTAATGTATTGCTGTAACAACATAGCTTTTACTTATTTTATTTAATTTTATCCTTCCGTTGCCTTCTAGTGTAGAATCTTTTACAGGTATCCCTGCTTCTAAATCTACAATCGAATCTGACCAAAAATGATAAATAACCAATGGTGCAGCCTGAGAAACTATACCTTTACTATCCATAAAAGTATTAATTTCTGCGTACAATTTCCCATGAATATTGTTCATCTCATTTTGTTTAACGGTATCTCTAATTGATAAAAACCATAAATTTTCTTTCATCAATACTTTACTTACTCTTACTTTTTTTATTTTGGGTAAATCTTCTAAAAATATTTTTAAACTATCGAGTTTTTTATTTAAATCGTTGCTTACTTTTTCTTTTGCGAATAAGCTAAAGAATTTACTAATGGGGTTAAACCCTAATTTAATTTTAATCGCTGGCAATATTTCTACTTTATCGTCAAGCTCTTTTAATTGCCAATTTACGTCCTCTTTGTTTAATTTATAACTACCTAAACCATTTAATTTATAAGTATTTAATTGTTTTTGGATTGTTTCTTTATCGGCATCAACTTTAATTGACTTATTAATTGCTAAAATGTTTGGAATAAATAAGGATATTAAAATCGATATTAAAATAAAAATGATAATTACAACAGCAAACCTTTTTAAAGAATTCAATTTTTTGGGTGTTTTATTTCTTGATAAAAGTATAAAGATTATAGTGTTATACAAAAAAAATATTTATGCTAACTATTTTTCAGAAATTCTTTATAAATGCCTTTAAAATAAGGTGGTTTATATTTTTTTACTACTTTAGCTTTTTTTACATTATCGTTGTAAGTGGGTTATTTACTAAAAATAAGAGTATTAATATTTATCTTTTTTGTTTCCAATGTGTTTTGTTTTGGCAATAATAATAAAGGTAATAGTCGCACTAATACAGACACTGTTGCTGCCTTAGTAATATCTCCTAACAATCCGTTATACAGTAACTTATCAAAATATACTGGTAATCAAATAATCAATGTTATTGATTCTATTTTAGCTTTAAAAGATATCCCTTTAGATTTATTAAAAACCATTAACAATTACGCTGAGAGTAGTTTGCTAAAGCATGATTATTATATTTCACTTACTAATTATTACGAAAATTCAGCCATACCTTCCGACTCGATGTATGGTAAATGGGATACTAAAAATATTTCTCCGTACGATGAATCTATTACAAAAAATGATAGCTCGTTATTTTTAACCTTAACGGACACTTTACATTTCTGCGATTTTGTTGCTCCACTTCAAAACCCTGTAATTACATCAAATTTTGGCTGGCGACACGGCAAAAAACATACTGGTATCGATTTAGATTTAGAGGTGTGGGATCCTGTGGTGGCTGCATTTGACGGCATGGTAAGAATTGCCCTCTACCACCCAGGCTACGGAAGAGTAGTAGTTATTAGGCATTACAATGGACTAGAAACTTTGTATGCTCACTTGCATCGTTTTAAAGTAAAAGTTGGCGATATTGTTGAGGCAGGACAAGTAATTGGCTTGGGCGGAAGCTCTGGACATTCAACAGGAAGTCATTTACATTTCGAAATTAGATTTAAAGGTAAACCGCTAAACCCAAAAAATATAATTTCTTTTAAAGATAACAAATTAATTAGCGATTCTTTGCAGCTAATTAAACGAAAATGGGATTATATAGCCCTGCCTGTTGGCGTTAAATATTACACCATTCAACGTGGAGATTTTATGTACAAAATTGCCGATAGATACGGTTTAACGGTAAATAAACTTTGTAGTTTAAATAATATTAGAAGAAATAAAGTGTTAATTGTTGGCAGAAAACTTCGAATTAAATAAAATGAACATTTTTAACATTACCAATTCTTTCGAACATCCCACAAGGCCGGGACACACAATTTTTAAATTTTACCAAAAAGAAAGGGCTGATTATTTTGAAAAACTACTCTTAGAGGAAGAAGTTTGGTACGAATCGGATTGTGATAAGATTAACAATAACGATGTTTATTTTTTTGGATTTAAAAATGCTCACTTAAAAAAAGTTAACAATATAAACTATCTTGTTTCTGCTAAATTTAGAAAACCTTTCATACCTAATCCATTATTAAAATGGATAGTTATTATTTTTTCGGTTACCTTATTTTTTTTAGCCATTATAGGATATTTAAAATCTTAAAATCTAAACCCAAGTGTAAAAGAAAAATAGTGGTCTTTTAAATTTACACTTGCAAAATCTTGTTGTGCATCAATAATTGGAGATTCTATACGGTATTTTTTTAATGCGTACGTTATATCAAAATAATAACTATCTTGTTTAATACCAAAACCTATAGAATAAATAGATGACCCAGTATTTGCTTTAAAAGCATCGTTAATAGCATTTCCTTGGTGCCTATAACCCGCACGAATCTTAAATGGATCTAGCCTCCATTCTGTTCCAATTCTTATATTATTAGTTAATTTAAAGTTATTCCTAATATGCTGGTTTTCTGTAGAGAAATCAGCAACTGTTGTCCCAAAAGTATTGTCGGCACTAAGTCTTGCCGAAGAATAATCGGTAATCTCATAATCAGCATTAATCACACCATGGTTTCCAATAATAAAGCTTGCACTAGAAATAAAGCGATAGGGTGTAGTTACAAAATAATCAAAATTACCTGTTGGAGAATCTTCTGTGAGTTGTTGTCCACTTCTGTCTTCTGAGGTCACACTTGTTCTCCATTCATCTGTAAGCGAAAGTAAAGTTGGCGTATGAAATGCGGCTCCAATTCTAAACCAATCAACAACTTTATAAATCATTCCCAATTTTAAGTTTACTCCTGCTCCAGTAGTTTTAACATAATCATGAACAGTAAAAGAGTTAAATTGGGTGAGGGTATCATTTGCATCGGCAGTTTCTGTATAATTTCTATTATAAACATATTTAACAGTTGGTATTGCCATTAAAGCACCAATATAAAGTTTATCAGAATAATTACCGCCAAAAGCAAAATAAACTTCTCCCGTTCCGCCCCTTGTTTCATAACTTGTATTTTGAGAAATATTGGTAGAATTAGTAAAAACATTATCATATTTTAAAGAATCGGTTGCCAATGGGTTTACCAAATAAGTTTGATAACCCAAATTTGATGAAAAAGGATAAGCAGTTGTAATATCACTCCCCAAGGTGCCTCCGTTAGCGTTTAGCTCATTTACATAAGTATTTAAAAAAGAAGAATCGGTGGTGCTATTTATCGAAATACTTGAATTATAATTGCTAGTTCTATTGTATCCAATTGCCATGTTAACGTTCTTCCATCCATTATTTGCATCAAAATAGCCTTCCATACCAATGTTACCAAAATGAAAATTTAATTTTCCATCAAGCGTGTTATAGCCATCTTTAACACTTTCTGAAGAATTGTAGTTAAATGTAGGTGTAAATGAGAAATCGGAGCTTTTATAAACGCCAATTCCTCCGGGGTTAACGCTTAAAGCAGATAAATTTGCACCTAAAGCTCCGAAAGAACCTCCCATTGCAGTAAACCTAGCTTCTCCATAAAAATCTAATGTAGCATACCTTAGTGCATCAAATTCGTTTTGTGCTTTAGCAATTAATCCCACAGTTAAACTTATAATTATAACTATTGTTTTTTTCATCTTAAATTATCGGTTAATCATTACAAAAAATAAAGTTTATTTATTTTTACCTAGGAGATCGCCCTCCTCCTCTGTAACCGCCACCACCTCTATTGTAGCCTCCTCCAGAAGGTCTGCTGTAACTGGGCTTACTAGTAGGTTTTGGTCGACTATAACTCGGTTTGTAATTACTTTTTGGCTTGGTATATGTCGTTCTCGGTTTGGTATATGTTCTTGGTTTTGTATAGGTAGTTTTTGGTTTGGTATATGTTCTTGGTTTGGTATATGTTTTTTTAGGGTAAGTAGTATTATACTTTGGTTTTGTATAGGTTTTAGATTTTGTATAAGTATTTTTAGGGTAACTGTTGTTGTATTTTGGTTTAGGAGTATAGTTCGGTTTGGTATTTTTTGGTTGATAGGTGTTGTACGATTTAGTGTGGGAGGTATATTTAGTTTTAGTAGTTGTTTTTGGGGTTGTATAAGTATTTTTTGGATTATTATTAGCGGTATTATTTTTTACAGGATAAGTATAAGTTGTTGTTGTTGGATTAGTAGTATTTCCTATATTTGGTTGAAGTGTATTTTTTTTGATAGCTGCTTCATATTTTTGACCAAAAGATTTTCCTGTATTGTTACTAGCTATCGTCCCAGAGCGAGTTCCTCTACCTCCGTAGCTAGAATTACTAGAACGACCACCTCTTTTTCCATAATAATAACTGTTGTGGTCATAGCTGTTGTAATAGTTACTTGCGTATACTCCTTGGTTGTAATAGCCACCAAAACCATTTTCATAATAACCAGAGACATGGTGTCCATAAATTCCGTGATAGCCATAACCGTAACAGCCATAACCACCATAATATCCATGTCCGTAGTAGCCATAAATACCTGTGTAACCCCAGCCCCAATTCCAACCTAAGTTCCAACCGCCATAATACGACCAACCAGTATTCCACCCAAAAGGGCTAGGGTTCCACCAATTGTAGCTGGTATAAATACTTGTGCCATAATAAAACGGATCGTAATCGTAATAATAATAGTTGGTAAAGTAATTGTCATAATAGCCATAATTATCATAATTTCTATGAAACCTTCTAATCCTTGAGCTATACTCATAGTCATAATGCTCATTTTCAAAATCATAATTATCACCGTTGTAGTAGTTATTCGTGATTCTTACATTCCCATCTTCATCTTCATAATAAGTGGTGGAATCGGTAATTCCCATCCTTTCGTTGTAGGCATCTTCTTTTTTTCTTTTTTCAGAGTCGATATAATAATCTGTTGCTGTAGAATATTCATCATCAGAAATAGTTTTTTCTTGGGTATATCGATTAACTTCTTTTTTGTTTTTACCAGATGGATAAAAATCATTTTGTGCTAAAACATTACTTCCTATAAAGGTAATAAGAACAGCTAGTTGTATTATTTTTAGTGATTTCATAATCTTGTCCTCCTAATATCATTTATTTATAATTAAGCTTTTTGTTAATGAAATGTTAAAAAAACTCATTCCCTATGTTAGAACCAATTATTGTGCCAAAACCCATTTGTTACACTTTAATCCCAAAAATGGACAAGAATAGCTGCCATATTAATAAATACATCAACCGCAACTTCTAATACAAACTCGGCAGCCACACTCCCGCTTTTCTTGTTTTTCTTTTTGTTTTCTTCTTCCACAGCGTACTCTTCTGCATCATCAACCTCATTATTTGCATTAACTTCACTATCTTGCTTAAGCTTTAATTTATAATCTACTTCGGTATAATAATCATCAATAGAGACCTCTTTGTGTGTAATTTTAGGATTTAGCTCTGAAGTAGTAACTTTTTTTGGTTGATTGTTATATATTTCATTTTGAGCCAATATATTACTAAAAGCAAAAATTAGCAGACATGTTGTAATGTAGGTTTTAATTGTTTTCATGTTAATCGAGATTTTTATTAAAATTCGCTTAATTTTGACCTTTGTATAAAGTTAAGCATATTTTTTTATTCACATCAAAAATTATACCTAAAAAACAAAAATGGCGAAAAAAATTACATCACGACAAGAAAACTATTCGCAATGGTACAACGATATTGTTGCTAAAGCAGATTTAGCCGAACATTCTGCTGTTAGAGGCTGCATGGTTATTAAACCTTATGGCTATGCTATTTGGGAAAAAATGCAAACTCAACTAGATAAAATGTTTAAAGCAACAGGACATGTAAATGCTTATTTTCCTTTATTTATTCCAAAATCATACTTGAGTAAAGAGGCCGCACATGTTGAAGGTTTTGCAAAAGAATGTGCCGTAGTTACGCATTACAGACTAAAAAATGCAGAAGATGGAAGTGGTGTTATTGTTGACCCTGAAGCTAAACTAGAAGAAGAACTAATTGTTAGACCAACTTCGGAAACCATCATATGGAATACTTATAGAGGTTGGATTGAATCGTACCGAGATTTACCAATTTTATGTAATCAATGGGCAAATGTAGTGAGATGGGAAATGAGAACAAGATTATTTTTAAGAACCGCAGAATTTTTATGGCAAGAAGGACACACCGCCCATGCAACAAAACAAGAAGCCATTGAAGAAACAGAAAGAATGCTCCATATTTATGGCAAATTTGCCGAAAATTGGATGGCAATGCCCGTAATAAAAGGTGTAAAAAGTGAAAGTGAAAAATTTCCGGGTGCCGATGATACCTACACCATAGAAGCATTAATGCAAGATGGAAAAGCACTACAAGCAGGAACTTCTCATTTTTTAGGGCAAAGTTTTGCCAAAGCTTTTGATGTTAAATTTGCTACAAAAGAAGGTAAGCGAGAATATGTTTGGGCAACATCTTGGGGCGTATCTACACGCTTAATGGGAGCACTTGTTATGGCTCATTCTGATGATGATGGTTTAGTGTTACCTCCTAAATTAGCGCCAATACAAGTAGTTATCATTCCTATTTACAAAGGAGAAGAACAATTAAAACTCATTTCTGCTCAAGCAAATAAAATTAAAGAAACAATAGAAAGTAAAGGAATTTCAGTAAAATTTGATGACAGAGACACCTATAAACCAGGTTGGAAATTTGCCGAATACGAAATGAAAGGTGTACCTGTTAGAATTGCCATTGGACCAAGAGATTTAGAAAACAATACCGTTGAAGTTGCCAGAAGAGACACCAAAGAAAAAGAAATTCTTCAACAAAATGACATTGCTACTAAAATTGAACACTTACTCGAAAATATTCAAAACAACATTTACCAAAAAGCATTAAATTATAGAGAAAACAAAATTCAGAAAGTAGATAATTGGGAAGAGTTTAAAACAGTTTTAAACACAAAAGGTGGTTTTATTTTTGCACACTGGGACGGCACACCCGAAACCGAAGAAAAAATTAAACAAGAAACACAAGCCACCATTAGGTGTATTCCTTTAAATAACACACAAGAAAACGGTGTGTGTGTTTATTCTGGTAAACCATCTACCCAAAGAGTAATTTTTGCAAAAGCTTATTAAAGTTATTTTTTAGCTCTAAAAATAAAACCCTAATATCATGGAAAAACAACCAAGCCCTAAAGAACTAATACTACAAAGTTTACAAGAAAAAGCATGCTTAAAACAAGCTGTATTTAAAAAATGTACCCTTGTATTTGCTGATTTTAAAGCAGAAGCAGAAAAATTAATTGCCGAGCTGAAAACCGAAATGAAAAATATTGATAAAGATATTGCTATTGAATTTATCGATAAAGGAGATTTTGAATTTCATGTAAAATTTGGTGGGGATATTTTAGTTTTTTTTATGCACACCAATGTTTTTGATTTTGATAAAAGTCATAACATCTGGAACACCTCCTACCTAAAAGAAAATGAGCTAAGATCGTACTGCGGAATGATAAACACCTACAATTTTTTGTCTGATTCGTTTAAATATAACCGAGTTAATGATTTAGGATATTTAGTTGCTAGGATATTTATAAACAACGAATTACATTACTTTGTAGAGGGGAAAAGACAATTAGGTTTTTTATACAATGATTTTGTAAACAATACCATCAACAAAAATAAAATTAGAGAAATTATCGAATCTTCCATTCTTTATACCATGGATTTTGATTTACTAACGCCTCCTTACGATAACATGAAGGAAGTGAGTGTTAATGAGGTAATTGCCGTTACCAATGCGATGAATATTAAAACAGGTAAAAGGCTAGGTTTTAGGTTTCATGCCGATAATGATAATTTTGAGTAAAAAATATTTTTACCATATCTTTTGTAGGAGTTATAAAAAATTATACATTTGCAAACTCTTAAAATAAGAGCCATTATTTTGGCCCGTTCGTCTAGGGGTTAGGACGTCAGGTTTTCATCCTGGAAACAGGGGTTCGATTCCCCTACGGGCTGCGAATAAAAACAAGAGAGACCGCTACGGTAAAGCAAAACGTAGCGGTCTTTTCTTTTCTACTGAAACGAGACTAAACCAAAAGTACCTTCTAAGTCCAAAAAAAGCCATTAATAATATATTCAAAATAACCTATAAAATCAAAATTATTATGTGTACTAACTTTTGCATAGTTTCTTTTTTAGAATTACTAATTTATACTTACACACTTTCTATTTTAGTGCCAAAATAAAAATTTTAATAGCTTCACTTTTAATAGGAAATGTTGCTTATTCTCAAGTACCAACAGGAACACCTGGACCTGGTGTTAATTGGCGTAGGGGTGGGAACTTGGCTGGACCTGGTGCTCCCAACATCTTTGGTGCGATGTGGAATAGTCCTATCTATACTTATGTATTATACTGAAATAGGTTGACCATTTTTTTTATGTTTTTAAATTGTTAA
>CAZVEW010000003.1:0-39401 GCA_964625955.1 uncultured Vicingus sp. | reverse complement strand
AATATCATAATTATTAGCATTTGGTGGAGTAGGGGTATGTGTTAAAGCTAAGAGGTTAAAGGCTGCCAAAACATCTATCATTCCTTTGCCATAAGTGTTATCTTCGCCAACTGTACCCAAATCTATGGCAGAATTATATAAAGCTAACAAAATTTCTTCGCCACTTACATTAGGAAAAGCTTCTTTTAGCAATAGCACAGCACCTGTAACATGAGGTCCAGCCATTGAAGTTCCGTTGTAAGAAGCGTAACTATTTTGCCCCACAGACGATCTTACATTAACACCGGGAGCAACAACTTCTGGTTTTATTTTTAAAGAACCTGTTACAGGGCAAATAGTAGGTCCACGACTAGAGAACGTAGCTATTGGTAAAGCACTATTTGCTGCATTTACAGCCCCAACGGTAAAAGTATTTACCAAACCTGTACTTACATATTGTGGTTGTCCAATGGTGGTAGGATTAGGACCATCATTACCTGCCGAAAATATATTAGCAATACCAGCAGTTTGAATAGCATCGAACATTTGCGTAACATAACTTGTGCAAAGTGTTGTATCAGAGCTGTTTCCACTAATTCCCCAAGAGTTATTAATAGCATCAGGAATATCGTTGGTGGTCGTTGTATCTCCATCAGGATTTAAAGCAAACTGAAAAACACTAATATAATCTGCTAAAGGTTTTATGGCTGCAACCGTTGTAACAATGGGGTCGGAAACCATAAAATAGGCATTAAAAGCAACGCCAATGGTATCTTTAGTGGCAGTATCTAAACCTAAAACTGTTCCTGCGGTGTGTGTACCATGGCTACCACTTTTATCGACAGGAGTTGGAGAATCTATGCCATGCCAAGATTGTGAATAAGGTTCATAATTGCCTAGAAAAGCATCTGCAATTGCTGGGTGGTCTTTCCAAACGCCAGTATCAATACTAAAATATTTTCGGGCTTTACCTGTGTATCCCATTGCCCAAAGTGCGGGAGCATTAATTACTTTTAAGCCCGGTTCAACACCACCAACCGATTTATTATTGTTAAGTTTTCCTTTTAAAATTTTTATTGGTTTAGCTGTAAAATGGCTAAATTCTTCGGCATAATCTATGGCAGAATTATTTAATAATTGCTCAATTACCGATTTTTGAGCTTCAATGGTCATCATATTAATAATCCAAAATCTTTTATAATTTTTGACTTTAGCTGAGTTATGATTTAAAAATTTAATAATGGGTTGCTGGGTTTTGTTTGCCATTTGCATTGCCTTTCTAATAACAATTTTTGCTCTTTTTTGTGTGGGAATATTTTGTTTTTTAAGCGATTGGTTAAGTGCATTTTGGTTAACTTGATTGGAGAAAATAATGTTGACTTTTACATAATCATTATGCTTGGCTTTGTTTAACAGCGTAGCGAGTTGAGGGGTTATTGTTGCATTTTGAGCAAAAACACTAAAATTGGCGATTAATAGCACAATTAATAAATTCTTTTTCATCATAGGTGGCTTAAAGTTATCAAAGATAATGAATTCCGTTGAATACTTAAAAGACATTAATTTGTACACTCTTGTAAAAAGGGTTTAATTACATTTATTTTTGGGCTTAGGTAAGGAATACCAAGATTTAATCCTCTTACGATAAAAAATATGCCCATTAAAATTAAAAAGTAGGGAACAAACTTTTTTAATTTATTTCTTAGTTGAATAGAGATGATGTGCGATAAAAATGAAGAAAATAACATCATGGGTAAAGTACCTATTCCGAAAAGTAACATCGCTAAGCATCCATATAAAATATTGTTGGCGGTAATCGCATTACCAATGGCTGCATAAACCAACCCACAAGGCAAAAAACCATTTAATAAGCCAATAGTAAAAAGATTAGATAAGGTACTGTTTTTGAATCTTTTACCAAGTATTAATTTTATTTTGTTTATAAAATTAAAGAAGTTTAGGGTTGTATTAAATTTTATATTTGAGAAATAATTAAAAATAACGGATAGCAAAAAGATGCAGCCAATCATTATAGCTAATCCTTGTTGAGTTATGGCAGTGCTAATTCCTTGTCCTAACAGAAAAAAAACAAATCCTAAAAGGATATAAGTGGACATTCTGCCAATATTATAAATAATACTACCTATAAATCTCAGATACAGGTTAGAAGAGGAGATGGGCAAGGCAAGAGTTATAGGGCCACACATTCCCAAACAATGAAAACTTCCTACAAATCCTAAGGTTATGGCAGTGAAAAGCAATTCCATTTTAAGGAATAATTATTGCTTTACTAAAAAAATAGGTATTATGGTTTGCATGCCAATTTATTTTTACTTGGTAAAGTCCTTTTTTTAATTTAGAGATTGGAATGGTTTGTTGATGATTGGTTGTTTTTATGTTAAAAGTTTGGTCTTCTTTTTGTGATGATGGTCTGTAAAAATAGATACTACCAGAAATGGCAGATTTTATTTCATTAGGGAAATTTATTGTAATATTTTGGTGTTGAAGATTGATGCTAACTTTTTCTTTGAGTAAATCGGCATTTTTTTCGTTACTAATTTGTTGATTAATTTGTAATTCCTTTTCGTAGTAATTTTTCGTAACTAACTCGTGATTTTGTCTAGTAGATAGTATAATCATAAAAATCATAAACGATGCAAACACTCCAAAAGTAATAAAAGCTGCTGTTATCCAATTTATTTTCATTTCTTCTTATTCAAGTTCGGGACCAGTAAAGTTAGTTTTTTTTGTTTTAATGAGTTTGCCATTATTAAATACACTAATTAAAATAACATTATTTTGTTTTGTAACTGATTTTTTTGGTAGTACAACAAAGAAAGATTGTTTATCGTTTTCTCCTACTTTAAGGTGTATAACCTTGTTTCCAATCATTTCAATTTTACCTTTATTTCTTTGTAATTTTAGTGTAATGGATAATTCACTACTTGATTTATTAAGGATTTCAAGGTTGTATAAATTAGAGAGTGCAGTATCGCCTCTTTCCTGAAAAAGCATTCCAGGGGTTCTTAGAATATTTACTTCTAAGGCACCTCGTAACGAGAATAAATATACAATAATAGCAATAAGTATTAATAATAAACCTGTGTAGGCTTTGCTTCTTGTACTGTATTTTTCTTGTATACCACTGTGAACATTGTTTTCAGAATCTAAGCGGATTAATCCTTTTTTTTGCCCCACTTTTTCCATCATAAAGTTACAAGCATCAATACAAGCATTGCAATTTATACATTCTAATTGAGTTCCATTTCTAATATCAATGCCTGTAGGGCAAACATCTACGCATTGATGACAGTCAATACAATCGCCTTTTTCAATTTTTTGACGATTTTCATTTTTCTTAAATTTTTCTCTACCAGTTTTTCTTTCACCCCTAATGTAATCGTATATAACTACTAAAGTATTTCTATCTAACATTACGCCTTGTAATCTTCCATAAGGGCATATAATTAAACAAACTTGTTCTCTAAACCATGCGAATACGAAGAAGAAGATTAAGCTAAATATTAGCATAGCAATAAAGCCAGTGATGTGTTCTTTGATGGGGCTTGTTTGAATTTTTATTAATTCATCAACACCAATGATATAAGCTAAGAAGGTATGGGCAATTGCAAGAGATATAAGGTAAAATAAACTGTATTTGAATCCTCTTTTCCATATTTTATCAAAATTCCATTTTTGTTTTTTTAGTTTGATTTGTTGTTTTGAATCTCCATCTATCCAGTATTCAATTTTTCTAAAAACCATTTCCATGAAAATGGTTTGAGGGCAGACCCAACCACAAAAAATCCTACCAAATATAGTGGTAAACAAGACAATAAAAACAACTAATACAATCATTATTAATGCAAACAGATAAAAATCTTGTGGCCAAAATACTTGTCCAAAAAGCACAAATTTTCGGGTTATTACATTAATCATTATAAATGGTTCTCCGTGTATTTTTATCCATGGCAGTCCAAATAGCAATAATACAAGTAAATAGCTTACATAGGTTCTGTAGTTAAATAATTTACCTTTTGGTTTTTTAGGAAATAACCACTTTCTTTTTCCTTGTTCATCAACGGTTGTAATCCTATCTCTAAAAGAGATTTCTTCGTCACTCATATCTCTATATTAAAAACAAGGGCTTCTGGTTATTGAAGTCTTTGTTTGTAACTTTTACATTTTAGTTCCTTGTGGATCTTTGCCTCCAGCTACATTCTTATCTTTTAAATTTGTTAAGATGTAACTTGCTACATCTTGCATTTGTTCGGGAGTAAGCGTTTTTCCCCAAGCAATCATTCCTTTTTCGGGAACACCATATTTAATGGTCTTGAATAAGTTTTTAATTTTATTGCCATGTAACCAATAACTATCTGTTAGGTTAGGTCCAACCCCACCACCACCATCAGCTCTGTGACATGGAGTACAATTTTTTGCAAAAACTTTACTGCCATTATTAAGGGCATCTTTTGTTGTGGTTAAGGTAACGTTAGTTTCATCAATGCCTGTGCCATTGGCTGCTTTATACTTTTTTATTTGTTTTTTAGCTGTGGATAATTCTTGATGATATTCATCTATTTGCCTAAATTTTCCAAACCCAAAATAGCTAATAGTATAAATAGAGGCAAAAGCTATTGTGAAATAAAACAGGTACAACCACCATGGAGGTAATTTATTGTCTAATTCTCTAATTCCGTCATAGTTGTGATCTAATAATTTCTCATCGTTATTTTCCATCTTTATTAAGTTTATAATCCTTATCGAAAGGAATGTTTTCTACATATTTAATATAACTACTTTTTGTGGTAAAAACCCAATAAATCAAACCACAAAAGAATACGAAAAATATAATAAATGCAATAATAGGATAAATAGATACGCCATCAATAGTGTCGAGTGTATGTTTAATGTATCTTAGCATAATTTTATTTTTTTTCGATGTCCGTGCCTAATCTTTCTAAATAAGCAATAAGGGCTATAATTTCTTTATCGGATGTTGCTTTTTTTATGCCTTGCTTATTTAATTCGTTTGCAATAGCTTTTGCTTGATTTTTCAAGTCGTTAACACCTTTGCTAACTTCTGCTTCGGAATAAGGAACACCTAATTTTTGCATAGCACTCATTTTAGGAACTGTACTAGCTATATTTAATTTATTTACAAATAACCAAGGATAATTTGGCATAATAGAACCAGGCGACATGGTTCTTGGGTTTTTTAGGTGATTATAATGCCAAGAAAATGACTTTCTTAGTTTTGTTGTGCCTTCCCTTGCTAAATCAGGACCTGTTCTTTTAGATCCCCATTGGAATGGGTGATCATAAACAAATTCTCCCGCTTTTGAATACTTGCCAAATCTTTCTGTTTCGTGTCGAAATGGTCTAATCATTTGAGAATGACAGTTATAACAACCTTCTCTTATGTAAATATCTCTACCTTGTAGTTCTAATGGTGTATATGGTTTAACAGCTGCTATTGTGGGAATATTTGATTTAACTAAAAAAGTAGGAATCATTTCAATAGCACCACCAATTAAAATTAAGATAAAGGCAGCGATTAATAATTTAACAGGTTTTCTTTCTATTGCTCTGTGCCAATATTCTCCTTTTGGAGCGTTAAAAGATTTTATTAATGCTGGTGCTAGAGCTTCTTCATCTCCTATAAATTTACCTTGTTTTACAGTTTTATATAAGTTAAAACCGAGTAGTAAGGCTCCTGTAAAATAGAGTGATCCACCAATACTTCTTACCATATACATAGGCACAACATGTAATACAGTTTCTAAGAAATTAGGGTATTTTAACATTCCACTTGGGGTAAATTCTTGCCACATCATATATTGTGTGAAACCTGCCCAATATAAAGGTAATACGTATAATAAAATACCTAAAGTTCCTATCCAAAAGTGGATATTAGCTAATTTTTCTGAGTATAATTTTGTTCCAAATAATTTTGGAAATAACCAATATAAAACGCCAAAAGTTAGAAAGCCATTCCACCCCAAAGTACCAACGTGTACATGGGCAATTGTCCAATCAGTATAGTGGCTAATGGCATTAACAGATTTTAATGCTAACGTTGGTCCTTCAAAAGTAGCCATACCATAACAAGTAATAGCTACTACAAAGAATTTTAATACAGCACTATCTCTAACGCGATCCCATGCACCTCTAATGGTTAACAATCCGTTTATCATACCTCCCCAAGAAGGAGCAATAAGCATAATGGAGAAAACAACACCAAGTGTTTGCACCCAACCAGGCAAGGCAGTCCATAGTAGGTGATGAGGACCGGCCCAAATGTATATAAAAATCAAAGCCCAAAAATGAATAATAGATAGTTTGTAGGAGTAAACAGGTCTGTTAACTGCTTTTGGGACAAAATAATACATTAAACCTAAGTAAGGTGTTGTTAGAAAAAATGCTACGGCATTGTGTCCATACCACCATTGTACCAAAGCATCTTGGACACCAGCATAAATAGGATAACTTTTTAAAAAACTAACAGGTAATTCTAAGGAATTTACAAGGTGTAAAACAGCAACTGTAACAAATGTAGCAATATAGAACCAAATAGCAACATATAAGTGCCTTTCTCTTCTGTGTAAGATAGTTGCAAACATATTCCACCCAAAAACGACCCACACAACGGTAATGGCAATATCAATAGGCCATTCTAATTCGGCATATTCTTTACCAGTGGTAAAACCTGCTAATAGCGTTATTGCGGCAGCAACAATAATAAGTTGCCAACCCCAGAAATTAATCTTACTTAATTTATCGCTCCACATTCTAGCTTTTAAGAGCCTTTGCAGGGAATAATAAACCCCCATGAAAATACCATTACCAACAAATGCAAAAATGGCAGCATTTGTATGTAAAGGTCTGGTTCTGCCAAATGTGGTAAAAGAAAGGTTAAAGTTTAGTGCTGGTATATAAATTTGAAATGCTACTAATAAACCCACGAGCATAGCAACTATTCCCCAAAATCCTGTTGCATAAGCAAACAGTTTAACAATTTTGTTGTCGTAATAGAATTTTTCTAAATTATCATTTGACATAATTAAAATTTTAGTTAGTTATTCTTTTCTTGTTGATTGATATTGTGTATAGATACTGCATCTTCATTTGTAGATACTTCATCTTCAAAAAGTATTCTTACCGAAGGAGTATAGCTATCTTTAAATTGACCATTTTTTACAGACCATACAAAAGCCCACAGAAAACCACCTGCAACTATAATGCTAATGATGATTAAAATAAAGATTACGCTCATACAGATTCCTATTTGGTACAAATATAATATGTTATACAACATAAAAAAGATGATGTTTATCATATTATAAAATGTTTTTTAGCAATTTATAAACTAAAAATGATTTATCAATTATCTAAATTAAAATGTAAACCTACATTTTGTTTTTGAGAAGTAGCGGCTTTGGTAACTAAATAAGCAACACTTCTTAAATTTCGTAATTCACAAATAGCTACGGTAAGTTTAGATTTATCGTAAATTTCTTCCGATTCTTCGTAAATGAGTTTTAAGCGAGATAATGCTCTTTTTAACCGTTGGTTTGAACGTACAATTCCTACATAATCGCTTAAAATATTTTGTAGTTCAGTTTTGGTTTGTTGCACTAAAATAGCTTCGTTGGGTATGCTTGTTCCTTCATCGTTCCAATTAGGGATATTATCTTGAAAATTAATATGATCCACTTCCGCTATTCCATTTAAGTAGGCATTATGACTATATACCAATGCTTCAATTAATGAGTTAGAAGCCAAACGGTTAGCTCCATGCAATCCCGTGCAACTGCACTCGCCACAAGCATAAAGTTGGTCAATTGTAGTTTGAGCTTTTGTGTTGACGGCAATTCCTCCACACAAATAATGAGCAGCAGGAACAACAGGAATATAATCTTTGGTAATATCTAAACCAATGGATAGGCATTTCTCAAAAATATTTGGAAAATGATTTTTTAATTCTTTTTCATCAATAACAGAAGCATCGAGGAACAAATGTTTATCGCCCGATTTTTTCATTTCCTTATCGATAGCTCTTGCCACAATATCTCGTGGAGCTAAATCTTTACGTTTGTCATAATCTTGCATAAAAGCATAACCTTTATGGTCTTTCAAAATAGCTCCAGCACCTCTTACAGCTTCAGAAATTAAAAAGGAAGGATTATCTTTAGGGTTATACAAAGCGGTAGGATGAAACTGAATAAATTCCATATTTTTGATAATAGCTTTGGCACGATAAGCCATCGCAATACCATCACCAGTTGAAACCACAGGATTGGTGGTGTTTAAATAAGCTTGACCAATACCTCCAGTGGCTATTAAGGTAATTTTAGAAAGTAAAGTACTGATTTTATTGTTTTTTTTATCTAAAATATAAGCTCCAAAACATTTTTTATGAGGAGTTGATCTTGTAATGTTTTCGCCAAGATGATGTTGTGTAATTAAATCAATAGCAAAGTGATGGTTAAGGATATTGATATAAGGATGGTTTTTTGTTTTTTCAATTAAAGCCCGTTCAATTTCGTTGCCAGTAACATCTTTATAATGTAAAATCCGATGTGCAGAATGACCGCCTTCTTTGGCTAAATTATATTCTCCATCTTCATTTTTATCAAAATTTGTACCCCAATCAATTAATTCTTTTATTCTTTCGGGGGCTTTTTTAACCACCATTTTTACCACTTCTTTATTGCATAAACCTGCACCAGCCACTAAGGTGTCATTAATATGGTCATCAAAATTATCGGTATTTTTGGTTACTGCAGCAATACCTCCTTGCGCATATTTGGTACTTCCATCTTCTGGATTGGCTTTGGTAATAATAGTAATACTTACTTTTTCTTTTTTTTGATAAAAGTGTTCTGCCACCTTGTAAGCATAGCTTAAGCCTGCAATTCCTGAGCCAATAACGAGGAAATCGGTAGTGAGTGTCGGGTGTTGGGTGTTGGGTGTTGGGTGTTGGGTGTTGGGTGTTGGGTGTTGGGTGTTGGGTGGTGAGGTTTGAGGTTTGAGGTTTGAGGTTTGATTTCAAAATGTTAAGAGTTTAATTAAGTGTTTCCTTTGGTGTAAAACTTATGTTACCGATAGATAATAAATCATTAGATAACTGTTCTATCAGAAGATGGTAGTCTAAATTTTCATTAATGTTATTAATTATAGCACTAATCTTAATGTAACAGTTATATATTATTAATAATTGGGTATTTAATTTTTTAATTTCATCGATGTTGTAAATGTTAGACCTTTTCTCAAAACCGTTTTTCTTTGTTAATTTACTGTGCTTCAAATTAAAATATTTTTTATCTAACTTACCATTAAAATCACACCAACCTAATCTATATGAGCCATGAGCAAATGAATTTCTTATTTCGGAAATAGATTTAATTTTTGTAGATAGTTGAGAATTGTATTTTAATAATTTCTCATTGTTTTTATAATTAACATATAAAAGAGCATCAAATTTTGCTATTAAAGGATTTGTTGTTAATCCTTCCAATAGGGTTTCAACATTTACTTGTTGAATTTTACTAATATTATTAGGAAATAAAATATCTGGTATAATAAACGGAATAACAGAAACCGCATAATCAAAATTAATAAAGAATTCTCCTATTAGTTTCTTTTGATTATTATTCTCTTCAAAAGTCATTTTTGTTATTTATTAATTCTTTCAACTTTCTAAACTTGTTACTTTACAAACTTTCCACTTTCTAACTATAATTAACTCAACGCCAACATTTTATTTACTGCTTTTAAGGCTTTTAAACGAGTTTGTTCTGGTACAAAAATTTCGGGTTGCAAATGTACTAGGCTGGCATGTATTTTTGCTAAAGTATTTAATTTCATGTAAGGACATTCGCTACAAGCACAGGTGTTATTGGCATTTGCTGGGGCAGGAATCAATTTTTTATGAGGAACTGCTTCTTTCATTTTATGGATAATTCCTACTTCGGTAGCTACAATAAAGGTGTTAGCTTCATTTTCTTTTACATATTTTAAAAGAGCAGTGGTAGAGCCAATAAAATCTGCTTCATCTAATACATTTTGTTGGCATTCGGGGTGAGCAATTAATTTTGCATTAGGATATTTTCCTTGTATCATTTTAAGCTTGTCAGCAGAAATTTCTACATGAACCTCGCAAGCACCATCCCACAAAACCATGTTTCGATTAGTTTTTTTAGCCACGTATCGTCCCAAATTAATATCGGGAGCAAAAATAATTTTTGCATCTTTTGGTAAGCTATCTACAATTTTAACGGCATTTGATGAAGTACAAATAATATCGCTCAAGGCTTTTATTTCGGCAGAGCAATTAATGTAACTAATTACTTTATGATAGGGATATTGCTTTAAAAAGTTTTTAAATTTTTCGGTTGGTGCAGAATCTGCTAACGAGCAACCTGCATTTAAATCGGGTATAATTACCTTTTTGTTAGGATTGATAATTTTAGCTGTTTCGCCCATAAAATGAACTCCTGCAAATAATATTACATCGGCATTGGTTTTGGCAGCTTCTTGTGCCAAACCTAAACTATCACCAATGTAATCGGCAATATCTTGTATTTCTTCTTGTTGGTAGTAATGTGCAAGAATTACGGCATTCTTTTCTTTTTTTAATCGAGCAATTTCTTCGATTAAGTTTTTTTCTTTAGCTAGTTCTGAGGTAACAAATCCTTGTTTTTTTACTTCGTCTAAAACTTCCATAATTTAAAATTTAATGTAAAATTAAGCATCAAAAAAATGAAATAAGATGATAATTGTTATAACTTTTTTTGTTTAGCCATGATACTAGATGCAATGGTTACAAAAAGGACAACAGTAATAGAGCTTAAGGGCATTAAAATAGCAGCAAAAATAGGTGATATTAGCCCTCTTATAGCAAAAGCTAATCCAATAAAATTGTATAAAAATGAAATGATAAAACTAATAATGATAATAACAATTCCTCCTTTACAATAACTAATAAAAGTAGGTAATTTATCAAAAACGGAGGCATCTAAAATAGCATCGCAAGCAGGTGAAAAGGTAGTAATATCTTCAGAAATGGAAATACCAACATTACTTTGCTTTAATGCTCCAGCATCATTTAATCCATCGCCAATCATTAAAACATTTTTTCCAGTGTGTTGTAAACTTTCAATATATTTTAGCTTGTCTTGAGGAGATTGATTAAATAAAAAGTTACTTTTTTCATTAAAATAATTCCGTAGATTATCTTTTTCACTGTCGTTATCTCCAGAAATTAAGTTCAAATTAAAGTTTTTCGCGAGTTGCGTAATCATTTTCTTTAATTTTTTTCTGTATTTATTTTCTAGTTGGTAATACCCTATTATTTTGTCATTTATTTTAATGTAAACTCTTGTTTTTTTTGAAGAAATCGAGTTGTTTTCTTTAACAAACTGTTTGGATCCAATTTTATAAACAATGCCTTTAATTTTAGCTGTAATTCCTTTACCAATAATTTCTTGATAAGCATCAATTTTCACTAAATTGTTGCTAGAAAAGGTGCTAAAAATCATTTTACTTAAAGGGTGTGTCGATTGTCTAAAAATAGAAAATAATATATCTTTTTCTTGAAAAGAAATAGCCGTTCCGTAATAATTAATATTGTTGGCTGATGCTTGGGTTATAGTACCTGTTTTATCAAAAACAATGGTGTTAATTTTTGAAATATTTTCTATAACGGAAGCATTTTTAAGGTAAAATTTATTGCGACCTAAAACACGTAAAATATTACCAAAAGTGAAAGGAGCAGAAAGAGCTAAAGCACACGGACAAGCAACAATTAATACTGAAGTAAAAACATTAATGGCAATTTTAATACTTGTTTGGTACCAATACAAACCACTTCCTAAAGCAATAAAGAGTATAATAATTGTAAAATATTGGCTAATGTTATCGGTAATATTGGTAAAATTATTTTCATTATTTTTTGAAAAAGTTGCATCGTTCCACAATTGGGTGAGGTAAGAATAGGATAGCTTTTTGATTACTTTTAGCTGAATCGCTTGTCCTATTTGCTTGCCTCCTGCATAAATTTTATCTCCTGTATTCTTACGAGTAGGATTGGCTTCGCCAGTAACAAAACTATTATCAATAAGAGCAGTTTTACTTATTAAAATTGAATCTACAGGAATAAGTTCATTATTGCGTATTAAAATAGTATCGTTAATTTTTAAATCGGATATAGGAATGTTTTTCTCGGATTTATTTTGTTCAATTTTTCTGGCTGAAAGAGGAAAGTAAGATTTGTAATCTCTTTCAAAAGAAAGGGTATTATATGTTCTTTGTTGAAAGATTCGCCCGAGTAATAAAAAGAAAACAAGTCCTGTTAAAGAATCAAAATACCCTGCACCAGTGTTGCTTATAATTTCATAGGAACTTCTTGTAAATAAGGTAACAATTCCTAAAGAAATAGGCAAATCAACAGTTATGGTTTTTTGTTGTAAACCTATTAATGCAGCCGAAAAATAATCTTTGGCACTATAAAGTAATACTGGCACGGATAAAATTAAATTGAGGTAAGCAAAGAAAGCAGAAAAGTTACTTTCTGTAATACTACTAAGCCCAAAATATTCGGGTAAACTTAAAAGCATAATATTTCCGAAACAAAAACCAGCAACACCAATTTTTAAGATTAAATCTCGGCTTATCTGCTGTTTTTTATTTCTGGATAGGTTGTTTAAAGTAATTTGAGGTTCATATCCTAAAGAAGTTAAAATTTCGACCACTTCTCTAAGTTGTAACTGTTTGTTAAAAAATGAGATTTTAATTTCTTTTTTTAAAAAATCAACACGAGAGGACTTTACAGCGACATTTAGTTTATATAAGTTTTCTAATAACCAAATACATGAACTACAATGGATTTGCGGTAAATAGAGGGTTACTATACTTGTCGTTTCATCTTTAAAATCGAGTAGTTTGTCAGTTATTTGCTCATTTGCAAGATATTCAAACTTTTTATTAAAATTTTTAGGAGGTGTAATTCCAGGTGTATTCTCAAGTTGGTAATAACCACAAAGATTATTTTGATGTAGAATTTCATAAACAGTTTTACAACCATTACAACAGAAATGCTTTTCCTCCAATAATATATCCTCATTAGTTATGTCTTCACCACAATGGTAACAAGTAGTATGAGATTTTTCCAAAAGAGAGATTAAAAAAAAAATTAAAATTTAAAGAATAAAATTACTTAAAAATATGAATTTTATCATGTTTTAATTATTTTTGTACCATCAAAACTTATTATGAAAAAGAAGATTGAATTTCCTACTTGTGAAATGTGTGGTTCTAGGCACAAATCCGTTTTTTGTGGACTTAGTAAAGATGAAGTTAACGAGTTAAATAATGAAAAAGGATGTAATTTCTATGAAAAAGGTAAAATTATTTTTCACGAAGGCAACAGATTAAATGGAATTTATTGCATAAATAAGGGTAAAATTAAGCTGTTCCAGCTAGGGGCTGAAGGGAAAGAACAAATAATTCGTTTTGCTAAAGAAGGTGATATTATTGGTTATAGAGCCTTGCTAAGTGAAGAGCAGCTTTCTGCTTCGGCAGCTTCTTTAGATGATTCTGTTATTTGCTTTATACCAAGAGATAAAGTGTTTAATATGATTGCCGAAAACCCTAATTTTAACTTTAAGATGCTTAAAATTTTAAGTCATGAGTTAGGTGAGGCAGCAAAAATTATTACCGATTTAGCTCAAAAGCCTGTTAGAGAACGATTGGCAGAGACATTGCTTATTTTAAAAGAAACTTTTGATTTAAATGAAGATAGAGTTATTCAAGTAAAATTATCAAGAGAAGAAATTGCTAACATAGTTGGTACAGCCACAGAATCGGTTATTCGCTTACTATCAGAATTTAAAAAAGAGAAACTTATTTCTTTAGAAGGCAGAGAAATTAAATTAATTAATATTCCTGCTTTAACAAGAACAGCCAATATCTTTGATTGATTACTTTTTTTCTTACAAAGAAATAATTCCCGCTATTTTTTCGGCTTTTTTGTAAATAGTAATAATTTTTGCTGCGTTAAGCATGCTTTCTTTAGCCGAAATACTAATAAATTTTCCGTTTTTCGATGTACGAGTAGTAATAATAGCTTCTTTGCCAAATAAATTTTCTACCAAAGCTAGTTTTTGGTTATCGGCAGGAATAATAAATTTAAAAAGATATACAAGTGGAAATTCAAATTGCTGCTCTAATTTTTGTTGTAAATTTTTATAAAAATCAGTCTTCATTTTAATTATTATTGGGATTGATACCCATAGGATTATAAACTGCTGGACACGATTTTGAGCCTTTTTTTAAGAACATAAATCTTACTTTAAAAACAATAGGTCTTGACCTAGAGTTAAAATAACCATGTGTAGAAACAATGTGATTAAATGGATAGATGGCAAAGATTGGTGTTTCGATGATGGGCATAATAATTAACCGTTTGCTTGTTTTAAAACCTATGCCAAAAAAGTAATGTAATTCGCCTAAAATAGAGCCAGGACCATCTTTGTATTTGCCATTTGGAATTGCTGGTGTAGGAGTTCTTTTTTGTATAATGGCATAATCTAAGTTTAAGCCTAAACCATTGACATAAAACAGATTATCATTTTTATCAAACCGATATCCTAAATTAAAATTACCAGCAATTAGGTGGTCGCTGTAAGTACCTTTTACTTCGTTGGTTGAGGTTAAATTATTGTTTACAAATGTTTGTTTTCTGTAAGTTTCGCCACCTCTAAACCATTTGTATGAGATGCCATAATCTAGGTAGTTAATTATTTTTTTATCGTTCATTTTAAACTTACCTATTTCCAAAAAAGGACCAAATTGGGTGGTAAAACTTTTAATAAAGGTGGTTTTTGGTTGGGCAAAATAGCTTGTGGTGTATTGGTTTACACTGTCTGAAGATGTTATATTTTCGGAAACTGGTGTGTAGGGCATCATATAAGTAGCTCCTATGCCTAAAAACCAACCTTTGTCAACTTTTCTTTGGCTTTTACTTTTTCCATACAATCCATTTCCATGCTTTGGTTTGTATTGGCTGTAAAGTGTTGTTGTGATTAATAGAATAGGTATTATTAGGTATTTTTTCATACTTTTCTAATGTGTTTTTTTAAGAAATCAATCGGTAATATATTTATTTTAAATTTCATTCAATATGGCTTTCTCAACTTCTTGGCTATCCCAAATTTTTTCAATATTATCGAATTTATTCATTATTTTCTTCATAATAGTATCTTGTTTCATGCCTTTTTTCCAAGCTTCCGAATAGCGAATATCGCTAAAAGTAACTTGGCTATATAAAGGTATCCATTTATCGGGATATTTTTCAGAAAAATGTGCTTCAATTTTCTTTTGCAATAAGAATTTTGGGTCACCAACAAAATCTCGCATTACGTGGTAATTGTGTAAGGATAAATCTTGCACACCATCGCCATCTGGTTTTCTCGATTTTTGGTACTCCTCAAAAATTTTATTCCAATCATCACCATATTTTTGCATCATGTTCCACATCACAGTACAATCTTCAAAGCCAGCGTTCATTCCTTGTCCGTAAAACGGTACAGTAGCATGGGCAGCATCACCCATTAAGGCAGTTGTTTTGTAAGTCCATGGGTAACAGCGAATAATGGCTAAAGAGGAGAGGGGGTGGTCTTCCCAAGCATCAGCAATGTTGGGCATCATTTTATAAAAATCAGGAAAAGTAGTTTTAAAAAAATGGTTCACTTTTTCTTTATTGGTCAAGGTTTCGAAAGAATTTTCTCCCTTAAAGGGCATAAAAAGCGTACAGGTAAACGATCCATCTTCATTGGCTAGAGCAATAAGCATAAAACGACCTCTAGGCCAAATGTGTAAGGCATTTTTATCTAATTTATAAGATCCATCATTATTGGCAGGCAATAAAATTTCTCTGTAACCATCTTCAATGTACTTTTGTTGGTAATTAAATCTAGCTAACTTTTGCATGGCATGGTAGCGGATAGCAGAAAATGCTCCATCTGTGGCAAAAACTAAATCGGCTTGTACCTCAGTATTTTTTCCTGTTTTGGTGTTCTCAAAATAAGTAATTCCTTCTTTTAGATTGGCGTTAATACATTTTTCGTTGTAAAAAATTTCTGCACCATTTTCTTCGGCAATGTCCATCATTTTGGCATTTACTCCGCCTCTAGAAACAGAGTAAATTGCTTGACCTTCTTTTCCGTAAGCTTGGTAAGATAAATTACCTGCTACATCATGCATAATTCTGCCCGACATGGGTATGGCAATTTTCCGAATTTCATTACCTATATTAACTGCATCTAAAGCTTTCCAACCTCTATCTGATAGGGCTAAGTTGATAGATTTTCCAGCAGAGATATCTGCATTACGGATATTTGGACGAGCTTCAAAGAGTTTTACTTTATATCCAGCTTTGGATAAATATACTGCCCAAAGTGAGCCTACTAATCCTGCACCTACAATTGTTGCTGTTTTCATAATTTTAAATGTTAGAGGTTTGAGGTTAGAGATTTGAAGTTATATGACCTCAAACTTTAAACCTTGAATGTTATAATGCTTTTTTTAAAATTTCTCCAAAATAATAAATATCTTTAAAAGAATTGTATAATGGAACAGGAGCCATTCTAATTACATTGGGCTCTCTCCAATCGGCAATAATACCTGCTTTAGTGAGTTTGTTAAATAAATTTTTACCATAACCGTGTGCAATTACAGAAATTTGGCAACCTCTTTCCTTCCAATTTCTAGGAGTTATAATTTCGAGTGATGTTTTTGGTGTGGTGAGTGATGCGTTAATTTCATCAATAATAGATTCTAAATAACCAGAAAGTAAGCGTTGTTTTTTTAGCAATTTTTCCATACCTACTTCTTCAAAAATATCAATAGCAGCTTTATGAGCAGCCATACTTAAGATAGGAGCGTTACTCATTTGCCAAGCTTCGGCAGATTTTATGGGTTTAAAGCCTTTTTCCATTAAAAAACGAGTTTCCTTTTCTTGTCCCCACCAACCTGCAAAACGAATTAATTCAGTATTGTTGCAATGTTTTTCGTTAATAAAAATTCCAGCAACTCCACCGGGACTAGAATTTAAGTATTTATATGAACACCAACAAGCAAAATCAACGTTCCAATCGTGTAATTTTAATTCAATGTTTCCTACTCCATGTGCCAAATCGAAACCGCAGTTGGCACCTACTTTATGGGCTGCTGCGGTAATGGTTTTCATGTCAAAAA
Organism: uncultured Vicingus sp.; assembly: GCA_964625955.1. Classification (GTDB taxonomy): domain Bacteria; phylum Bacteroidota; class Bacteroidia; order Flavobacteriales_E; family Vicingaceae. Next base: position 22,163 of record CAZVEW010000003.1, on the reverse strand, counting down.
CTTGTCCAGTAAAATAATTTACTCCGCCCATCATTACACAAGCTAAACTTTCTCCTGCTTTTTCAATGGCTGCAATAATATCTTCGTTATGTATGGTTTGCTCTCCTTTTCGTGGAGCAATTTCAATAATGGCATCATTAGGGTTTAAACCAGCATTTTTTACTTGCATTTCTAAGGCATATTGGTCGGAAGGAAACGCTTTGGCTTCGCAAATAATTTTATAACGGGTAGGAGTAGGGCGGTAAAATGAAACTAATAATAAGTTTAAATTAACGGTTAAGTTGTTCATTACCACTACTTCTTGGGTTGTAGCTCCAACAATTTTGGCAATGGGTTTAGCAAACATTTCGTGGTAAGCAAACCATGGATTTTTAGCGTTAAAATGTCCTTCAACACCCCATTTAGCCCAATCTTGTAATTCGGTATTGATGTAATCTATGGCAGATTTTGGTTGTAACCCTAAGGAATTTCCTGTAAAATAAATGGTTTCTTTTCCATTAATAATGGGAATGTAAAATTTGTTTCTGTATGCTGCTAATTCATCTTGTTCGTCTAATTTTTTGGCAAAATCCAAACTGTTTTTGTAGTTCATTTAATCTTTTTTTTGAGATGGTAAATATAAGTAAAGTTGGCAAATGTGGGGTAGAGGAATATATATTAGGTTAAACAATAATGTGATTTATTCTAACCTAAGTTTTTAACACAATTCGATTTAATCTAAATAAAATTATTAACTAAAAAAGTGATATAAAATTTTCTTTTTTTCTTAAACTAAAATTCTAAAATTGTTTTTCTAATAATAGCGATGCAATCCATTAGTTGCTCTTTTGTAATTACCAAAGGTGGTGCAAACCTAATAATATTACCATGTGTTGGTTTGGCTAATAAACCATTGTCTTTTAGTTTCACACAAATATCCCAAGCGGTAGAGCTATCTTCTGTATCATTAATTATAATGGCATTTAATAATCCTTTTCCTCTTACCTTAACAACTAAATTGGTTGTTGTAATTAATTTATTAATTTCTGCTCTAAATACTTGTCCTAAATTTTCTGCATTTTCGGCTAATTTTTCGTCTTTAATGACTTCTAAGGCTGCAATAGCAACTTTGGCAGCTATTGGGTTTCCGCCAAAAGTAGAGCCATGTTCGCCCGGTTTTATTACCAACATAATATTATCGTTGGCTAAAACTGCCGAAACTGGGCAAACGCCTCCAGAAATTGCTTTTCCTAAAATTAAAATATCAGGTTTAACATTTTCGTGGTCGCATGCCAATAATTTACCAGTTCTGGCAATGCCTGTTTGTACCTCATCGGCAACAAATAAAACTCCTGCTTTCTTGCACAATGCTGCTGCTTTGGACAAATAACCCTCGTCAGGAACGAAAACGCCTGCTTCACCTTGAATGGGTTCTACTAAAAATGCGGCAACATTTTTATCAGCCAAAGCTTTTTCTAATGCTTCAATATTGTTGTAAGGTATTTTTATAAATCCGGGAGTGTAAGGTCCAAAGTTTTTACGGGCATCGGGGTCGTTACTAAATGAAATTATGGTGGTTGTTCTTCCATGAAAATTATTTTCGCAAACAATAATTTTTGCTTCATTTTCTGGGATTCCTTTTTTCTCGTAAGCCCATTTTCTAGATAGTTTTAGAGCTGTTTCTACTGCTTCAGCACCAGAATTCATGGGCAGCACTTTATCAAAACCAAAATAGTTGGTTACATATTTTTCATACACACCTAAAACATCATTGTAAAAAGCCCTAGATGTTAAGGCTAATGTTGATGCTTGTTCTACCAATGCTTTTATAATTTTAGGATGACAATGTCCTTGATTTACAGCGGAATAAGCTGATAAAAAGTCGTAATATCTTTTACCTTCAACATCCCAAACATAAACACCTTTTCCTTTACTTAACACTACTGGTAGTGGGTGGTAATTGTGTGCACCATACTTGTTTTCTAATTCAATTGCTTCTGCAGATGTTAAACTGTTTTTAGTTATTGTTTCCATAAATTATTGCTGATTAGTGTAATGTTTAGATTAAAAACAGTAAATTTATTTAAAATAAAACTATTTTTTATCACTTCTTTTAAAATTTAGCACAAGGAACTAAGTATTTTTTTCGTTTTCGCTTCTTTTTTTTGCTTGCTACTTCATAAATTAAGGATAATTCGTGCGAACCAGCCGAGTTTGTAGCTAAGCGAGAAATTGTAGCATCGTAGCTGTAACCTATACTAAGGTTGTAATCTTTAATGGTGTATCCAACAATTATGGCTACTGCATCATTATTTAGTACCCCTTCATAAGATTTTATTAGTGGTAATCCTCTGTACCAAAAACCTAATACAAAAGGGTTTTGAGTGTAGTAGATGCCTAAATCGAGTTGGTCGAATTTTTGTTGAGCTTTGTATTGAAATGTAGCGTTAATGTATTTTGCGGCTTTTCTTCTGCTTCCGTTGTCTCCTAACTTAAATTTATAGCCACCATGGGCAGAAAATTTCATGTATAAAGGGCTTTCGCCATTTGTTAACGATTGGTTTGGTTGATTAATGTGATTAAATGCCATGCCAAACCAATAGTTAGAGGCATAGAGTAAGATGCCACTAGAAACATCTAAAAAATTAATTTTATCTAGTTGAATGGATTCGGCTGTTGCAGCACTTCCGCTAGCTAGTTGGTCGTTAAACACTAATTTAGAGAAATTTACACCACGGGTTACATAGTTAAATTTAATGCCTGGCTGGATAAATATTTTATTATCTAATTTAAGATGATAGGCATACAAAAAACCTACTTCGGTATTTCCTAAATTTCCTGTTCCAGCTTGTTCTCTAGCAAAAATAAGTCCTACACCGCTGTTGTATTCTGCCATGTTGTAATCGTAAGAAAAAACATAATTTACAAAGTTGCCAGGAATTCCTGCCCATTGATTTCTATAACTTGAAGCAAAACGATGTTCTATTGTGGTTCCTGTAAAACCCGGGTTTAAGTATAGTGGTGCAGCATAAAATTGTGTAAACTGCATATCTTGGGCGGTACTTACCAAATAGTGTGAAAGTAAAACTAAAACCAATATTGGTTTTAATTTACTTATCATGTTTGTGACTTTTCTTTTTTTCTAATTTAAAAGGAATGACTTCGTTGCTAGTTATATCGAAATCTAATGCTGAGGTTAAGGAGTAATAGCCATCAGCTTCTATAATAATATTATATGTTTTTTCAGGCTCTACCAGCATAATAAATTTTCCATTAGCAGGTTTTGCATTGTATATTCCTTGAATTCTTTTTGTTTCATTTTCTATTAAGGTAATTTTTGCTCCAATTGCATTAGCAGTTTCTTTTGCGTCAAAAACTTTTCCTTTAAGAACACGGAGCTTAACAAACTCGTCTTTTAAAATTACCTTATAAATATCTTGTCCACCTAAACCTCCTTCTCTAGAGGAAGAGTAATAACCACTTTTTCCATCGGCAGCCAAAACAAAAAAGATATCATCTTTTACGGTGTTTATGGGATAGCCCAAATTTACAGGAATAGTCCAATTGTCATTTTCAAGTTCAGTTTTAAAGATGTCATATCCTCCCATATTTTGGTGTCCTTTAGAGCTAAAATAGAGCGTTCTACTATCCATGTGAATAAAAGGAGCGTCTTCATCTTGTGGCGTATTAATTGTAGGCCCTAAATTTATAGCATTTCCCCATTCTCCATTGGGTAATCTTTGCACTTTATAAATATCTTTTCCTCCAAAGCCACCTTCTCTGTCGCTTGAAAAATACAAAGTTTTGTCGTCTATTGTAATGGATGCACTTGATTCTATGTTCTCGGAATTAATATTTGCTCCTAATTTAACGGGATCCTCCCAATCATCAAAGCCCATTCTGCATTCGTATAAATCACCAGAGTATAAATTTTCGTTTGTTTTAAAAATAAATAAGATTTGTCCATCAGCAGATAAGCCTACACAAGCATCGTTGGTGGCTGTATTTAAACCTTTTCTTAACTGCTTTGGTAATGACCATGTTTCATTTGATTTGTAGCTTACGTAAATATCTTCAAAGGGTCTATCGTTAGGGTCTAAGAATCCTCCTGTACTTCCTGGTCTGCGAGAGGTAAATAACAACATAGATTCATCAGCAGAAATTAAAGGAACATATTCATCATATTTTGTATTGATGGGGTTACCAACATTTTGTATCGTTACATTTCTCTTATTTTTTATGGCTTGTTGCGCATAAGTAACTTTATTAATTAACCTGTTAATTTCTTGGTTATCGAGGTCTTTTTTGCCAGCAATTAGTTTGTAACCATTATAATAATTAATGGCTTTTTTAAATTTCTTTTCAATGTGAGCTAAAGCGGCTTTATATCGAAATAATTCTAAACTAACGGAGCTACTTGTTTTTGAAAAATTATTGGCTGCTGCTTTATAATGACCCATTTTAAAGTTACAAACGCCTAATTTATAATTTAATTCTTTATTGGTTGAATCTTGTAAGTATAAGCTTGAATAAAGTTTAAGAGCACCATAGTAATCATTTATTTCGTATTTATTATCGGCTTTTTTTATAGTTTTCTTAAAGTCTGAGTTTTGAGAAAACAGTATGGTTTGACTAAACAAACTAATTAACAAGATTAAGAATATATTTTTCATCACTTTTATTGTTATCTAAGCAGTGTAATATTACCTACAAACGATTCTGACTTTCCGTCTATAAATTTAACTTTTATTTTGTAAACATAAACATCTTGTTTACTTAATTTTTCTCTATAATATCCGTCCCATCCAATATTTACATCTTTACTAATAAATAATAGTTCTCCCCATTTATTAAAAATATTTAATTCATACTCATCTGCACCAACAATAATAGGGTGAAACACATCGTTGTTGTTATCGCTATTGTTATAAGTACCGCCATTTCCTCCTGCTGTATTAGGTGTAAATGCGTTTGGAATTTTTATTTTTCCTTCAGATTTTGCTTCTACTCCAGATACGAGTGTAAATGTATCCACACAATTGTTTATTGTTGTCGCTATTAGTGTAATATCATAAACACCTTGTTGTGTATAAAAGTGTTGTGGAGATGTTGCTGAAGAAGTAGATCCATCACCAAAATTCCACAAATAGCTAGCGGCAAAGCTTGATAGGTTAAAGAAACTTGCTGCAACATTTGGAATAAAAACGGTGGTTGGCGAAACGGTAAAAAAAGCATTTGGCATTTCGTAAACACTAATAATATTTTGTTGTATCATGGTGTCTTGTCCTCCTGCACCAATAATTTTTAGGCTAACGGTATAATTTCCAGGATTGTAATAAGTGTAGTTTGGTGCCATTTGTGTTGAAGTTCCTCCATCGCCAAAATCCCAAAAATAAGTATTGGCATATTGCGAGTTGTTAATAAATTGAACATCTAAGGGTTTACAACCTTGTGCTGGTCCTTGAAAATCGGCAATGGGTAATGGTGGAATTATTGTAATTGTTTGTGTTACAGAATCGGTGCAATTAGCGTTGCTCACTGTTAATGTAGTGGTAAAACTTCCCCAATAATTGTAGGTATGGTTGGGTGGTGCTTGCTGATTTGAAGTGGTGCTATCTCCAAAATTCCATGAATATTGCCATGTTCCTGGCGATGAGGTATTAGCAAATGCCACTGTTGTTGCAGGGTAGGTTTGTGTAAATGGCGTTGGTGTAAAAGAAGCTATTGGTGTTGCATATACCGTAATGGTATGAAAAATAGTATCAAAACAACCAAAAGCGGAGGTAATAATTAAGGAGGCAGTATAGTTAACATCAATAGGTGTTGTATTAATGTATTGATGTGTAGGGCTTTGGACGGTATCTGTTGGCGAACCATCACCAAAATTCCAAAGATAGTTAATCGCTCCTACTGAGGCATCTATAAAATTAACATTAAACGGACTACAACCTGCCGAATCATAAGTAAATAAAGCGGTAATAGCTGGATAAACAGTAACATTTTGATAAGCGGTATCTTTACAGCCCTGTATTGTTTCTGCAATTAAACTTGTTTGGTAAGTTTGAGAAATTCCTGTTAAATTAAGAAATACATATCCGAAATTTGCCAAAGTAGTATCGAAAGTAGTTCCATCTCCCATATTCCAATGAAATAAATTTGCACCTGTAGAAGTATTTGTAAAATTTAAAGGTAAAGGCTGGCATCCTGCCGTTGAGTCTATGGTAAATTGGGCAGTTGGATTGGGAAAAACAACTACTTGTCCGTAAGTGGTATCTATGCAGCCAAAAGGCGATTGTGCAATTAACTGAACAGTATAAGATTGGTTGTTTGTGGTTGTATTGGTGTATAAATGAATTGGTGTTGGCCCACTGCCCGTATTGCCATCGCCAAAATCCCACAGGTATTGAACAGCACCAATTACTGAAGGAAAATTAACCAACAAAGGACTACACCCTGAATCTGGAATTATAGTAAACCCAAATTGTGGTTCAGGAAATACTAAAACACTATCTCTAATTGTATCGGTACAGCCGTTTAAGCTTGTTGCAACAAGTGTAATAATATCATTATCAATAAATTGTGTTGTATTTTGATAGGTGTGGGTTGGACTAACTGCATTATCATTAGGCGAGCCATCGCCAAAATTCCAGCTATAACTAACAGCTCCTACAGAAGTATTTGTAAAATTTACGATTAAAGGAGCACAATCTAAAGTGGCATTATTTGTAAATGCAGCCGTTGGATTAGGGAAAACAGTGATGGCTTGAATAATTGTATCTGCACAGCCAAAAGTTGTTTGAGCTATTAAAGTAACAACATAAGTGGTATCAAATCCAAAATTATTATTAAAGATATGTGTAGGATTGGTGGCTGTTGAGGTATTGCCATCACCAAAATTCCAGCTATAACTTACCGAGTTTGCAGAAGATGAATTTGTAAAATTAACTCCCAAAGGAGAGCAACCACTGGTTTTATCGGGTGTAAAGCCTGCTACAGGAGCTGTTTCTACGGTAAGTGAAATAGTATCGGAAGCCGAGCAATAGGCGGTACTTACTGTTAATACTACATTTAATATTCCAGCAGTTGTATAAATATGTGTTGGGTTTTGGTTGGTGCTTGAGTTACCATCGCCTAAATCCCAGTTCCAAGAAATAATTGGGTCGCCAGCAAAACTTGTTGATAAATCGGTAAAAGATGCTAAACCATTCATGCAAACACTTGTGGGAGCAAATGCAGGAACAGGCGATTGATATACATTAATAACTTGTGTAATGGTATTGTTACAATTATTAGCACTACTAACATTTAATTGCACATTGTAATTACCTGGAGCGTTGTAAAATTGAGCAGGTGGATTTTGTAAGGTACTTGTATTTCCGTTATCAAACACCCAATTCCACGCAGTGGCATCTGTCGAAGAAAAATCGGTAAAAGTAACCGTTAAACTATCGCAACCATTGTTATTATTAAAATTAAAATTGGCTGTGGGGCTGAGCAAAACATGCAGTGGAATACTCACTGTATCAGTACAGCTAGCAGTTCCTCCAGTAATAAATGCTGCCAATTGAATAACATAATCTCCAGCAAAATTATAGGTGTGATTTACGCTTCCTCCTCCCGAAGTAATCCAACCTGTTCCATCGCCATAATTCCAAGAATAAGTGTTAGCCCCTCCGCTTGATAGGTTATTAAAAATAACGGTTTCCCCTTCACAAATCGTATCTTTACTAATGGTTAAAGCAGCAGTTGGTGGTGGCACAATTTGAATGGAAATGTAAGCAGTATCTAATCCGCAATGGCTACTATCAATCATCATTACATTGTAAGTGCCAATTCCAGGGTAAGCCATTGTAATGGGAGGATTATTTGGTGGTCCCCAAGGTTGCCAACCAATAATTGAATCTGAACCTTGCCCCCAATAATTACCAAAATTCCAATATTCGTAACGCTGCTGTGTATTTCCGTTGGCAAAACAATTTCTGGTAGTAATATTGGTAAAATCAACCGTTGTATCAGGATAACAAAGTAATACATTAGAGGCATTAATTTGGGCATTATCTAAATCCCAAACTTGAATAGGAGAAAAGGTATTGATAGATGGGTTTCCTTGGTTACAATAATTTTCGGCAGTTAAGGTAACCGCAACATTACAGTTTACTGTTCCTTGTAAATAAGTATGAGCAATGGTTTGTCCTGCATTGCTTGCATTAAAGGTTAAAATTGGTGATCCATCACCAAAATCCCAAGTAAAATTGGTGGTAGGCGAAACATTTTGTGTGTTATTATTAAAATTAAATGAAGCTGGTGCACAACCATTTACTGGGTCGCCAATAGGAATAATAATTGAAGCTGTGGGGGTTTGTTCCATTACCACAACGCCACTTACCACACAACCATTTGAATTATCAGTAAGAGTAACCACAAAAGTATCGACCGTAGCATTATAAATATGACTTACAAAAGCAGGCGGAATAATGCTTGCACCAGTATCATTAGGTGTTCCGTCTCCCCAATTAATGGTATAATTGCCTACATTTATATCTGGCTGAAGAAATAAAGAAAAGTTGCCCCCTGTACAACTAATCCAATAGGGAGAATTTGAGTAAGATCCAGTTCCGTCTAATAGTTGAGGACATTGAGCAATCGCATTTTTGTTGCCAAAAAAGAAAAAATAAATAAATAGAAAAAATGTAAGCTGTCTAACCATAATAAATAGTACGTAAAGATGCTAAAAAAGGTACAAAAATACGATGATTTAGGAAATACTTTTTTTAGTTTCTTAACTCATTGATTATAAATTTTTTACCAATTTGCTTTAATAATATTTTTATTTCTTGACTTTTTTTGTTCTATAAATAAAAAAACTACAAATAATAGATTATTTAACCTATATTTGTAGTTATGAAAAAGATAGCAACAAATATAAAACATTTAAGAAAGCTTAAAGGTTTAACCCAAGAGCAATTTGCTAACGAATTAGATATTTCAAAATCGAGGGTAGGTTCTTACGAAGAAAGCCGTTCGGAGCCACCAATAGATATGCTAATTAAAATCTCTAATTTTTTTAAAATTCCAATAGACGCAATCATTAAAAATGATTTAACATTAGGAAAAGAAGATGCCTTTATTGATATAGGCAATCAAAGAATTTTGTTTCCGATGCGGGTAGATGAAAACAATAATGATGTGATAGAAGTGGTTACCCAAGAAGCTTCGGCAGGTTACTTACAGGGCTATGCAGATACAGAGTACATTGCCAATTTGCCAATTATGAGCCTCAACTTTTTGCCAACAGGCAAACACAGGGCATTTCCCATAAAAGGAGATTCTATGCACCCATGGGTAAAAGATGGCGATGTTGTGATTGGCGAATACCTAGAAAGTGCAAAGTATGTAAAAAATAATTGGTGTTATATTATCTTAACAAAAAATGATGGTTTGGTATATAAACGCATATTTACCAACAAAATAGACCAAGGATATTTAACACTTTCGTCAGATAATAAAGTTTATCAACCCTATCTTTTACATCTTTCGGAAGTACTAGAAATATGGCAATTTAAACTTAACTTATGTATTGGTCAGTACAGTGAAGATGAATTAAGCCCTATGAATATATTAAATTTAATGAGAAGCGTAGGCATAGAACTAAAAGAAATTAAAGAAAGAGTTCGTAGCCTAGAAAAAAATAAAATCAACTAGTTTTTAACTTTTATTCTGTTAATAAATCCTTGATAATGTTTATTGTCGAGCCATTATTAAATGGCTTTTATTTATAATTTTAGCTTTCCTAAAAAAGATACTTTTTAGCACATTAATATGGCAAAAGAAAATACATACAGCGAAGACAATATCCGTTCTTTAGATTGGAAAGAGCATATACGTATGCGGCCAGGAATGTATATTGGAAAGCTAGGAGATGGAGCAGCTTATGATGATGGTATTTATATTTTAATAAAAGAAGTAATAGACAACTCTATTGATGAATATGCAATGGGACATGGCAAAAACATTGACATTAGCATAAAAGATAAAGTGGTAAAAGTAAGAGACTATGGCAGGGGAATACCTTTAGGTAAAGTAGTAGATTGTGTTTCTAAAATGAACACAGGAGGAAAATACGATAGCAAAGCATTTCAGAAATCTGTTGGGTTAAATGGCGTAGGAACAAAAGCTGTTAATGCACTATCGAGCTATTTTAAAGTTGAATCCATACGAGATAACGAAATTAAAAAAGCCGAATTTGAAAGAGGAAACCTTATTTTAGATGCAGCAATAGAAAAAACATCGTTACGAAAAGGAACAAAAATTACTTTTATACCAGATGAAGAAATTTTTAAAAGCTACCAATACCGATTTCAACACGTAGAAAAATTACTATGGAATTATGCTTTTTTAAATACAGGCTTAACCCTAAATTTTAATGGCGAACAAATAAAATCAGAAAATGGCTTAAAAGATTTGTTGAGTCAAAACCTTTCTAACAACCCTTTGTACCCAATAATACATTTAAAAGGCAACGATATTGAAGTAGCCATTACACACACTGAAGCCTATGGAGAAGAATATTATTCGTTTGTAAACGGACAATATACACCACAAGGAGGAACGCACCAAACAGAATTTAGAACAGCAATAGTTAAAACAATTAGAGAGTTTTATGGCAAAGATTACGAAGCTTCAGACATTCGCTCTTCCATTGTTTCTGCCATTAGTGTTAGGATAATGGAACCCGTTTTTGAATCTCAAACAAAAACAAAATTAGGCTCTACCGAAGTTGCACCAGAAGGTCCTTCAATGCGCGTGTTTATTAATGATTTTTTAAAAAGAGATTTAGATAATTTTTTACATAAAAACCCAGCGGTAGCAGAAGCAATTCAACGAAAAATTTTACAATCTGAACGCGAACGAAAAGACATGGCAGGCATTAAAAAAATTGCCAAAAAAAGAGCCAAAGATGCTGCCATTCATAACAAAAAACTAAGAGATTGCAGGGTTCATTTTAACGATACCAAAGAGGACGAAAGAAAAGCAACCTCAATGCTATTTATTACCGAGGGCGATTCTGCTTCTGGCTCAATCACAAAATCGAGAAACGTAAATACCCAAGCCGTTTTTAGCTTAAAAGGAAAACCCTTAAATTCGTATGGATTAACAAAAAAAGTAGTTTACGAAAACGAAGAATTTAACCTTTTGCAAGCCGCCTTAAATATTGAAGAAAGTATTGACGATTTACGTTACAACAAAATAATTATTGCCACAGATGCCGATGTTGATGGTATGCACATTCGTTTGTTGTTAATTACCTTTTTTCTTCAATTTTTTCCAGATATTATTAAAAACAACCACTTATTTGTGTTAGAAACCCCCTTATTTAGAGTTAGAGATAAAGCTAAAACAACATATTGCTATTCTGAAGAAGAAAAACAAAATGCCATTAAAGCATTAAAAGGAAAACCAGAAATAACAAGGTTTAAAGGACTTGGAGAAATATCGCCCAGCGAATTTAAATTTTTTATTGGAGAAGATATTAGGTTAGATCCCGTTGTAATTGGAAAAGATACACCTATACAAAAATTACTAGAATTTTACATGGGAAAAAATACACCAGAAAGACAACAATTTATCATCGAAAACCTTAAAGTTGAAAAAGATTTAGTAGAAGAATCCTAAAAGAAAATTGCTAAAATGTATTAACAAATAATGAGCGAAGAAGAAAACATAGAAAGAGACGAAGAGTTTGAAAATCAAGAAGATAATACATCGCTAGAAAATGTTATCCAAATTGCTGGCATGTACAAAGAGTGGTTTTTAGATTACGCTTCTTATGTAATTCTAGAAAGAGCCGTTCCGCATATTTACGATGGCTTAAAACCCGTTCAACGTAGAATTTTACATTCTATGAAAGAAATGGACGATGGACGCTTTAACAAAGTGGCAAATATTATTGGAAATACCATGAAATATCACCCTCATGGCGATGCCTCTATTGGAGATGCTTTGGTGCAACTAGGTCAAAAAGATTTATTGATTGATTGTCAAGGAAACTGGGGGAATATTTACACAGGAGATAGAGCAGCAGCACCACGATATATTGAAGCCCGCTTAACCAAATTTGCCTTAGCAGTGGTTTTTAACCCAAAAACTACAAACTGGTTATCCTCTTACGATGGCAGAAACAGAGAGCCCGAAACATTGCCTGTAAAATTTCCGCTCTTACTAACACAAGGTGTAGAAGGAATAGCCGTAGGGTTGGCTTGTAAAATATTACCACACAACTTTAATGAGTTAATAGATGGCTCAATTAAAATATTAAAAGGAAAAAGTGTAACCATTTATCCCGATTTTTTAACAGGAGGATTAGCCGATGTTTCTGCCTATAATAACGGTTTAAGAGGAGGGAAAATTAAAGTAAGGGCAAGAATAATTCTTGAAGATAAAAAAACGCTCAAAATTACCGAAATTCCTTTTGGTTCTACTACCGAAAAGCTTATAGATTCTATCTTAAAAGCAAATAACAAAGGTAAAATTAAAATAAAAAAAGTAGAAGATAATACAGCCGAACATGTAGAAATTCTTATTCATCTTCCAACAGGCATATCGCCCGACAAAATGATAGATGCACTTTATGCCTTTACCGATTGTGAAGTATCTATATCTCCTAATGCTGGAACAATAGAAGACGATAAACCTAAATTTATAGGTGTTGACGAAATGCTTAAAATTTCTACCCAACAAACACTCGGCTTATTAAAACGTGAATTAGAAATAAGGCAAGAAGAACTCGAAGAACAATGGCATTTTTCATCTTTAGAGAAAATATTTATTGAAGAAAAAATATACGTAAAACTTCATGGCTTAGGCTATGATGAGGCAATAGACTTAACGCTTAAATTATTAACCCCATTTGTTAAACATTTTCTTAGAAAAATAACTACCGATGATGTAAAAAGATTGCTTGAAATTAAAATGCGTAGAATTACCAAGCATGATGCCGATAAAGCAGATGAAAAGTTATTAAGCATTGAAGATGAAATAAAACAAGTAAAATATCACCTCGATAATTTAGTAGATTTTGCCATCAATTACTTTAAAGAATTAAAAGCAAAATATGGAAAAGGCAGGGAAAGAAAAACAGAAATTCGTTCGTTCGAAAATATTGATGCAGCGAAAGTTGCAGTAAATAACGTAAAGCTTTACGTTAATAAAGAAGAAGGGTTTATTGGACACTCATTAAAACGTGGTGAAGGTGAGTTTTTGACCGATTGCTCTGATATTGATGATGTAATTGTTTTTAGAGCAGATGGAAAAATGATAGTAACAAAAATTGCCAATAAAACTTTTGTCGGCAAAAATATTATACACGTTGGCATTTGGAAAAAAGGAGATAGCAGAACAATTTATAACCTTATTTATCGCGATGGAAAAAATGGAGCGACAATGATGAAACGTTTTGCAGTAACATCAATAACCAGAGATAAAGCATACGATTTAACAAAAGGAACGGAAAATTCTAAAGTACTTTATTTTACCGCAAACCCAAATGGCGAAGCAGAAGTTTTAACCATTAAATTACGACCTAAAGCAAAACTCAGGAAATTAAAATTTGAGTTAGATTTTTCGGAATTAGCCATTAAAGGGCGTGGAGCAGGAGGGAACCGAGTTACCAAATACGCTATTGCAAAAATAGAATTAAAAGAAAAAGGTGTTTCTACCTTAAATGCACGTAAAATTTGGTTCGATGATACTGTGCAACGCTTAAACTCTGATAATAGAGGCGAATTTTTAGGCGAATTTAAAGCCATAGATAAAATTTTAAGCATAACGCAATCAGGGTTTTACAGACTATCTGGGTTTGATTTATCAACAAAATTTGATGATGACATGATTGTTATTGAAAAATGGAATCCTAAAAAACCCGTTTCCGCAGTTTACTTTGATGGAGATAAAAAACAATTTTTTGTAAAACGATTCTTAATAGAACCTACCGATAAAAAAACACAATTTATAACAGAACACGAAAACTCTTATTTAGAAATTGTTTCCACAGATTGGCGTCCTCAAATAGAAATTACTTTCTCAAAAATTAAAGGAAACCAACGAGAAAACGAAATTATTACCTTAGACGAATTTATTGCTATTAAAGGGTTAAAAGCCATTGGCAACAGGTTAACCCAATATAGTGTAAAAAATATAGATACTTTGCCAGCATTAGTTTTTGAAGAAGAAATAACGGAAAATATGAACCCAATTCCACCCAATGATGCAGCAAATACTACCGATGATGCAATTATTGTTGATGAAAAGAGCGATAAATCTGATTCTATTAAAAACATTAAAGAAGATGGTGATGCCGAAAATGACCAAATGACTTTATTCTAATGGCAATTTCTATCACATTAATTATCATCATTGTAACCGTAGCGGTTTCTTTAATGGCAAATAACAATCCTGATTTATACAACAAACTTTTGTTTAATCCTTACCAAGTTGTACATCGAAAAGAATGGTATAGAATATTTACCCACGCTTTTATTCACGATAAAAACAATATTCTGCACTTATTTTTTAATATGTATGTTTTATATTCTTTTGGTAGCAATGCCGAAACTATTTTACATCAACAACTAGGAATATTAGGCTTACTTTATTATTTAATAATTTATGTTGGCGGAATTGCTGTGGCAACACTTCCTGCAATTATTAAGCACAAAGATGATTATAGCTATAATTCGGTTGGAGCATCAGGAGCAGTTTCGGCAGTTTTGTTTGCTGTTATTGCTTTTGTTCCGTTAAGTGGAGGCATAGGAATAATATTTTTACCTTTTAGCATTCCTCCAATTCTTTTTGGTATTTTATATATTGCCTATGAAATGTATATGGACAAAAAAAGTAATGATAATGTAGCTCATGATGCCCATATTTGGGGAGCTATTTTTGGATTTTTATTTATTTTAATTTTTGTTCCACAAGCATTTATGAACTTTATTGCTCAAATATTAGGGTATTTTAATTTTTGATGTTAAACTGGAATAAGTTAGCAAACGCTATGTTTTGGTTTTTAACACATTAATAAATCATTGTAACTTATTGTTGATAATAAGTGTTAAATAATATAAATCAATCATCTTTTTAATTATTTTTGAATAAGAAAATCGAATTAGATAATGAGTATTAGCATATTTAAAAGTGGAGAAAAAAGCTCTTTTACAAAAAAGAGTAGAAAAATGGCACAAATGATTTGCTTAGGAGCTAGTTCTTTATCCTTGGTTTTTTGTCTGTTTATTTTTAATTATTTTAATATAGATGATGCTATAATAGGTTTCTTGTCGATAAGTTTTTTTATAGCTTATCTATTAACTTTTCTCATAAGTTTTACCAAATTAGGAAACAAAAAATTATATGAATTAATCTTTATTATTTTCATTTACACTTCGTTAAGCTTAATATATATAGCTTTTAAACTATCGTTTAATAGCGAATTTATAATTTTAATGTTGGCAATCTTTAATGTTATTTTATTTGCATTACCAAAGCCAAAACAAGTGCTTGTTTATTTTGCCGTAGTTTTTATTCCTTTAATCATTGCCCTACTAATGTCTTCCGAAGTTAATAATGGTTTTTCTCTTTTAATAACTGTTGCTATTGGCTATGTTTTTGCACTAAGTTATGTAATCTCTTTTCAAAAAAAGAAATTAGGAATACAAGTAAAACAGAATGCAGAAATATTAAAAACTTTATTAAATAACACGAATGATGCTGTATTTTTAATTGACTATTATTCTAAATCTATTTTAGATGTTAATGAGCAAACTAAGGTTTTATTTAAATTAAATGATACTTCAGATATTTATGCAAAGAAATATTATGAACTTTTTTCGGATAAAAATTTCATTAATTCACTTCGAAATGAAATAACACAGCAATTATCATTGTATGGCTTTTACCAAGTAGAAGCATTATTTAAAAGACAAGATGGTTCCATTTTTTGGGGAAATATGCTTTTATCTCCTTTTGAAGCTGTTAGTAATAATTATTACTTAATTCAGATTAAAGATATTAATAAACAGAAGAAAAATGAAAATGTAATTAAAGCTAACAATGATAGGTTTAAGTTTATTATCGAAAATTTAGATGAATTTATTTATCTAGTTAGCTATAATAATAACGAAGTTAAAAAAATTGAATATTTAAGCCCTTTTGTAGAAAAGATATTTGGAATAACTAAAGATGAGTATCTTTTAGAAGAAAATAGAAATAAATTAAAAGAAGCATATCATCCTGATGACATAGATACGTTAAAATCGGTTAAAGAAAAATTACTTTCTTCAAAAAGAAAATTAGCTATAACTTATAGGGTTAAGCCTGTCGGAAAAGATGATTACATAAGCATTTCTGAAACAATTATCCCAAAATTAGACGATAAGGGAGAAATTATTGAAGTGCTTGGTGTTTTAAGAGAGATTTAAGAATTGCCTCAGCACATTTTTGTCCATCAATAGCTGCAGAAACAATTCCACCAGCATATCCAGCACCTTCTCCGGAAGGGTACAAACCTTTAATTTCAATATGTTGTAAAGTAATTTTATCTCTTGGGATTTTTACAGGAGAGGAAGTTCTGCTCTCTACAGCAACAATAATAGCATCATTATTTAGGTAGCCTTTCATCTTTTTGCCAAAAGCAATAAATCCTTGTTGCAAGCGATAAACAATACTTTTTGGCAATACCTCGTGTAATGGAGCAGAAATTACTCCTATTAAATAAGAACATTTTGGCAAAGATGTCGATTTTTTATTATTTACAAAATCGGCTAATCTTTGGGCTGGTGCAACCTGACCTAGTTTGTTGATAATATCATTTCCGCCAGCTATAAAAATAGATTTCTCAATCGCTTCTTGCAACTTTAAACCAGCCAAATCGCCATACTTTTGATAATCTTTCAAATCATCTTTTTCAATAGTAACAACAATACCTGAATTGGCAAAAGGATTGTTTCTTTTTGATGGAGACCAGCCGTTTGTAACAATTTCTCCTTGAGCAGTGGCACAAGGAGCAATAATCCCTCCAGGACACATGCAAAAAGAAAAAACACCGCTATTATTAACTTGCTGAACTAACTGATATGCAGCAGGAGGGAGGTTTTCATTTTTAAAATCACCATGGTATTGAATTTTATCAATTAATTGTTGAGGGTGTTCTACCCTAACACCTAAGGCGAAAGGTTTGTTTTCTATTTTAATTTTCTTTTTTACTAACAAATAAAAAATATCTCTAGCAGAATGACCTGTAGCCAAAATTATATTAGTACTTAAAAATTTATTATTATCCTCACTTAAAACCCCTTTAATTCCTTGGTTTTCAATAATTAAATCAATAACTTTTGTGTTAAAATGTATTTCGCCACCAGCTTTTAAAATAGTTTCACGAATGTTTGTTACTACTTTTGGCAATTTGTTTGTGCCAATATGAGGGTGGGCATCAATCAAAATATTTTCTGGTGCTCCATGTTGAACCAAAATAGTTAATATTTCGTTAACATTTCCTCTTTTTTTAGAGCGTGTGTAAAGTTTACCATCAGAAAAAGTGCCTGCACCACCTTCTCCAAAACAATAATTAGAATTAGGGTTTATAATTTGTTTTTTTGTAATATTAGCAATATCTCTTCTTCTATTTTTAACGTTTTTTCCTCGTTCTAAAATAATGGGTTTTATGCCTAATGCTATTAGTTTTAAAGCAGCAAACATTCCTGCTGGTCCAAAACCTATAATGATTACGGTTTTAGCATCGGCTTTTAAATTTTGGTAATGGATAGGAGTAAATAGGTCGGGAATATTTTCGTTAACAAATACTTCAATTTTTAAGTTAAATTTTATGGGCTTCCTTCGGGCATCAATAGCACGTTTAACTATCCTAAATTCAAAATTATCAGCACCTATTTCTTTACTTATTTTTTTTTTAAGAAGTTCCTTGTTATTGGCTTCAAGAGGAGAAGCTGTTAGTAAAATAGTTTGCATATTAAAAAATATTGAATTGTAAGCGTTAAATTTTTCGGTAAAATTAGATACAAAACTAATAATTAACCCATTATCCCATTATCTAATTAACCCATTATCTAATTATCTAATTAACCCATTATCTAATTATCTAATTAACCCATTATCTAATTATCTAATTAACCCAATTAAGTTATCCTTCAAAAGTAAAAGAGAGTAAAAACATTTTTGAGCGAAGTTTATCAATGGGAGTAGAAAATGCGGTGTGATCATTATCTAATAAATTTCTAATGCCGTAGCTCATTTTTAACTCAATGCCAAATTTAAAATATTGCAGGTAAAAATCAGTACCAAAACCAATCTGACCAACATAATCATCTCTTTTAAGTTTTACAATAATATCTTTCGGATTGATAGAATTATTGGTTGTTCCCGCATTTGATGCTAAATCAAGCGTATAAGCTGCACCAGCAATAATGTAAGCACTAAAGTTATTTACCCTTGCCGATTTGTATTTAATGTTAAAAGGAAAATTAATCAGCGTAGATTCTATGTCCTTTCTATATATTTTTAGACCATCTAAAGTAGTAAAGGTGTATGCTAAACTTCTTGAAGAAAAAGCTAAGTTTGGTGTAAACCGTAAACTAAAATATTCATTAATGTGCAAGGCAGATATAATACCTAAGTTAAAACCACTACCTCTTTTTGGTTCTAACACTAACAAAGTGTCAGCGCCAATACTAGTTGCAGGTAAGCGTGTTAACACAAAATTTGCAGAATTAATGCCTAATAAAAAACCAAAGTGCATAAACCTATGGTCGAATTTTGGTAAATTTTTAGTAGTTTTTTTTTGACAAAAACAGGGTGTAAGCAGAGCCGTTAAAAGAAATAATAGTATAAAATTTCGTTTTATCATTAAGTAATTAATGCTGTATTAACGGTAAAAATATCATTTTATTTGATGGCTTTGTAAATAGTTGCTATTCCAAATAATAACGGTATTGAGAGAGGTTTTTTATAACCTAATTTTAATAAAATAGATACAAATTTTTCGCCATCAGGAAAAGCATTTACCGATTCGGGCAGATAAGTATAAGCAGCATTATCTTTTGAAACAATTTTACCTATGGTTGGTAATATTTTGTTAAAATAAAAATTATAAAGTTGTTTAATTGGTGTTTTTTTTGGTTTGGAGAATTCTAAAATTATTGCTGTTCCATTGGGTTTTAGCACACGAAGCATTTCGGTTAAACCTTTTTCTAGGTTCTCGAAATTTCTAACACCAAAACCAACGGTGTAAGCATCAAAGGTGTTATCGTTAAAATCTAAGTTCTCGGAATCGCCTAATTTTAGTTCAATAATACTATCTTTTCCTTTGGCTGTTATTTTTTGCTTGCCAACTTTTAACATTCCTTCAGAAATATCTATGCCAATAACTTTTGTAGGATTTAATTTTAAGGCTTCAATGGCAAAATCTCCAGTACCTGTGGCAATGTCGAGTATTATTTTTGGTTGTGTTGGTTTTAACAAGCGAATGGCTTTTTTTCGCCATAAAATATCTATTCCTAAAGATAAAAAATGATTTAAGAAATCGTAATTTTTAGAAATATTATTAAACATGGTAGAAACCTGTTCTTTTTTTCCTAATGTTTTTTCTTTGTAAGGAATTACAGTCATATTAATTTTGTGATGGCTTCGTTTAATAATAAATCCTTATTTATTGGAGAAACGCCTATTTTTTCGCAAACCAAACCACCTGCCAAGTTAGCAATTTCGGCAATTAGTTTTAAAGATTGATTTAATGCCAAACATAAAGAAGCAACGCCTATCACGGTGTCGCCTGCTCCAGAAACATCTGCAATGGTTCTTAAATGTGCTGATATATGTATTTGGTTTGATTTGTCGCTGATGTAAACACCATTTTCGGATAAAGTAATAAAGGTTATTTTATTGTCTAACGCTTTGTTTAATTGATTAACAGCTTTTTTTATTGTTGTTATATCGTTAGGGCTAATTTCTAGGTTTAAGCCTTCTTTTAATTCCTTTAAATTTGGTTTAAATAGTGTTACATTTTTATAAAAATTAAAGTTTCTTTTTTTGGGGTCAACCGAAGTTGGAATATTTTTGCTGTTACACAGATCAATTACTTGCTTAATTAAACTTTTGGTAATAACACCTTTGTCGTAATCTTCAAAAATTACAACATCTATTTTTTTATTGGAGATAATTTTTTTTATTGTATTAAAAAAGTCATTACTTTCTGTTTTGTTGAGGTTGGTATCATTTTCAGAATCTACTCTTAATACTTGATTTTTATTACCAATAATTCTTGTTTTAACAGTAGTGGTTTGATTAGCTTTTTTTATAATTCCTTGCTTGGTTAAATTATTTTTAACTAATAATTCTTCCAATAATTTTCCATCAATATCATCTCCAATTACACTACATAAAATGGCATTAGCACCGAGTGCTTGTACGTTGAGAGCTACGTTTGCAGCTCCGCCCAAGCGAGTTTCTTTGCTTTTAACAGCAACAATGGGAACAGGTGCTTCTGGTGATATTCGTTCAACTTTCCCAAAATAATAAGCATCAACCATCACATCTCCAATAATCAACACATTTAAGGCATTGAAATTGTTAAAAAGATGTATTAATTCGTTTTTATTCAAAGTTTATTTATTTTAATAAAGCTAATGTATTTTTAATTCTTTTAATGGCTTCAATTAATGTTTTTTCTGATGCTGCATATGAAAACCGAATACAGTTTTTATCGCCAAAAGCTTCGCCTGTTACCAATGCTACTAATCCTTTGTTTAACAAATACATGGTTAATTCTGTAGCATTATTAATGGTTGTTTCTCCGTCAGATTTCCCAAAATAGTAAGAAACATCTGTAAAAATATAAAAAGCACCTTTGGGTAAATTTAATTTTAAGCCAGGAATTTCTTTCATTAAAGAGAGCACCATGTCTCTGCGGGCTTCAAAAGCTTCTCTCATGGGTTTTACAACAGCAACTTCAGCTTCTAAAGCAGCTTGAGCAGCTTTTTGTGCAATACTGCAAGTGCCAGAGGTAAACTGTCCTTGCATTTTTGTACAAGCATCGGCAATCCATTGTGGTGCACCAATGTAACCAATTCGCCAACCCGTCATGGCAAAACCTTTCGATACGCCATTTACCGTAATTACTTGGTCTTTAATAAACTTGAATTGGGCAATACTTTCGTGTTTACCTGTAAAATTGATGTGTTCGTATATCTCGTCAGCAACAATAATTATTTTAGGATAATTTTTAATTAAGGAAGCTATTTCAAAAAGTTCTTCTTTACTATAAACCGAACCGCTAGGATTACAAGGAGTGCTAAACCAAATCATGCGTGTTTTTGGTGTAATAGCAGCTTTTAGCTGAGCAATAGAAATTTTAAAATCGGTTTCAATTGTTGTGGGTAATATTACACTTTTGGCTTCGGCTAATTTTATTATTTCGTGGTAACTTACCCAAAAAGGAGCGGGTAATATTACTTCATCATTTGGGTTTAATAGGCTTAAAGCAAGGTTTGCCAAAGCGTGTTTTGCCCCTGTAGAAACTACAATTTGTTCAGGTAAATAATCTAAATTATTATCTCTTTTAAATTTATTAGAGATGGCTTTTCTTAATTCAGGGTATCCAGGAACAGGCGTGTAGTGTGTATAATTTTCGTCAATGGCTTTTTTTGCTGCTTCTTTAATAAAATCAGGGGTGTTAAAGTCTGGTTCGCCAATGCTTAAACTAATAACATCTTTACCTTGGGCAATCAATTCTCTACTTATCCTCATCATTGCCAAGGTTTGAGATTCACTTAAACCGTTAATTCTATCTGATAAAACCTTTGTCATACATTTAAAATAAAAAAGCAAAGCTAATAAAATTGTACTTAGTATAATTTAGTTATTTATAATTTCGTTGATTAGCTAATGTTTTTTAATACTTTTGTAACCTAAAAATACGTTTTCATAAAATACTTTACAATACCGTGTATTTTCCTAACGCTACTATATGTAGTGCATTCAGTTTGTTTAACGCTTAAAAGTAATAATTTTTGAGGAGAATTTACCGTTACAAACCAACTTAAAAAGCAAAAACTTGTCAAGTTACAAAGCGAGAATACGGTTCGTTAATTTGTTATTAAATGTAATCCTACAATAAATAGTAT
>CAZVEW010000002.1:38261-43154 GCA_964625955.1 uncultured Vicingus sp. | reverse complement strand
GTACCGCTTTTGTAAACTTTTTTGATAAAAATTTTAAAAATATTCTATCAGAAGATTTGAATATTGCTATGAGAAAGAAACCTGGAGAAAGGACAAAATATGACAAAGAAGTTATTAAAGTAAACGAAAGAGCATACATCTGTAATATGGTTTATGAAGGCTCTCCTCTGAGGCTTTTTCCAAAAGAAAACGACCCAAATAATACTTGGTTTACTAGTAAAGATTATAAAAAATTTGATGGTAACGATTCTGTTTTTGTTAAAATGTTTTTACCACTATATTTCAATTCAATAACAGCCTCTTTCAATAAAAATGATTGGCATATTGCCGATAGCACATTATCGTATGTCTCTGACTATCAACAAAAATTTGGAGCAAAAATATACCCAAGTAAATCAAAAATTGACATGGAAATAATGTATAATAAAATAAACATCTTCAATAAGTTGCTTATGTATTATCCATTAATTGGATTGCTCATGCTCATATTCTTATTTGCCGATATTTTTAAATCAAAAAAATGGAAAAAGAAGACAGTTAATGTACTTTCCATATTTTTAGCAGTTTTATTCCTTTTGCACACTGCTGGTCTAATTGGTCGATGGTATATTGCTGGTCATGCTCCTTGGAGTAATGCTTATGAATCAATGATATTTATTTCATGGGTAACCATGTTAGCTGGATTTGTTTTTTCAAGGAACAACAAAATGTCGTTAGCAGCAACAGCAATATTATCCTGTGTAATTTTATTTGTAGCCACATTAAATTGGTTAGACCCAGAAATAACAAACTTAGTTCCTGTATTAAAATCTTATTGGCTAATGATACATGTAGCAGTAATAACTGGTAGTTACGGTTTCTTAGGGTTGGGTGCATTATTAGGATTTATCAATTTAATATTAATGATAACCAAAACTGCTAAAAACAAAGATCGAATTAATAATACCATAAAAGAATTAACCTGCATTATTGAAATGACACTAATTGTTGGCTTATTTATGGCAACAATAGGAACCTTTTTAGGTGGTGTTTGGGCAAACGAAAGTTGGGGAAGGTATTGGGGCTGGGATCCAAAAGAAACTTGGGCATTAGTCATCGTTCTATTTTACGCAATGTTGTTGCACTTACGCTTTATTCCTTGGGCTAAAGGAAAATACTTATTTAATCTTCTTTCTGTATTAGGAATAGGAACTGTAGTTATGACTTATCTTGGCGTAAACTACTACTTATCAGGTTTACATTCTTATGCTGCAGGAGATGCGATGCCATTTCCTACCTCTTTAACTTATACTATAATTGTTGTGTTAATAATTGCACCTATAGCTTATTTCAGAAACAAGAAATTTAAGTTATAGCACCTTAATATTATGTGAATTACCTGTTTATAAAATTATATTCTCGAATTCAAATTGAATTTAAAATTAATTTATCTTGCATTTATGTTTTAATACAATATAAATTAAAAAATAATGAACCAATTACTACTAGAGGTACTTTATCAAAATACCTTAGACTGTCCCAAATGTGGCAATAAACAAAAAGTTGAGATGCTTTCTTTAGAAAGTCCACATTATTATCAATGCGATTCATGTCACGAGGTAATACAATCTACAAATGGGAAATGTTGCGTTTATTGTCAATATGGCGAAGTAAAATGTCCTATCGAACAAGTAAAAAGAAACTAATTCAAATTTAATTTCTCTTTTAAAAAAAACACTGCTAAAAAATTATTTTAGAGAACTTTTTCCTTTATTGTAATTATAATGACGAAAATCATCTTTTTTTTTCAATTGTTTATTACTAATTTCGTAACGCAATTTTAAATTAAAAATCAATATGAAAATATTAGTATGTATAAGTAAAGCTCCCGATACTACTGCAAGAATAGCTTTTACAGATGGAGACACTAAATTTGATGAAAATGGTGTACAATTTATTGTTAATCCTTACGATGAATGGTACGCTTTAGTTAGAGCTTTAGAGTTAAAAGAAAGTAATGGAGGTTCAGTTACCGTAATTAATGTTGGACGAGCAAATAATGACCCAATCATAAGAAAAGCACTAGCAATTGGTGCAGATGATGCCGTAAGAATAGATGCTGATAGTTTAGATGCTTTGTACGTTGCTAAACAAATTGCTAATTATGCAAAAGAACAAAGCTACGATTTAGTATTATGCGGAAAAGAAACAATAGATTACAATGGGTCTCAAGTAGGTGGAATGATTGCCGAATTAATGAATCTTCCTTATGTTTCTTTAGCATCAAAATTAGAGATGAATGGAAATATCGCAACAATAGAAAGAGAAATTGAAGGCGGCATTGAAATAGTAGAAGTAACCACTCCTTTCGTTTTAAGTGCTGCTAAAGGTATGTCAGAAGCAAGAATACCAAACATGAGAGGAATTATGGCAGCAAGAACAAAACCTTTAAATGTAATAACTCCAGTAGAAACTTCTAATGCAACTATTGTAAAAGGCTACACCTTGCCACCAGTAAAATCTGGTTGTAAATACATTGATGCTGATAATGTTGCGGAATTAGTAGAATTATTACACAACGAAGCAAAAGTAATTTAAAAACTAAAATATTAATAGCTTAACAAAAGCTATATTTATAATAAAAAACTACAGTATGTCAGTATTAATATACACAGAATCAATAAACGGAAAATTAACTAAAAATGCTTTTGAAGCAGCCAATTATGGTGCACAAACTGCTCAATTAAACGAAACAGAAGCAATCGCATTAGTAATAGGATCAAGCTCAGGTTTAGAAGAATTAGGAAATTATGGTATTAAAAAGGTTTTACACATTTCAGATGCTAGTTTAGATAAATTTGACCCTCAAAAGATTGCTTGCATCATTGCTGAAGCATCAAAACAAGAATCATCAAACACCATAATATTTGCACACGATTATTCAGGAAAATCCATTGCACCAATACTTTCTGCTAAGTTAGATGCAGGAATGGTAAGTGGAGCAATTGCATTACCCAACGGAAATACAGTTAAAAAATCAGTTTTTTCGGGTAAAGCTTTTGCTGAGGTAGAAATTTCAACAGCCATAAAAATAATTACCGTTTTGCCAAACTCAGTTGATAAAGTAATACCTGGCGGAAGTGCCGAAGTTGTTGACTTCACTTGTGAAATACCAAGCACAGGAATAACAGTAAAAGAAGTTGTTAAAGAATCTACCGAATTATCATTAACAGAAGCAGATTTAGTGGTATCGGCAGGAAGAGGTTTAAAAGGACCAGAAAATTGGGGAATGATTGAAGAACTAGCTCACGAATTAGGTGCCGCCACAGCCTGTTCAAGACCAGTAGCCGATATTGATTGGAGACCTCATCACGAACACGTAGGTCAAACAGGCTTAGCAATTCGTCCAAATTTATACATTGCAATAGGAATTTCTGGTGCAATTCAACACTTAGCAGGTGTAAATGGCAGTAAAGTAATAGTTGTAATAAATACCGATGCCGAAGCCCCATTTTTTAAAGCAGCAGATTATGGTATTGTTGGAGATGCATTTGAAGTTGTTCCAAAATTAATAGCCGCAGTAAAAGCTTTTAAAGCATAATACAATTAAGAGGGTAGTTTTATCCTCTTTTTCTTTTTTTTAGATGGATAAAATAGAATTAGAAATAATAGGACTTTCTTACAGTCAAACACAAACTGGAGCATACGCCTTAGTATTAGGCGAAAAAACTGGTGCAAAAAGAAGACTACCCATAATTATTGGAGGCTTTGAAGCTCAAGCAATAGCTATTGAACTAGAATCAATGACTCCTAGCCGGCCATTAACACACGATTTATTTAAAAGTTTTGCCGATTCTTTTTCCATAAATGTTACAGAAATAATTATTTATAATCTAGTCGAAGGTATTTTCTTTGCTAAACTACTCTCCGAACAAGGTGATAAAAAAATTGAAGTGGATACCAGAACTTCCGATGCAATAGCCTTAGCAGTTCGCTTTAAATGCCCAATATACACCTACGAATTTATCTTAGCAAGTGCAGGAATTATTTTAGACAACCAAGCAGATGAAGATGAAATCGAAAATCAAATAGAATCGATAGAAAAAAGTATAGAAGAAGATGATGATGATAATAAACCATTAAAATATAGTGATTTAACTATTAGTGAATTAAATAGTAAATTACAAAATGCTATTGATAATGAAAATTACGAAGAAGCCTCTAAAATAAAAAGAGAAATTGATGCAAGAAATGCTAATTAAAATAATAGAATGAGTATTAAACTTCGATTAACCATTTTAAATTTTTTCGAACTATTTGTTTTCGGTGCGTGGCTCATTTCTTTAGGCGGTTATTTAGGAGGAGAATTACATTTTGAAGGCATACAAATTGGAAAAATCTTTACAACATTAGGAATTGCATCATTAGTAATGCCAGGCATCGTGGGTATTATTGCCGATAAATACATTAATGCTCAAAAATTACTGGGTTTGCTTCATATTATAGGAGCAGCTTTTATGTTTTTTTTAGCTCAAATAAATAATTTCGATACATTTTTTTGGATAATATTAGGCTACTTAACAGTTTATATGCCAACCTTAGGTCTAACAAATACAGTTTCTTATAGCATTCTTACCGACAATAATTACGATGTAGTAAAAGTATTTCCTAAAATACGTGTTTGGGGAACCATTGGTTTTATTGTAGCCGAAGTAGCCGTAGGCTCTTTAGGATGGGCACAAAGCAACACACAGTTTTATTTTGCAATGATAATATCATTAATAATGGGAATATACTCCTTTACATTACCAAATGTGCCACTATCTAAATCAGACAACAAATCTTTAGCACAACGTTTGGGTTTAGATGCCTTTGTTTTATTTAAAGAATATAAAATGGCCGTATTTTTTATTT
>CAZVEW010000002.1:0-38161 GCA_964625955.1 uncultured Vicingus sp. | reverse complement strand
GGTTTAGATGCCTTTGTTTTATTTAAAGAATATAAAATGGCCGTATTTTTTATTTTTGCTACCTTATTAGGCGTTGTTTTACAAATATCAAATGCTTGGGCATCTGAATTTATGCGAAGCTTTGAAACAAACTATCCCAATTCTTTTGCCGTTACAAATTCCAATACATTTATCGCCTTATCTCAAGTTTCAGAAACCTTATTTATACTAACTATTCCTTTTTTCTTAAAACGTTTTGGTATAAAAACAGTAATGATTATGAGCATGTTAGCTTGGTTTTTTCGTTTTGGTTTATTCGGTATTGGATCACCAGAAGGTATAGGAGCAGGATACCTTATTATGTCGATGGTGGTTTATGGTGCTGCCTTTGATTTTTTTAACATATCGGGTTCCTTATTTATTGAAATAGAAACAGATAGCAAATATAGAGGCAGTGCTCAAGGCTTGTTTATTTTGTTAACCAACGGTGTTGGTGCTGTTTTAGGAGGAATGGGGAGTGGTTATATTGTACAAAAATACTCTGTTTACGATGGAATAAATCTTGTTAGCAGAAACTGGGAAGCCATTTGGCTAATTTTTTCTACTTATGCACTTGTTTTAGCCATACTTTTTACACTTATATTTAAATACAGACACAATCCTGATAAAATAAAAGTTGTTAAACACTAAATATTTATCAACAAACAGTAAGAAATATCTACTTTATGGGATGCTCAAAAAAAAACAAAAATTATTAAAACAAACGATATTATAATGTACACATTTTGAGAAAGGTGAGTATTGAGTAAATGGCAAATACCGAAGCAAGAAGAAAAAGCAATTTTTGAAGGCTCTGAGATATTCATAACCTAATATCAGTATAAAAACTCTTTGTTTAAGTTCTGCTTCCCGAGCGTAGGTAATAGAAGAGCATTGCGTAAATCAGGTAAATACTTGCTGAGGATGAAAAATTAACAGAAAAAGATGTATTTCCCCTATAAAATAATGTATCTTTATTGCTCAAAATTGGGTGTTTTTTAAGTATTGTTTTTACTTCTTTTCACAATAAAAGATAATACTTTACCCCAAATTTTACTATTTTATAATGAATTTTTCGGGATAATAAGCTCATGACAGATAAAAAGTTTAAAGACCTAAAAAAACTTTTATTTAAGAAATGTACGGAAATTGTTAATGAAAAAATTAACCATATAAATACTGCTTTAAAAGAAGCTCAAGATGCTGCCAATAACGAAACCAAAAGTAGTGCAGGCGACAAACACGAAACAAGCAGAGCAATGGCTCAATTAGAAACAGAAAAACTAACAAATCAATTAACAGAAGCATTAAAATTGTTAACTGTTTTAGCTAAAGTTAATTTAAGTACTAATAATAAAACTATCGCTTTAGGAAGTTTGGTTGTAACCAACAAGAATAATTTTTATATTTCGATAAGTTTAGGAAAATTAACCATTGATAATGAAACTATTTTTGCAATTTCTACCCTCTCACCCATTGGTAAGTTATTACTAACAAAAAAAGAAGGGACAACTTTTAATTTTAATAGTAAAAACTACACTATTTCAAAAATTTATTAAGAAAGGTGCTAAAAATTATTTTTCAACCTTAATGGCATGTCCCATTTTATCTCTCTTAGTTTTTAAATAGGCAAAATTGTATTTATTTGGTTTAATTTCGATAGGCACATTTTCAACTATTTCTAAACCATAACCTATTAATCCTGTTCTTTTTTTAGGATTATTACTCATTAGTTTAATCTTAGCAACACCTAAATCTCTTAAAATTTGAGCTCCAACACCGTAATCTCTTTGGTCTGCCTGAAAGCCTAATTCAATATTTGCTTCAACGGTATCTCTTCCTTCTTCTTGCAATTTATAGGCTTTAAGTTTGTTTAATAAACCTATTCCTCTGCCTTCTTGGTTCATGTACACAATTACACCTTTACCTGCTTTTTCAATCATTTCCATAGATTTTTGTAACTGAGGTCCGCAATCGCAACGGCATGAACCGAAAATATCACCCGTCATGCAAGAAGAATGTACCCTAACTAAGATGGCTTCATCTTCTTTCCAAGTACCTTTAACTAAAGCTAAATGATCCATGTTGTTAGTAGTTTGCTTGTAGGCAATCATATCAAAATTTCCAAATTCAGTAGGTAATTTAACTTTAACTTCTCGTTTTATTAAAGTTTCGTGTTTTAAACGATATGCAATTAAATCTTTGATAGAAATAATTTTTAATTGATGTTTTTTTGCTATTTTCATTAACTGAGGCAGACGAGCCATGCTACCATCTTCATTCAAAATTTCTACTAGAACACCTGCTGATTCAAATCCTGCTAAACGAGCTAAATCTATAGCTGCTTCGGTATGACCTGCTCTTCTTAAAACACCACCTCTACGAGCTTTTAATGGAAATATATGACCTGGGCGACCCAAATCTGCTGGTTTTGTTTTTGAATTAATTAATGCTTGAACTGTTTTTGCTCTATCGCTTGTTGAAATTCCTGTGGTGCAACCATTTTTTAGCGAATCGACAGAAACAGTAAAAGGAGTTTCGTGTAATACCGTGTTGTTTCCAACCATTAGATCTAACCCTAATTCTTCACATCTATCTTCAACCAATGGTGCACAAATTAAACCTCGCCCATGAGTTGCCATAAAATTAATCACATCTGGGGTTACATTTTTGGCAGCAGTAATAAAATCACCTTCATTTTCTCTATCCTCATCATCAACAACTATGATAACTTTTCCTGCTTTAATAGCTGCTAATGCTTCCTCTATTTTGTTTAATTTTGTTTCCATTAAGTTATTTTTCACAAAGTTAATGATAAGTAAAGAGGTTTTTATAGTTATAGAAAAGTAATTTTAAGAATTTATAGTATAAAAAATGAACAATGGCAAGAGTTTTAGCAATAGATTACGGTAGCAAACGTGTAGGAATTGCTGTTACCGATGAGTTACAAATTATTGCTAGCGGATTAACAACCGTACATAGTAAAGATATTATTGCCTTTTTAACCGATTATTTTAGTAAAAATGAGGTGGAATGTATTGTTGTTGGTGAGGCTAAAGACCTTAAAAACAATCCTGCAGCATCAGCAAAAATTATTGAACCTTTTGTTAAGCATTTAAGCAGAAAATTTAAACACATTAAAATTGCTCGTATTGATGAGCGTTTTACTTCTAAAATAGCTTTCCAAACAATGATAGATAGTGGTTTAAAGAAAAAGGCAAGGCAAAATAAAGCTTTAGTTGATGAAATTAGTGCTACTATTATTTTACAGAGTTATTTGACGCAGCAGGATAGTTTTAAGTAATATTTTTTCCTTTCGGAATCCTTAATAAGAGTACAAATCCTACAATAAAAAACACGATAAGTGCTAAAATAGATTCTCTGATGCTAAACATACCATCAATAAAACCAAAGCTAAATGTACCTATTACAATGCCAACTTTTTCGAGTACATCGTAAAAACTAAAATACGAAGTGTGGTCTTGTGTTTCTGGCAGCATTTTAGAGTAGGTCGAACGTGATAATGATTGTATTCCCCCCATTACAAAACCAATAATTGCAGCTATAATGTAAAAGCCTAATGGTTGATAAATATATTCGTAAGTACTAAAACAAATGAGTATCCAAATAGCAACCACTATACCTAATGTTTTAATGTTGCCTATTTTTTTTGATAAAAATGCCATTAAATAAGCCCCGGGAATGGCAATAAACTGAATAATAAGTATACTTATAATTAAACCTGTTTGCATTTCATTTTTACTTGTCCAAGCAATTTCTTTAGTTCCAAAAAAAACAGCCATTAACATTACGGTTTGCACGCCCATACTATAAACAAAAAAGGCAGATAAGTAACGTTTTAAACTTTTTAATTTTTTTATTTCGTTCCAAACTTTTTTAAGTTCTTGAAACCCTTTTGTTAAATTATTTTTTTTTGGTTTTGTTTGGGTAATATTATTAGGTAATCCGTTAAAGGTAATTTGGCTAAAGCCTATCCACCACAAACCTGTTAATGCAAAGGTGAATTTAGGATTTACATTAAAAACCTGAATTAAAATTAAACATATTATTAGCAAAAGTGAGCTTCCGATGTATCCTCTAGAAAACCCTTTAGCACTTACTTTATCGTGTAAATCTGGTGTGGCTATCTCTGGTAAATAAGCATTGTAAAACACCAAACTTCCCGAAAAACCTATGCTTGCAAAAAATACAGAGAGCATACTTATTTCTAAATAATTAACATTAAAAAAAGAAAGGCTTATACATGCTAAAGCTCCTAAATAACAAAAAAATTTCATGTAACTTTTCTTATTTCCAGCGTAATCGGCAATGCCAGAAAGTAAGGGCGATAAAAAGGCTAAAATAATAAACGATAAAGAAACTACGTATGAATAAAGTTCGGTATTAACAAACTCAACGCCAAAAAAAACAACCTTTTGTGTGGTTACTTCTCCATAAAAAATAGGGAAAATTGCCGTTGTAATAACTAGCGGATAAACAGAGTTAGCCCAATCGTACATTGTCCATGCACTAATTATTTTTTTATCGTTTTTAATAAAAGTCATTGTTAGTGGCAAGTTTTACAGTACAAATCTTTCACATCTAAATCTTTTAGTAACTGAAAACTCATATTTGGAAATCCAAAAAGTTTACAAAACCGTTGTTTGTCCATATTTTTTGCACGAGTGAGCAATTGTATATAATACTTTTCTGGAACTAATTTTTTGTTGTAAATGGCTATCGTTAAAAAGGTATATAAAAATTCTTCATCAATATTTTTCTTTTTCACCCAAGGCTTCATTATTTCTATTGCCCAATTAATTCGCATCTGAAACATAAAATAATATGCAACTCTAAATGCCTGATCTCTTGTTAGTTGATATCTAAACAAAATATTTCTAACTTCCTTAAGGGCTTTCTCCCTTTCGGGAAATTTTTTACTTTCATAATAAAAATCTGCAGAAATTATATTGTAATTTAATATAAGTAGGTTTATTTCCCGATTAGGAATTCCTATGTTATATAACGATTTTATTTCTTTTAAGAGGTATTTTGGTTCTTTAACTCTACTGTATTTATTTGTCCACAGTAGAATTTTTAGAACCACTTTATTGTATAACAAAAAAGGGTTAGTTGGGTCTATTAAAAGTTGTGTTTCTATATCTCTAATTAAATATTTATTGAGGCTATCTTTATTTGATGTGTTGGCATAATACCATTTAAAGGCTATTTGGTTATTATTTAAAGATACCGTTTCTTTTAAATGTGGTATTTTTAATCGTAAAACCGTTTCTTTTTTAATTTTACCATTTTCTATATTGCTAAACATTACAGATTGATATATCTTTGCTTTGGTATAATTCTTATCTTTTATGGCTTTATTAAATTTCTGCGGTAAAATTTTAAATAGTTCTTCATCCATAAATATTTTTTCAACTGTAAGTTCTATTTTAGCCATTCTTTGGTCTTCTAAATAAGGTTCCATATTAATATTTAAAGAATCTGAATTAATTATCTTCCTGATAACGTCTTTAGGTTTATTTAGAAAATAATTTTCATAAGGAGAGCCTTTAATAGACTCAAAAAAACCTGCCCAGTTTTCTTGGGTAGTAATTTTAGTTTCCACATCTGACAAATTATAATTTTTGATTGCTTTTAAGATGCTATTTGCTCTTTTTTCTTGTAAAATTTTATTTTTCTTAGCATCTCCTTCTATTGATGAATAAGCATTCACTTCAATTTTTTTTAAGTCAAAAATTTTAAGGTTAATAGAGTCTAAAAATGGTTTAATATCGGCATAAGTATATTGAAATTTATTTTTTTCAAAAGGAATTATAAATTCAATTTTATTCATTACAGAGTCTGCTTGATGGCTTACAGACATGGTGTCAATTAAAAATCCTAGGTTTAAAGATTTTAAATTTTCTCCTGGTAAGCTATTATATATTATTGTTTGGCAAAGGCAATTATCCTTTATAATTAACAAATTAAATTCTACATTATTTGTATCAACAAAATCAGGAATTGGGCCTAAAGAAACTTCTACTTGTCCTTCGTCTTTTAACTCATTTTTACCGAATATATAAGACTTTGATATTGGTGGCAACATCACTCCGCTGTGTATTTTAGATGGGTAACGTTGGTTTCCTTTATTACACGAAAATTGTTTTCTGGAAATAATATCTAAAGCAATAGCATCATTAGAGTTTTTTAACACTTGTTTTAATAAAGCCAAATCGTGAAAATAAAAATAAATCTCGCCATGTTTAAAGTACAAGTTATCCGACATTAATTCGGGTAAGTAGGCATATTTTTTTTCTAATTCACTACATTTTTCTTTACTGTATGGTGTTATTTTATAATCGTCTTTTTCAAGCTTAACGCCCTTTGGTAATTCAAATGGTTCTGAAGCATAGACTTGCGTAATCAGTATACTTTTTTCTTTAGGGTTAATCTCTGTGGCTGTGCTTACTCTGTAATAATTTCTATTTAAAAGTAATGCTGCACCTCCTTTTACCGATTTCCATGTGTCAAAAAGATAATCTGCAACATTTTGGTATGATTTTAAAGTTATTCTAGCTTTTGTTGAGGGTAACTTAACTTTCGAACCAATAACAATTTTTGCACAATTTTCTCCTGCTTCGCTATGCATCCCATCATAAAAAAAGATTCTATCACGTACTGTTTCTTTTTTTTTATTGAGTTGAACATGATCAATCTTATTTGTTTTAAGCATGTATTTAGCCTGATCTGCTGCTGCTAAATGAAGGTATTCATCTGTTTCGAGTAATTGCAAGTTATTTGCTGCTCTAAAATTATTTATTTGCTGCTCTAATAAATCTTCTAGAAATACATGATTAAATTGTTTAATCACAATATCATCATTAGGGTTTTGAGCCAT
The DNA here is from genome assembly GCA_964625955.1 of uncultured Vicingus sp. Classification (GTDB taxonomy): domain Bacteria; phylum Bacteroidota; class Bacteroidia; order Flavobacteriales_E; family Vicingaceae. The sequence goes on along the minus strand of CAZVEW010000002.1, from coordinate 31,242 downwards.
TAAAAATGAGCTAAAAAATAAATATGCTATAATTAAGCTATTCTTCAATAAATTAATTTTAAAGTTGAAAATTAAGAAATCCTATTTACAAAAACACAATCTAAATCATAATCAATTATGATACCACAAAGTAGATATAGGTAAAATAAGAAACAAGTAATATAAAGCCTTTTAATCTACCTATTTTATATTTATGTAACATCAATGGAAATATAACAAATGATATTGCTAAAAGCCAATAAATATCGTTATGTAACACAATTTTGCTTATTGGAATTTCTTTAACCAATGAAGTTATTCCTAATACACCTAAAATATTAAAAATATTAGAGCCAATTAGGTTCCCGACAGAAATGTCTGTTTGTTTTCTGATGGCAGCCATTAGCGATGTAATTAATTCTGGCACACTTGTGCCAAAAGCGAGTATTGTTACACCAATAATATGTTCGCTAACGCCAAAGTTTCTTGCTATTATTACTGCTCCTTTTAGCAACCATTCTGCACCATAAATCAGACCAAGAACCCCTGCAAAAATAAATCCAATACTCAAATAAATAGGAAGAGTTTTACTTGTTTCGTTATTATTAGTTGCCGAATTAAGCTCGGATTTTTTGTTTTGTTGCGATTTTTTTGATGATTTAAATTGATAAATATTAAAGATTATTAGTCCGATAACAAAAATTAAACCTTCCCACCAATCTAATTTTAAATTGATGGCAAATAAGCAAAACAAAATTGTTGCTAGCATCATTATCGACCAATCAATTTTTACTGTTACTTTTTTTACAAAGATTGGAAGTAAAATTGTTGTTATTCCGAGTACTAAAGCAATATTTGCTATATTAGAACCAACTACGTTTCCTATAGCCATTTCTGGGTGTCCTTCTAATGCTGCTCTTAAACTTACTAATAATTCGGGGGCAGAAGTTCCAAAAGAAACAATGGTCATTCCAATTACCAATGGAGAAACTTTAAATTTATATGCAATATTAACAGCTCCTTTTACTAAGGATTCTCCAGCTATTATTAAGGTAGCTAAGCCTCCTATGAGTAATAGATACGCCATTAATTAGTTTCCGATTGGGATGGTGGTACAATGCTTGATCGTGATATCGTATTTTTCGGATTACTAGGTATTGTTTCTTTTAATTCATCTAGCTCTCCATCTTTTTTATCTGATTTTGTATTGGCATCAATATCTTGGGTATTGACATCTTTTGAAGGTGTTTTGTTGTTTAACATTTCCTCCTTTAATAAATTATTTACCTGTTTTTTTACATCTACTACATCTTTAATAGTATTAATGTCTTGCGTATTATTCCTAATTTCTTGTTGTAGATCGTTAGTGGCATTTTTTAATTCTTTAATTCCTTTACCAAGCCCTCTGGCTAATTCTGGTATTTTTTTTGAGCCAAAGAACATAATTATCACAAGAACTATTACAAATAATTCTCCGCCACCAGGCATACCTAACAATAAAATATGGTTCATCTATTGTTTTATTTATGGAACATAATAACTTGTTATTTTATTTTTTCTTTTCTATTGATTTACCAGCTAAATCATACATTATTGGTGATGCAACACATATTGAAGAATATGTACCCACAACAATACCTATTAGTAAGGCAAAAGAGAATCCTCTAATCACCTCACCTCCAAATATAAATATCATTAATAATACAAAGATGGTACTTAAAGAAGTATTTATTGTTCTACTTAAAGTACTGTTTAATGCGTCATTAATTACTTCGCCCATTTCACGTTTCTTATAAGAACCTAAGTATTCTCTAATTCTATCAAAAACAACTACTGTATCATTAATAGAATAACCAACAACAGTTAAGATAGCAGCAATAAATGCTTGATCTATTTCTAGAGAGAAAGGTAAAATACCGTAAAAAATAGAGAACATGGCTAAAGTAATTAACACATCATGGAAAAGTGCGACTATTGCTCCCAAACTAAATTGCCATTTTTTAAATCGGAACAATATGTATAAGAAAATGATTAATAAAGAAAATACAATAGAGAATAAGGATGATCGAATCATATCATCGGCAATTGTAGGTCCTACTTTTTGAGAACTCATCAAGTAGTTATTCATAAATATTTCTTTATTAATATCCTTTTTTATAAAAGTTGATAAACCTTCATACAACTTATTTTCAACAATATCATCTGCATTTTCAGCATCACTATCAATCATATAGGTTGTTGTAATTCTTACTTGGTTATCGTCTCCAAAAGTTTTTACCTCAGGAGCATTTCCAAATAGACCAGCTAAACTTTTAGCAATTTTTTGGGTACTTACTTTGTTTTCATCAACAAAACGAACAGTATATGTTCGTCCTCCTTTAAAATCTACACCTCTTTGTAATCCTTTTGTGGCTAAAGAAACTATTCCTCCCAAAATAACAATTCCAGAAAGCAAATAAAATTTCTTCCTATTCTTTAAAAAGTTAAAGTTTACTTTTTTAAATGCTCCTTCGGTCAATTTTGTAGAAAAAGAAAGTTTTTTGTGCCTATTTAATTGGTATTCAAATATTAATCGTGTTATGAATATTGCTGTAAATAGAGAGGTGAAAATACCTATTACCAATGTTTTAGCAAAGCCTTCTACTGGTCCTGTGCCAAAAAACCACAAAACAAAACCTGTTAACAAGGTAGTTACGTTAGAATCGATAATAGATGAATAGGCGAACTTATAGCCATCAGTTACGGCTAATCGAATTCCTTTACCTGCTCTAATTTCTTCTCTAACACGTTCAAAAATAAGCACATTAGCATCTACCGACATACCAATAGTAAGAATAATACCTGCAATACCTGGTAATGTTAATGCAACTAAAGATGGCATGGAAGCTAATATTCCGAAAATAAAGAACATATTAGCTAACAACGCTATTACCGATGCAATACCTGCTTTTGAGTAATAAAATACCATGTAAGCTAGTACTATCAATAAAGCTACTATAAAAGAAAACATTCCTTTATTAATTGATTCTTGACCTAAGGTTGGACCAACAACATCTTCTTCAACAATTCTTGCTGGTGCTGGTAGTTTACCTGCTTTTAATATGTTAGCAATTAACTTTGCTTCTTCTAAACCAAACCTACCTGTAATACTAGAAATTCCTCCACTAATCTCTTCAGAAGGTGCTGGTGCAGAATAAACCAAATTATCGAGTACAATAGCTATACTTTTTCCTACATTTTTACCTGTAATATGTTTCCATTCGCTGGCTCCTTTTCCATTCATTACCATTTGAATTTCTGGGCTACCATTAAATCTATCGAACTGTTGAGATGCATCAACTATTACATCGCCTTCTAACTCTGCTTTACCTTCTCTGTTAGTTACTTTAATAGCGTATAGTTGTACAAACTGTTTTTTATCGTCAAAAGGTTTGTATGACCAAAAGAATTTATATTTTCTTGGAGAAAATATTGTTTTCACTTCTTTCATCGCTAAAAACTTATTCACTTTAGCGGTATCTTTTACCGCAACAATACCAACTACAGCCCCATCAGAAAGAACTCTTCCTTGTTCTGTTTGATTTGTAGGAGTTGTTAAAACAGCAAATAAGGGGTTTTCCTTCACACTTTTATTAAACTGTGCTAATGAATCTAAACTGCCGCTTTCACTAACCTCATCTAATAAACCTTTTGTGGTATCAACAGAATTAGAGTCTGTTTCCACATTATCTCCTAACAATGCATCTACGCTATTTTCTTTTTTAATGGTATCTTTTTCATTAATTTTATTTTTAGCACTATCAACTTTATTAGTAATATCTTTTTCAGTATTAATTGAATCTGTTAGAGCATCTTTGCCATTTAAAATTTGTGCTAATTTTTCATTTGCACGCACCATTAAAGGGTATATGTCTTTATTATCGTAAGTTAACCAAAATTCTAATTTTGCTGTTCCTTGCAATAGTTGACGAACCCTTTCTTTATTTTTCACACCTGGCAACTCAACTAAAATTCTATCAGACCCTGTAAGTCTTTGAATATTAGGTTGTGCAGCACCAAATAAATTTATTCTGGTATTCAATACTTCAAAAGATTGTTCTATTGCAGCATTTGCGGCTTTACTAACAAAAGCTAATACTTCATCGTTAGTTGCATTAGCTGATAAATTATCTTTGTTATCAAGTGTATAAAAATAATCTCTTAATTTTCCGTTAGGATTATTTTTTTTGTATGCTTCACCAAAAAGAGAAACAAAATCAGCATTTGATTTTTGTTGCATCTTTTTTGCATCTCTAATTGCTTTATTAAAAGCTGGATCTTCACTATAAGAAGCTAATGCTTTTACCACTTCATCAGTTTGCACTTCTAAAGTAACATTCATTCCTCCTTTTAAATCTAGCCCTAAATTTAGCATTTTAGTTCTCAACTCACCATAAGTATATCCTATTAATGGGTAAACTTTTTCTGATGCCATCGAATCTAAATAAGCAAATTCAGCATCTGAATCACCATTAAATTTTTCTGCTGCATATGCCTTCGCATCTTTTTCTACTCCTGCTGCTACCCATGTTAATGACAAAGCATACAAACTTGCTATGGCAAAAAGAATGGTAAATGTTGTTATTAATCCTTTGTTTTGCATTTTTTTGTTTTATTCTATTTTTATAAGCCTGCAAATATAGAATTTCAAAAGCGTAATATCAATAGAAAAATTCAAAACCTTTTAAAGTTGTTATAATTTCAATAATATCAGTACCTTTATCAAATGAAAACTCAAAGAAAAAATAGGATTTTAATCTTTCTTTTAATGCTTTTATGCTTAAGTTTAGATGCTCAAATTCATTTTACACGTAATAATAATATTGTTGTTCTTAATTTAAATGGTGACACCCTAAAGAACCCTTGGGTTGGAGGCTTTAATTCTGTTCAATTCTCTGAAATTGACCTAAATTTAGATGGAATAAAAGATTTATTTGTTTTTGGTCGCTCTGGAAATAGAATTTCTCCTTTTATTAATCTTGGAATCCCCAACACCACTACCTACCAATATGCACCAGAATACATTGCGGATTTTCCAAACAATTTACACGACTGGGTTTTATTAAGGGATTATAATTGTGATGGAAAAATGGACATATTTACCTACTCTGTTGGAGGTATGGCTGTTTATAAAAACACCTCCAACACAAGCCTAAGTTTTTCATTAGTTACCAATTTAGTTTACTCTAATTTTCAGCCTAATTACATTAATTTATATGTAAGCTCTACAGATATACCTGCTATTGATGATATAGATGGTGATGGAGACTTAGATGTTTTAACTTTTAGTATTTTAGGCTCAAATGTAGAATACCATAGAAACTTATCCATAGAAAACTATGGTACTTGCGATAGTTTAGTTTTTGAGGTAAGAAATAGATGCTGGGGGTACTTTTCTGAAAATTTTAATGGAAATACAGTAACAATGTTTGACACTTGTTCATCTAACGTAACAAATCCTGAAAGAATAAATAACAACGGTAAACATTCTGGCTCTACCTTATTAACTTTTGATGTAGATTCAAATAATACAAAAGATTTAGTGTTAGGAGATGTATCTTACGATAACTTTATTTTACTAACCAATAACGATACTAGTACAAACTTCACATCATCTAGTATTACAGTTCAAGACACTGCTTTTCCTGCAAACAATGTAAATAGTATTGCAACTCATTTACCCTTATTCCCTGCAGGTTTTTATTTAGATGTAAATAATGATGGCATAAAAGACTTAATTGCTTCTCCTAATTGTTATGTTGGTTGTAAAAACAGCAATAATGTTTGGTATTATAAAAATACAAATGCCAACAATAAACCTAATTTTAATCTAGTTACCACAGGTTTCCTACAAGAAGGAATGATAGATGTTGGAGAAGGATCTCATCCTGTATTTTTTGATTATAATGCTGACGGACTTTTAGATATTGTTGTTGGAAATCATTATGAATTCGACTTAACAACATCAACTGGCTACAAATCATCACTTTACTTATATAAAAATATCGGCACAGCTACAACCCCGGCTTACCAATTAATTACAGATGATTATGCAAATATTTCAACCATTAACTTAGATATAAGCTCCAACTTGCCAGCAAAAAGATTGATACCAACTTTTGGTGACATTGATGGCGATGGAGATAAGGACATGATTATTGGCGATTTTAATGGTAAACTTCATCTTTTTACTAATTCTGGTGGCGTTGGAAACTCAGCCGTTTTTAATCTAACAACACCAAACTACGCAAATATTGATATCGGTAATTTTGCTTCTCCTCAATTAATTGATATTAATAATGATTTATTATTAGACCTTGTAATTGGCATGCGTAACGGATTTGTTAGTTATTATGAAAACACAGGCACAGCTACCTCCCCTATTTTCACATTAATAACAAATACTTTTGGAAACATAAAAACAAGACATTTTAATGAATATAATGGTAACAGTACTCCTTTCGTTTTTAAAGATAATGGCTCGACTAAAATACTTTCTGGAGCTACCAACGGTTGGATTTATGAATTTGGAAACATAGATGGAAATCTTAATGGAACATTTACTATTATAGATTCCATGTTTTTAAACATACACGAAGGCACCAACTCTTTTGTTAATGTAGCCGATATAACTAATGATGGAAAATTAGATATGGTACTTGGCAATTATGCTGGAGGTGTTAGTTATTACAAAGGAGATGTTGTGCTTGCTACAACAGTTATCAACAAAAAACACCTAAACAAAATAAGGCTTTATCCTAATCCTTCGAAAGACAAGGTAGTTATTGACTTAAATAACAATTCATTAGAAAATGCTACAATAAAAGTTTTCGATATTATAGGAAAACCTGTTTTTCAACGTAAAATAACACAACAAAAAATAACACTAAATTTTCAATTGCTTACGAGAGGAATCTATTTAATAAAATTCTCAAATAATTACGGCAGTAAAATTCTTAAAGTAGTTAAAGATTAATCTTAAAAAAACACTACAAACTTCCCTTTGTTTCTTAAATTTGGTATGCAGTTATGAAAAAGACTGATACCATTTAATTTTATGTCCTTTAGATGCTATGACAACACCAAAATTAGCTTGTCCATATACCCATTTTCTGTTTATTAGTGTTTTAACTATAAATCCCCACCAAAACAATTCGTTAATTCGTTTAAATTTAGTGGTAAAGCCATAGGAGTCTAATAATTTAAGTATTAACTCATAATCTGGTTTTCCGTACACCTCTCCACTTTCATCATGTCTGCCAGCAATAACTGTTAAAGATAAATTTGTAGTTTCAGATAATATTTTATCCATACCTAACAAAGTATCATATTCTGCTCCATTTACTGTTATATTAATATGTGTAATTTTATTAATATCAATACTTAAATTAGCTAAGATGTTATCTAAAGTATCCAATTTAACAGTATGCTTATTTTTTGTAAAATTTACTGTTGTATCTTTAGGGATAATGGCTAACTGATTCCAACTACTTTTTTCGCCTATTAAAAATTGACAAGTAGTTTTTTTAGAAAAAGTAGCTTTGTTAATAAGCAGAATATTGCATTTTTTCCTATCTATAATTTGTTGTGCAATTTTATGATTAAAAGGGTCGGGATCTATTCCTATAATCTTGCCATTTGGGCTAACTTGTTTATACATTGTAAATAAATCGGAGGTAATAGAAGAGGACATATCAAAACCCAACTGAATACCAATATCTCCTTTTTTTAAATTAGGAAACTTTAATAGACCATCAAATTTTGTAAACAACTTCCAGAATGTATTTTTAAGTTTTTGTAGCAAAATATGAATTAAAATTTATTAATAAAATCAAATATCTTATATTTGGTATAATTATTGACTAATAAATTAAAAAACTTTAAAAACTTATACCATGAAACATCAAATTAAATCAATTTTTTTAACACTATTTTGTTCATTTTTCATTCTATCATTAAGCAGCAATGCAAATGCACAAAAAATCAAAAACAGACCTCTAAAAAAAAGAGTAGTTAAACATCACGTAGTTAAACACCAAATAAGTATGGCTCAAGCTCATAAAGTGATGAAAAAAACAAATATGGCAATAATTGCTGCAAATAAATCTGTAAAGTTACATAAGGTTTACTCTGGTGATTTAGCTAAAGCTATTCACCACCAAAGGTTTGCTAAAAAATTATTAGCCATGCACAAGCCTCACAGAGCATTACAACACAGTAGGTTAGCAAGAAAATATGCTTTTGTTTCTATCAAAAAAAATAAAGGAAGAGTGGATAATAATTGGAATGTAAACAAAGAGGAAGAAACTATTCTAGGAAAAAATATTCCTGATGCTGATTTAGAAAAAGAATTAAGTACTTCAATGCCAAATTTAAAGAATGACGACAAAAGTATTACAGATAAGGATATGACTGATATTGAAGTATTAGAAACTAACCCTAACGATTACAAAAGCGAATAATTTGCTTTATGTGGGTAACAAATACAACATTTTTTTAAGATTCTTCACTTCGATTTGTTACAAAAACGAGTTTTTGACAATGGGTTCGAGTGGAATTTTGTAAGAATTGACAATAACTTCTTACATCAAACTTAGGTTAGAAAGGTGTTTTTTTGATAAAAACATTTGCGTAAGAGGAGAATCGTATGTAAAATCGCATTCAGTTTAGATAAACATATTTTAATCTTAAAATTACTACCATGATTTTTTTCTTCTCTAGAAAAGAATAATGCGATAGTATTTGTTTCTTTAGATACAAAAGAAGATGAGTTTCTCAACTTTGTAAAAGGTTTTCCATTTTTATCTTCTAGTGATTTTAAGACTTGGGAAACTCAAACAGCACAAGATTATTATGTTTTTGCAACACCAACACTATTTTTATTGAATAAAGACAGAAAAATTCTTCTCCGCCCTAGATCCATAGAGCAAGTAGATGCATGGGTAGATTATAAGAAGTAATACCTATTATTTGGGATAAAATCTAAAAATACAAGCTGCATTTATCTTTTATTTGGAAGATGACAAGATGTTTTAGGAAAGTTTTCAATTCTCATAATTTACGGGGGTTAAAGGCATAAAAAAGCAGCTAATCAAATTAACTGCTTTTTGCGGTCCGGACGGGACTCGAACCCGCGACCCCCTGCGTGACAGGCAGGTATTCTAACCAACTGAACTACCGAACCAAAATTCTTTAAAGAACTTTCCCTTTAAAAGGGCTGCAAATATATATTTTTGATTGTTAACCACAAAGGAATTGCTAAAATTAATTACATCATTTTCTTTCTTTTCATCAAATACGTTAAAAAAACATCATGAAACCCTTGATTTATATCAGATTCAACAAATTCTATACCATATTGGGTACATTTTAATTTCAACTCTTTTGTCCTTTTTAAAGTTGCTTTAATGTAATTTTCTTTTACCTCGTTGGGGTGTAATTTTAGCTCCTCGCCTGTTTCTAAATCAATAAACTGGTAAGGTCGATTGTCAAAATTAAAATCTATTTCCTTTGCTTTGTCTATGGTATGAAATAAAATTACTTCGTGTTTATTGTATTTTAAATGTTGTAATGCCTCAAAAAGTTTATTGGGTTGATTAATGTTTTCGAGCATATCACTAAATAAAATAATTAAAGAGCGTTTATGAATAGTTTCTGCAATGGTATGAAGTGCTGTAATAGCCGAAGTTTTAATATTTTTTGTTGGATTATTTAACAATTCCTCCAATTTATTTGTTAAAACTTTATGATGTACGGTACTCGATTTGCATGACGAAAGAAAATCTATTTGTTCGGTAAAAACACTCAATCCAACAGCATCTCTTTGTCTTTTTAATAAATTCATTATTGCTGCCACAGCATAAATAGCAAATTTAATTTTATTAAATTGTTTAAAATCATCACCTTCTATTTTAGGGTAATACATTGATGAAGAGGCATCAACAATAAATTGACAGCGTAAGTTTGTTTCTTCTTCATACCGCTTTATAAATAATTTTTCTGTTCTAGCGTACAATTTCCAATCAATGTGTTTGGTCGATTCGCCTGTATTATATAGTCTATGCTCTGCAAACTCTACCGAAAAACCATGAAAAGGACTTTTGTGTAAGCCCGTAATAAAGCCTTCTACAACCTGTTTTGCTATTAATTCTAATTTAGAATAACGTTGTAATTCTTGTATATTTATTTTATGCTCATCCATCTGTTGAAAACGAAATTCGTAAAATTAAATAGAACCACCAAAGTTTATTATTTTTCCAAAAAATATTTTATGGTTTTAGGCTTTATAGATTGGGTTATTGTGGTTGTCTTTTTAGGGATAACACTATTTATTGGATTAAAATTTAAAAACAAGGCAAGTGGTTCTTTAACCGATTTTTTTTTAGCTGGCAGAAACCTACCTTGGTACATTGCAGGAATTTCTATGGTGGCAACCACCTTTGCTGCCGACACGCCACTTTGGGTAACCGAAGTAATTAAAAAAAATGGTGTTTCGGGTAACTGGCTATGGTGGAACATGATGATTGGTGGCATGCTCACTACCTTCTTTTTTGCAAAAATGTGGAGAAAAGCTAATGTACTCACCGAATTAGAATTTTTAGAATTACGCTATTCGGGAAAACCTGCCCGCCTTTTCAGAAATTTTAAATCGTTTTATTTAGGCGTGTTTTTTAATACCGTTATTATTGGTTGGGTAAATGCTGCAATGATTAAAATAATTATGATTTTTTTAGCTATTAATTATACCGAGGCTTTTATAATTATTGGAATATTAATGGTATTAATAGCCATTTATGCTACCCTTTCTGGTTTATTAGGCGTTGCCATTACCGATGCATTACAATTTATTTTAGCCATGAGCGGGTGCATTATTTTAGCCGTTATCATGTTAAATTCTGATAAAATTGGAGGCATGGAAGGTTTAAAAGCAAAACTCCCCGAATGGCGATTTAATTTTTTTCCAGAAATTACTGGTCAAGTAAGTGATATTGGAACTTTTGGCTTAACCATTGGTGCTTTCTTTTCTTTTATAGCCATACAATGGTGGGCAAGTTGGTATCCAGGAAACGAACCGGGTGGTGGTGGTTATATTTCGCAAAGAATGATGAGTACAAAAAATGAAAAACACGCTGTTTTTGCCACTTTATTTTTTCAAATAGCACATTACGCCTTACGCCCTTGGCCGTGGATTATTGTTGGTTTATGTGCTTTAGTTGTCTATCCAAACCTACCCGTAAACGAAGCAGGCAACGGATTTGTAATGGCAATGCGAGATTTTATGCCCACAGGATTAAGGGGTTTACTATTTACTGCCTTTTTAGGAGCATACATGAGTACAATATCTACACAACTCAACTGGGGAGCAAGTTATTTAACCAACGATTTATACAAAAGAAATCTTGAAGCAAAAAAAATTAAAATAAACCAAGCAAAAATGGTTAAATTAGGTAGATTATTTACCGTTTTAATTATGATTATTGCACTTATCATAACTTCTTTTATTCAAACTATTGATGGTGCTGCAAGGTTTTTAATAGCCTCATCGGCAGGTTTAGGAGCAGTTTTAATACTCAGATGGTATTGGAGCAGAATAAATATATGGAGCGAAATTTCAGCCACCATTGCCCCTATTTTTGGTTACTCATTAAGTAAATTTATCATAGCCCCCATGTTTAATGTTGAAATAGCACCCCATCAAATTCAAAATGCTTTTATAGCCAATGAAGGCATTCTTTTATTTACAACTTTATTTACAACAATTGTGTGGATTTTAGTAACTTATTTAACAAAACCAGAAAATGAACAAACATTAATAAAATTTTATCAACAGGTTGAACCCGAAGGTGCATGGAATTCAATAAGAGAAAAATTAAATATTCCAAAGAAAAAATCTCAAATCCCAATGTTACTCATTTGTTGGCTAAGTGCCATTGCTTTTACTTATTCCCTACTGTTTTTAATAGGTAAATTAATTTTTCAAGAATATTATTACGCATTAATTAATTTAATAATTGCCATAATTTCGTTTATAGTATTACGATATTTTATAGCTCGTACAACTATTTTTAGCGATTAACATAAAAAACTGTTCATTAATCGAAACATTTATTTTTAACTATTGAAGTTTTTTTTGTTTATTTGCATTTATAAAATCATATTATAAATAAATATAGATGACTAAGAAATATTTTAATTTCCAAAACCGAGTTTTATTATTATCTACAATTGCTGTATTAAGTTTTAGTTGTGGCGGTAATAATGATAAGCCAGTCAAAGATGATGCGAACGTACAAACAACTGAGGATAAAAACCCAAGTAGTAATCAATTATTAGAAATTGATGGTAAAGTTTTTAGTATTCCATCTCCTATTCAAACAGCTTATTTAATTAAAAATTCAGGTACTAACTACAACAAGGATATGCTAAACACTCCTTCTAAAGTTACCAAATATGCCACAAATTTTAAAAAAGCAATTAATTTGGGCGTTTATGGTGCCGATTTAGGATATGTTACTCTTTACGATCAAACTAACGATGCCATTTCATTTTTAACTGCTGTTAAAACTTTGGGAGATGACATAGGAGTTAGTAGTGCTTTTGATGCTGCATTAATGCAACGATTTGAAAAAAACATTGGAAATCAAGATTCTTTATTAGTTCTAGTTTCAGATGCTTATAAATCATGCGATAGATTTTTAAAAGCAAATCAACAAAACGACATTGGCGGATTAATTTTAGCTGGAGGGTGGATTGAAAGTTTATACTTTGCTACAAATGCTGTAGAACTAACATCTAATAAAGACGTTATCAAAAGAATTGCTGAACAAAAAACAACAGTATCAAATCTTATTAAACTGTTGACTCCCTATTACAGTAAAACCGAGTTTACCTCACTAGTTGATAAATTAATGGAATTAGATGAAATCTTTTCCAAAGTGGAATCTAACTATACTTTTGTTAAACCAACAATTGATGCTGCTAATAAAACTACAACTATTAATAGTACAACAACAGTAAATATTACGGATGAGCAACTTAATGCTATTTCTCAAAAAATAATGGAAATTAGAATTGATATCATTAGTTAAAACCTATTTATTCTACAATAATTAATTCAAACAGATGAAAGCCAACTTATTTAAAACGACCTTATTAATATTTAGTTTAATAACAATTAAAACTTCTTTTGCTCAGTGCGATACCATTGCAAACTTATGCGACAACCACATAAAAAATGGATTTATATCTGATGGTCAGGATTATAGAGCTTTGTTATTGGATGATGAAATTGCCGAATTTGATATGACCCTATATGGAGGAAGTACCTACAGATTTGCTGCGTGTAGTGGACTAACTGATGGTAATTTAATCTTTTCGGTTTATGATAAAGAAAGAAACTTACTTTTTACAAATAAAGATTACAACAATGCTCCTTATTGGGATTTTAAAATAACAAATACGATAGACTGCATTATAGAGGCTCAGTTAAACCCTAATAGTTCAGCATCAGGTTGTGCTGTTTTATTAGTTGGTTTTAAGCAGTGAAAAAAATAATAAAAAAATTAAAGGCATTATTTATAGAAATAATGCCTTTTTTTGTATATTCACAACAAATTTCTACATTAACAAAATATGAGTGAAAGAATATTAAAAGCTTTAATGCAACTCTTCTCTATCGTTTCTGAAACGGAAGATATTTCCGCGAACAGTAGAAAAATTGTTGAATCATTCTTAAAACAACAACTAAATCAACAATTGGTTGATGAATATTTAAAGCTTTATGACGAATTTATTGAAGCTAAAACAAGAAAAAATAAAGATTCTAAAAGAAAAAAAAGAACTTCTGTAAACTCTGTAAAAGTACTTTTAATTTGTACTCAAATTAATGAAGAGCTTGCCCAAAAACAAAAAGTTATTGTTTTAATGCGTTTGCTAGAATTTATTTATGCAAACAAAACTCCTTTAGAACAAGAAATTGAATTTGTTACAACCGTAGCTGAAACTTTTAATATTTCTCAAGATGAATACAAACTTTGTAACAATTTTGTTAAAAACACAGAACATGAAAAAATTGACTCTGAAGATGTTTTAATAATAAATAACAAAAAAGAAGAAAATACCCTAAAACTTGCCAAACATATTTACTCTGAAGGATTAGATGCCGAATTAAGAATAATTAAAATAGAGACAGTAAATATGTTTTTTGTTCGATATTTTGGACAAGCTGGGTTATATTTAAATGGCATCGCTTTAAGTAAATACCATGCAAGCATCTTAACACAAGGATCTTCCATTAGAAGCCCGAAAGTGCAACCTATTTATTATAGCGATATTATTAGCAACTTTTTTGTTAATAATGATGCTGAAAAGATAATTTTTAATGTAGAAAATCTTACCTATAAATTTAAGGGGGGAAATTATGGTATGCACAACTTTAATTTTTCTGAAGAATCAGGAAGAATGGTTGGCATTATGGGAGCAAGTGGAGCAGGAAAATCTACATTACTTAACCTTTTAAATGGTTCATACATACCCACTACCGGTCAAATTACTATCAATGGCATAGATATACATCACGAAACAGATAAAATTGAAGGCGTTATCGGTTATGTTTCTCAAGATGATTTACTAATCGAGGAACTTACTGTTTTTCAAAACTTATATTACAATGCAAAACTATGTTTTGATAATTTAAGCGAAAAACAAATTGTAAAACGAGTTTATGATGTACTCAATAGCATTGGCCTTTTCGAAGCAAAAGGACTAAAAGTAGGAAGTCCTATGGATAAAACCATTAGTGGTGGACAAAGAAAAAGGTTAAATATTGCCTTAGAATTAATAAGAGAACCCGCTGTTCTATTTGTTGATGAACCAACTTCAGGTCTTTCTTCTCGAGATTCTGAAAATATAATGGATTTATTAAAAGAACTCGCTTTAAAAGGTAAACTCATTTTTGTTGTTATTCATCAACCATCTTCAGAAATATTTAAAATGTTTGATAACCTCCTCATCTTAGATACAGGTGGCTATCCTATTTACAACGGCAACCCTGTTGATGCAGTAGTCTATTTTAAAGAATTGGTTCATCATGTAAATAGTAACGAAAGCGAATGTATCACTTGTGGAAATGTTAATTCAGAGCAAATTTTTAATATCATAGAATCACGAGTTGTCGATGAATATGGAAATACAACAGATAATAGAAAAATAAACCCAACAGAATGGTTTAATATCTACAAAAAGAAAAATGAGAAAAAATTTGATAAATTTGATAAAACTATTACTGCTCCAAAAATATCTTCTAATATTCCTAATAAAGTAAGCCAATTTAAAGTATTTATTACTAGAGATGTATTGTCTAAATTAACCAATAAACAATACATGCTTATTAACTTTTTAGAAGCCCCTGTATTAGCTTTTATTTTAGCATTTTTGGTTAGATATTACAATACCGATTCAAGCAACAAAATAGGTTATATTTTTAGAGAAAATGAAAATTTCCCAGCATATATATTTATGGCTGTGATAGTTGCCCTATTTATTGGTTTAACAGTCAGTGCCGAAGAAATAATCAGAGATCAAAAAATTAGAAAGAGAGAGAAATTTTTAAACTTAAGTAAAGGAAGTTATCTTTTATCTAAAGTTTCTATTATGTTTATTATCTCTGCAATACAAACCTTGTGTTTTATATTAGTAGGAAACTCTATTTTAGGAATTCATGGAATGAATATTTCTTATTGGTTTGTACTATTTTCAACTTCCTGCTTTGCCAATATGCTTGGCTTAAATATCTCAGCAAGTTTTAAATCAGCAGTAACCATTTATATTTTAATTCCTTTTTTAGTTATCCCTCAATTACTATTAAGTGGAGTAATTGTAAAATTTGATAAGCTAAACCCTGTAATAACAAGACAAAGCTGTGTTCCTGTTGTTGGCGAAGTTATGGCTTCTCGTTGGGCGTACGAAGCATTAGCTGTACACCAATTTAAAGATAATGATTTTGAAAAACAATTTTATCCTTTAGATAAAAACTTAAAGGTAGTTGAGTTTAAAAAGAACTTTTGGCTAGCAAAATTACGCGAAAAATTAAGTAGCTCTCAAAACAACCTAAATAACGCAGAGAAACAAGAACAAGTTAAAGCCAATTTATTATTGCTACGAAACGAAATAAAAAAAGAATTAACCAATAACCCAAAAATTAAGTTTAAAAATGTAGAAAGTTTATACATAGACAAAGTAAACAACGATGTATTTAGCACAGCTAAAGACTATCTAAACCAGTTAAACAGCTATTATTTAAAGAAATTTAAACTCGCTAATAACAGAAGAGATAAACTTGCTACTAAACTAAATGCCAATAAAGATGCCAAAGAATTATTTGTTCAAATGAAAGACAAATACACCAATGATGCTCTATCTGATTTTGTAAAAGATAAAAATGAATTTAATAAAATTTTGGAGCTGAATGGAGAACTGTATCAAAAAGCCGACCCAATATACCTATCTCCAACAACATTTAGAGCTCATTTTTATGCTCCAGAAAAGAAAGTTTTTGGAACTTACATTGATACTTATTGGTTTAATATAATTGTTATTTGGATAATGTCAATTATATTAGGTATTACTTTATATTTTGATGCTTTAAGAAACCTTATTGAAGGATTAGGTAAATTAGCTGATAAGGTTAAAAAATAGACATTATAAAGTTAAACAAACTTATACTTTTATCGTAAACTAATATAGAACCTATTAGTTTGATTAGTATAAGTAAATAAAATGATACGTAAATTTATATTTTTTTTTCCAGTACAACTTTTTTTAGTTAACCTAAAAAGAAATCATCTTTTACTTATTTTTTGGCTAATATTATTTGGTATTATTGGCGAACTATTTTTAAATAAATACGGATTTCCTTATTTGTTTTTAGCCCCAGAATACTTAGGCTCAATTAGTTTTTGGTCTTATTGCATTATGGGGTTTTCCATTGGTGGCTTTGTAATGAGCTTTAACATTACAAGTTACATTATTAATAGCTTACGTTTTCCTTTTATTGCAGCACTTAGGCGCCCTTTTTTAAGGTATTGCATTAATAATTCCATGCTACCCTTAGCTTTTATTTTATTTTATATCTATAAAGTGATTTTCTATCACATAGAAAATGAGCACAGTACAAGTTTCGATATTTTAATCTATGTTATAGGTATTATTATAGGTTATTCTTTAAACATATTAATATCTATGACCTACTTTTTTACCACTAATAAAAATATATTTAAAAAGCTAGGTATCACACCCAATATTGATAATGGAAAGCCCATAAGCTCGTTACTTTTAAGAGATGAAAATTTATATAACTTTTTAAGAAAACAAGAGAAATGGCATGTAGAATCCTACTTTTTTACACCATTTAAAATTAAACTTGCTAGAGATATCTCTCACTATGATAAAAAGATGCTTCAATCTGTTTTTCACCAAAATCATTTAAATGCCTCTATTTTTGAAATTGTTGTATTTATTTCTTTTATCATATTAGGAATATTTAGTGAAAATAAATTCTTATTAATTCCTGCAGGAGCAAGTGTTATTTTATTTTTTACAATGATATTAATTTTACTAAGTGCCTTTTACACTTGGTTTAAAGGTTGGGCAACCATCGCTTTTGTTGGATTATTTATTATTATTAATTTCTTATCAAAACACCAAATATTTTCTTATACAAATATGGCTTATGGTTTAAATTATAATACAAGTAAAGCAGATTATACCATAAAAAAAATAAATAAATTAAGAAATAATACAAAAAATATTAAAAATGATATTAAACACACTGAAATCATTCTAAATAATTGGAAGAAAAAGAATGCACAAAAATCAAAACCAAAATTAATTTTTATTAATACAAGTGGCGGTGGAGCAAGATCAACTTTATGGACTTTTCATACACTTCATTATGCCGATAGCGTTTTAAATGGACGATTATTAAAACAAACGTACTTAATTACAGGTTCTTCTGGTGGAATGGTAGGTGCTGCTTATTATCGTGAATTATACTTACTACAACAAGAAGGAAAAATTACAGATTATTTAACTAGAAAATACTGTTTCAATACATCATTAGATTTGTTAAACCCTATTGCTCTAAATATAGCCACTAACGATTTTTTTATAAGACTGAAAAAATATACTGATGGAAAATATACTTATATTAAAGATAGAGGTTATGCTTTTGAACGCCAAATGAAAATAAATACCAATTACATCTTAGATAAAAGAATGATGGATTATGCTGAACCAGAATTTGAAGCAAAAATACCGCAAATGATATTTTCTCCTACAATCTTAAATGATGGTAGAAGATTATTAATTGCTGCACAGCCTATTTCTTTTTTAAGTAATAATACCCCTCAATTCAATGTAAAAAATCATCCGATAACTGAAAATGTTGAATTTATGAGGTTATTTAAGAACCAAGATGCTAAAAACCTAGATTTTACTAGTGCCATAAGAATGAGTGCCACATTCCCTTATATAATGCCAAGTGTTACTCTACCTAGCAAACCTCAAATAAATGTGATGGATGCAGGAATGAGAGATAACTATGGCTCTTTAACTACTTTTAATTATATCTATACTTTTAAAAGATGGATTTCTGAGAATACAAGTGGCGTTATTATTATTCAGTTAAGAGATAAGCAAAAAGAGATAACAATTAAAGACAATCCTTTAAGAACAATTACCGAAACATTCGCATCTCCTTTGGGCAGTTTTTACGGTAACTTATTTTCGATACAAGATTATAACTTAGATGAAATGATGCTTTTTTTAGGAAATGATGTCAATTTTCCAATTGATGTAATAGATTTTGAGTTAGAAAACCCTGATGATAGAATTTCTTTAAGTTGGCACTTAACAACAAAAGAAAAAGAAACGATTATTAATTCTACTTATTCCAAAAAAAATAAAGAATCACTAAATCGTTTAATCAAATTAATGAATTAACTAATAATTAATCAAATTTATCAATGCTTCTGTAAATCGTTTCTTTGGCAAAAATTGTTCTTCTAATTGATTAATAAAAGGAACAGGCGTATCTAAACTTGCTACTCGTTTTACTGGAGCATCTAAAAATTCAAAACAATGTTCGGTAATTAAAGCACTCAATTCTCCACCAAAACCACTAAAAAGTGTAGCTTCATGTAAAATAATTACTTTTCCTGTTTTTTTTACAGATTGGTAAATGGTGTTGGTATCTAAGGGAACTAAGGTTCTTAAATCAATTAAATCTGCCGAAATAGTTGTGTTTTGTGATAAGGTTTCTAATGCCCAATGTACGCCCATTCCATAAGTAACAATGCTCACATCGTTTCCTTCTTTTAGCACACTTGCTTTTCCAAAAGGTAAGGTGTAATAATCGTCAGGTATTTCTTGCGTAATACTTCTGTACAAAGCTTTGTGTTCAAAAAATAGTACAGGGTTGGGGTCATCGAAACTTGTGTTTAATAAGCCTTTTGCATCGTAAGGAAATGCAGGATAAACCACTTTTAAACCGGGAATTTGTGTAAACCAAGCTTCGAGCGTTTGAGAGTGAAAAGGACCTGCTGCCATACCTCCACCGCAAGGCATTCTAACTACCACATCGGCATTTTGTGCCCAACGATAATGAAGTTTAGCCATGTTGTTGCAAATTTGGGTCATGCCTTCGCTTACAAAATCGGAAAATTGCATTTCTACCATTGCTTTTTGGCCATTAATTGCCAAACCTATTCCTGCCCCCAAAATTGCCGATTCGCATAAAGGGGTATTTCTTACCCTATCTTTCCCAAATAAATCGACAAAACCTTGGGTAATTTTAAATACACCACCGTAATCAGCAATATCTTGTCCCATTAAAACCAGTGCTGGAAATTTTTCCATGCTTTGTCGTAAAGCATCTGAAATGGCATCTATTAATCTTTTTTTTGTTTTAATTGCTGCATGAGGTTGTTGCGCTACAAACGAATAAGGTGCATACAAATCGTTTAATTCGTTTTGCAAATTAGCTTTAACAGGAGGTTCTTTAAAGGCTAAATCCCATTCGCTGTTAATATGGTTGCGAATTTTGTTATTAATACTTTTTATTTTCTCCTCATCTAAAATTTTCTCATTTATTAAAAATGTTTCGTAATTTGTAATTGGGTCTTTTTTACCCCACTTGTCAAATAATTCTTTAGGAATATATTTTGTGCCTGAGGCTTCTTCATGTCCTCGCATTCTAAAGGTCAAACATTCTACCAAAATAGGTCTAGGATTTTCTCTAATAGATTCGGCTATTTGATGTATTTTGTGATAAACTTCTAATATATTATTTCCATCAATCAACGCTGTTTCAATGCCATAGCCCACTCCTTTATCTACAAATTTTTTACAAACAAATTGTTCTTTTGATGGTGTTGACAAACCATAACCATTATTTTCTACCAAAAATATAACTGGTAATTTCCATACTGCTGCCGTATTTATTGCTTCATGAAAATCGCCTTCACTTGCCCCTCCATCTCCAGAAAAAACAAGCGTTACTTTATTGTTTTTTTTTAATAAATCACTTAATGCTATGCCATCTGCTACGCCAAGTTGCTGTCCTAAATGAGAAATCATTCCTACAATATGATGTTTTTTAGAACCAAAATGAAAAGAGCGATCTCTACCTTTTGTAAAACCATTCATTTTTCCTTGAAATTGAGAAAATAATCGGTTTAAAGGAATATTTCGAGCAGTAAAAACACCTAAATTTCGGTGCATGGGTAAAATATATTCATCTTTATTTAACGCCAATGTAGCCCCAACAGCAATTGCCTCTTGTCCAATACCTGAAAACCACTTAGAAATTCTTCCTTGACGTAATAACACCATCATTTTTTGCTCAATTAAACGTGGCGTAATTAGTGTTTTATATAAGCTTAACAATGTATCATCACTGTATTTTTTTCTATTAAATTTAATTTCCATGTTAAATCAACTTAAATAAGCAAACAAAGTTAATTGATTTTAAGTAACTTTACTGTTGGGTTTGTTAATTTTACTCAATATTTATATAATATAGAATTATCTTTATGCAAAAAATAATTGTTTTTGTTCTGTTAGGGCTTGCTATCATTTATTTAGTAGTTAAGTTTATTGTAAAAAATAAATCGCACCATTGTGATAAATGCGAATTAAATGACACTGAAAAATCATTAAAAAATTAATCTTTTAGATTTTCATGAAGCCTTACCTCAACCATTTCTTTTTACTGATAAAAAGATTAAGCCTTGCTTTTTTAATCTTTACTTTATGTAGAATTTTATTTTACGTTTTTAACACAGCACATTTTTCTCCTATTTCTTTTTCGCTATTTTTTTATGGATTAAGATTTGATGCAGTAGCCATTTCTTACCTTTTTTTACCCTTTATTATCTTATCAATTATTCCTTTTTCTTTTAGAAATTTTGACAAATATCAAAAAGTATTAATTGTATTTTTTCACATTGGAAATACCTTAGGAATTTTTTTAAATTTAATAGATGTTGTTTATTTTAATTTTACCCTAAAACGCAGCACTACCGATTTATTTAGTATGCTAAGTGCTAGTGGAGGAAGTGATTTTTTTAAACTATTTTATGTCTATTTAATTGATTTTTGGTACGTTTATTTACTGTTAATTGGCTTAATTATCTTATCCGTTCTTATTTTAAAGAAATATTGTAAATTTAAAGGTCATTTTCAGCCTTATCTTAAAAAAGATTATTTAATACATGGCATTATTTTTATTTTTCTTGTCGGATTTACAGTTATTGGTACACGTGGTGGCATTCAATACAAACCAATTGATATGATTAACGCTGGGCAATATGCTAGTGCCCAAAATATTCCTATTGTGTTAAACACGCCTTTTACCATTATTAAAACTTTGTTAATTGATAACCTCTCGATAACAAAATATTATCCTAAAAAAGAATTAGCATCTATTTATACGCCTGTTAAAAAAATTAAGCCTTACCCTGTTTTTAAAGGTAAAAATGTTGTTATTATCATTTTAGAAAGCTTTGCCAAAGAATATGTTGGCGGATTTAACAAAGGTAAAGGTTATACACCATTTTTAGATTCGTTAATTAAACAAAGTTATGTTTTTAATAACGCTTATGCTAACGGACAAAGGTCTATTGAGGCATTACCTTCAATTTTATCTAGCATTCCTGCCTTTATGAATACGCCTTTTATTGTTTCTAATTATGCTGGAAACACCATAAATGGTTTGCCAAAAGTTTTAAAAAAATATGGATACAACACGTCATTTTATCATGGTGGCGAAAATGGAACAATGGGTTTTAACGGTTTTGTTGGCACTATTGGTGTAGATAAATATTATGGTTTAAATGAATATCCCGAAAAGGAAAAAGATTTTGATGGTCATTGGGGCATTTTTGACGAACCTTATTTGCAATATTTTGCGAAAGAATTAAATAAAAAACCACAGCCTTTTTTTAGTGCAATATTCACCCTTTCATCCCACCATCCTTACAAAATACCTAAAAAATACATTAATAAATTCCCGAAAGGAAACCTACCCCTGCACGAAACAGTTGGTTATACCGATTTTTCGTTAAAAGAATTTTTTAAAACTGCCAAAAAGATGCCTTGGTTTAACAACACCATATTTGTTTTTACAGCCGATCATTCAGCCCAATCTAATAGCCCGAAATACAATACAACACTTGGCAGATTTGCCATACCAATATTTATTTACGACCCTTTAGGCGAGTTAAAAGGAACGGATACTAATTATTTTCAACAAATAGATATTTACCCAACAATTTTAAGTCTTTTAGGGATAAATGAAAATATCGTCTCTTTTGGAAATAATGCTTTTGATAATGCTACAAAATATGTTATCCACAACATGAATAAAACCTACCAAATAGCCAGTAATAATTATTTATTAATTTTTAATGGCGAAAAAGCTACGGCTTTATATAATATTAAAAAAGATAGCCTGTTAAGCAATAATTTAATTTATTACAAACCAACTGTTGCCATTAAAAATAAGCTAGAAAGAAAACTAAAAGCCATTATTCAACAATACAATAATAGGATGATTAACAATAAGTTAACAGTAAAAAAATAACAAACGACATTACTACTAAAAAGAAAATATTATTTATTATTAATCCAATTTCTGGCACAGGAAAACAAAAAATTGTAGAACAATTAATTGAAAAATACCTAGCTAAAAATATTTTTGATTACAAAATAAATTACACAAAAAAAGCCAAACACGCCATTGAAATAACCAAGAATTCAATACATGTATTTGATGTTATTGTCGCTGTTGGAGGCGATGGTTCGGTTAATGAAATTGGCACCAATTTAATCAACACCAATACCATTTTGGCAATAATACCAACAGGTTCGGGCAACGGTTTAGCACGACATTTAAATATTCCTATCGACTTAAAAAAATCAATTTTATTATTAAATGCCTACCAAACTAAATTGATTGATACCGTAAAAATTAATGACTATAATTTTTTAGGTACTGCTGGCATTGGTTTTGATGCTCATGTTGGTTGGAAATTTTCTGAAGCAAAAAGAAGAGGTTTTTTATCCTACATTAAAATTGCTATTAAAGAATATTTTAATTACGCTGAAGAAGAATATACCATAAAAATTGATGAAGATCAATACCATTTAAAAGCCATGCTAATAACATTTGCAAACTCAAATCAATACGGAAACAATGCTATTGTATCGCCAAACTCTGTAATAGACGATGGTTATTTGAGATTAATTATCTTAAAAAGATTTTCACTTTTTTATGCCCCAAAATTTATTTACCTTTTATTTAATAAAAAACTCGATAAATTTAAATATTACCAAGAATTTAAAGGAAAAAATATTCAAATTAACACCAATAAAGATGAAATTCATATTGACGGAGAGCCATTAAAAATGAATAGTCCTATTAATTTAGCAATTATTCCTAAATCGTTAAAAATAATTGTGCCATGAGCAAAAAAAATAAAAAAAGAGTTAACGTAGTGTATTCTACCAATCCCAACTATAATTTTGAAGAGGAAGATGATGCTATTGAAACAATTTTAGCACATCAACAACAACTTAAAGTGAGTATTGACCGTAAACAGAGAAAAGGAAAATCTGTAACGCTAATAAGTGGCTTTATTGGAACAGGTGAAGATTTGAAAAATTTAGCAAAAACGCTTAAATCAAAATGTGGTGTTGGGGGAAGTGCCAAAAATAATGAAATTATTATTCAAGGCGAATTTAAAGAAAAAATTTATACTATTTTAAACGAATTAGGATACGGTAAAACAAAAAAAATTGGAGGGTAAAATTAGTTGTTTGATTTAATTTTATTTTAGCCTACTATTGTATGAAACATTGATGAAATTATTGCTAAAATATAATCCATTTTGTTCTCTCTTCTTATTATTTAGTTTTTTGAGCTTTACTTGCTATGCTCAAACCTATAACTTTATTAATTATAATGTTGCAGAAGGTTTATCCCAATCAAAAGTAACTGCTATAATACAAGATACTAGGGGTTATTTGTGGATTGGCACCACTGGTGGTGGAATTTGTAAATTTGATGGTAAAACATTTACAAAATACAACGAAAAAGATGGTTTAGGAGGAAGCATTGTAAGTAGTATTGCTGAAGATAAAAATCAAAACTTATGGATAACTTCTTCTTGGGGTGGGGTTTCTAAGTTTAATGGCAGAAAGTTTATAACCTTTACCACATCTGACGGACTACTCGACAACAATAACAATGTAGTTTTTCCAGATAACGATGGAAATATCTGGATTGGAAGTCCATCTGGATTATCCATCTACTCAAATGGTATTTTTAGAACAATTTCTAAGAAAAATAACGAATTCTTAGGTTCATCAATAACTTTTATTAAGCAAGACCACAATGATGCTATATGGATAGGTAGTAAAAAAGGAATTACAATTATCAATAAAAAAGATACCTTTTATATCTCTAGTAAAAATGGACTTCCAACCACATATATTACCGATTTTTTAGAAGATGATGAAGGTAATTATTTATTTTCTACCACCAATAATGGTGTACTAAAATTAATAAAGGGAAGTGTTGCTAAACATGCTAATTACGAATTTAAAAACCTTATCCAAAAAAAAATAAAGCTTTCAATTACTGCTATTATTGAAGATAACGATAAATCTATTTGGATAGCAACAAAAAAAAATGGAATTTATTGTTTAAAAAAAGATGGTTCTTTAACTAATATCACAAAAAAAAATGGACTTGAAATTAACAATATAACGAAACTATTTACCGACAAGGCAGGTAATTTATGGATAGGAACAAACGGTGCAGGGCTTATAAAAATGGGAAATACCGCTTTTACCTATTTCGATAACATTAAAGGCTTAAATAACCCTGATATTTTTAGTATTGTTAAAGATGACAATGATAATATATGGGTTTCAACTGCTGGTGAAGGTGTTTTTAAATACGATGGAAAAACTTCAACCCAATACAAAAAAAATAATGGCTTGGCTAGTAACATTGTTAGCGCATCTATTAAAGACAAAAAAGGAAACCTCTGGTTTGCCACAACCAATGGTTTATCTAGGTACAAAAATGGTGTATTTAAAACCTTTACCACCAAAGATGGGCTACCATCTAACAATACAAAAAGTTTATTGTTAGATAAAGCTGGCAATCTATGGATTGGCACCTATGGAAAAGGACTCGTTAAATACAACTACGCAACATTTATAACTTATAACTTAGAAAAAAATGATTTATCAAATAATCTTATTCATTCTTTATTTCAAGATTCTAAAGGAAATATTTGGATAGGAACTAGTAATGGTATTAACAGATATACAAATGGCATTTTTTACAACTATTGTGGATACACTGGCATCTGCAACCCTTACATAAGTAGTATTGCCGAAGATAAAAGTGGCAACATTTGGTTTGGAACTGATAGATGTGCCGTCAGGTATGATGGTGTTGATTTTAAACCTTTAACTTATAAAGATGGCTTGTCTTCTGATGTAATTTATTTACTCTATGGAAGTAAAAGAGGTAAAATTTGGATAGGTACAAATAATGGTATTGATAAAATCTCTTTTAATAGTTATGGAATAATCAATGAAATAAAAAATTATGGATTAATAGAAGGATTTAAAGGTGTTGAGTGTAACAGCAGAGCCATTTATGAAGACAAAATAGGTAATTTATGGATAGGTACTGTAAAGGGGTTAATAGAGTATTCACCTTCAAAAGATAAAGAAAATGTTTTTGAACCTATTATTCATATCAATAAAGTGAGACTATTTTTTGAAGATGTTCAATGGTTAAAGTACACTAAAAATTTATCAAAATGGAATAATCTACCCCAAAACTTGGTTTTAGATTATGACGAAAATCATTTGACCTTCGATTTTTCAGCTATTAATTTAACGCACCCAGAATATGTACAATACAGTTTTAAACTGGAAAACTTTGACGAAGACTGGTACCCTAGCACTTCTAAAACGTCTGCTACCTACTCTAATTTACCACCTGGTAATTATACCTTTAAAGTAAAATCGAGAAATAATAATCAAGTTTGGAACCAAACACCAGCATCATTTAGTTTTACCATCGCTACCCCTTTTTGGAAAAGATGGTGGTTTCTTGTTTTATCCATCGTGTTTATTTCTTATGTTATCTATAAAATATCTGCTTATCGAGAAAAACACCAAATTCTTATTAGTAAAGAATTAGAAAAAAAAGTTACAGAAAGAACACAATTAATTGAAACCCAAAGAAACGAAAAAGAGGTTCTTTTAAAAGAAATCCATCATCGGGTAAAAAACAACATGCAGGTTATTAATAGTTTATTAAGTATTCAATCTAATTATACCTTAGACACTGTTGCTCTTGAGTTATTTGATGAAGCAAAAAATAGAATTCGTTCTATGGCTTTAATACATGAAAAAATGTATCAATCTGGTGATTTATCTCAAATTTATGTACAAGATTATGTCGTTTCTTTAACCAACGATTTAATTGCAACCTATGCTATCAATTGTAATATTTTTCTAGATTTAACTATTGATAATAGTAAGCTTGGCATTGATACACTTATCCCTTTAGGTCTTTTAATTAATGAAATTATTTCAAATTCATTAAAATATGCTTTTAAAAACGCAGAAAAAGGAATTATTTCTATTCATTTGAGCATACACAAACCAAAAAATAATTGCACTTTAATTATAGGCGACAATGGTATTGGTATGGAGAAAGGAACATTATTAAAAGAGGATGGTACTTCACTAGGTATGGAATTAATTAAAGTTTTTGTGGAACAATTAGATGGTAAAATAACAAGATTAGACAAAAAAGGAACTTTCTTTAAAATTGAATTTACACCACGTCCTTAAAAATTTATCTTTAACACTTCTTTGTTCATAAACTGAATAAAAAAACCAACTTTTTTTAAACTATAAAAAGCATATTTACAATCTATATTTTATCCTAAATTATGATGTTGCTGCTAAAAAATTATTTTATTGTCTTGGTACTTTTGTTGTTTGCCATACAAAGTAAGGGACAGCAAAAAAATACGCACGGTAATAACATCGCAATATATAAATACGAATTTAAAAATCTGACTTACAACCCTTATAATCAACATTTAATTTCACTTTCTAAAACAAAACCAAAAAAAAATTGGAACAACTATCATGGAGGAGCAATAAACACCACCGACTCGCTTTTTTTCTTCAATAACAATCAACTTTGCTTTTCGTTTCCAACAAATGCCGATAAAATCAGCAATAAGTACTTAATCTATTATTTCTCCTTAAAATCGATAAAATGCCCTACCCTTTTTAGCTTGTTAAATTACTACCAACCCATTATTAATACTAATCTGAAAGCAAATAAACTACCAAAAAAATTAAACTTAATTCCTGCCGTTTGTTCTGCTTTTAACCCTTACTCAAACAACGGAATTGGTGGCGAAGGTTTTTGGCAGCTCAATTATCCTCAAGCATTAAAATATGGCTTAAGGGTTGATGAATTTGTAGATGAACGCAGAGATTTTAAAAAATCGACCCAAGCAGCCACTCACTACATCAAAGATTTGTATAAAATGTATAATAATTGGGAGCTCACACTTACCGCTTATGCTTCGGGAGTAGTAACCGTAAATAAGTTATTGCGAAGACACAAAGCAACTTCTTACAAAGAAATTTATCCATTTTTACCAAACGAAACCAAAGATTTTGTTCAGGCTTTTGTTGCCATGCAATACATTTATAATTACGATAATTATGGAGCTGTTAATTTAAATCCAATTATTAATGCCGATACTGTTTTTATTGACCATAAGCTACTTTTTGAAGCAATAAATCATGTTATTAAAACAAAAACCACCGATTTTAAGTTCTTAAACCCTGTACTAAATCGAGAAATTTTTCCAGCAAATTTTACAGCCTATTTTCCTGTGGGAACAAAAAAAAAGTTTATCGAATTTAAAGATAGCATTTATTTTTACCAAGATTCTATCTTACTAAAACCAAAACCTGTAGCACCTGAAATTATTATTCCTAAAACGGGAGAACCTTTTATTTATACCGTTCAAGCTGGTGATGTTTTAGGACTTATTGCTGATAAATTTAACATTCGAGTAGCACAACTACAAAATTGGAATAATATTGATGGTACTCGAATTGATATTGGACAAGAATTAACCATTTATGGAAAACACTCTAAAGTCAAAAGTCAAAAGTCAAAAGAAGAAAATCCAAAGTTGAAAGTCCAAAGTAAAAAACATCAAACCTCAAACCTCAAACCTCAAACCTCAAATGGATACACCACTTACACCGTTAAATCGGGAGATAATTTATGGCTTATCGCCAAGAAATATAGCGGAATTTCGGCTCAAAATATTATGGATTTTAATAAGATTAACCCAAATTTAACTATTGGACAAGTACTAAAAATTCCTGTTCCCTAAATGGAAGAAAATAAAAATAAAAACTTTCGCCCTTTTTATACGCTATTAAGTTTAGTGGCAGCAATGCTATTATTAGCACTTATCATGTTTATTTTTCCTGCCAAAGGCATTAAAATAGGCAGTTCAACATTAAAATTTCCCACAGCTTCCGATTTTTTTCTTCCTAAAGTTGAGCACGATAGTTTAGATGCAGTGAAAAAAGATTTAGCTATTTTGTTCGATTCAACAGTTGTAGTAAGCAAAATAGATTCAACAATTATTAAGCATAAATTAGATTCTTTAAAAGAATTTAGAAAAGGCTTGCAGGTAACCGATAAAAGTAAATCTGCCATGTATCGTTTTTTTGCAGCACTCGATAATGCTAAAAAGAAAAAAGTACGAATAATGCACTATGGCGATTCTCAAATTGAAGCCGACAGAATTACCTCTTACCTTAGAAATGAGTTACAGAAAAAATTTGGTGGTTATGGTGCAGGATTATTCCCTGTCGTTCAAGTTACCCATAAAATGAGTGTAAATACCGAACTTTCTAACAACTGGAAACGTTATGCAGGTTTTGGTAAGAAAGACACTTCCGTTACACATAAAAAATACGGTGCTTTAATGAGTTTTTCTCGGTTTGCACCAATACCAAAATCACCCAAAATTAATGACAGCATTACTTACACCGCTTGGATTAAAATTAGAAAACCGAAAGCCTCCTATGGACGAACAAAATCTTACCCTCAGCTTAAAATATTTTTAAGCAATGCTTACGTACCTATAAATTATAATATTTTAGCCGATGGCGAAACTGTTAAATCGGGAACAATTTCAGCCAACACCCCGTTTCAAGCCATTAATGTAAATTTTGCCAAAACACCCAATGAAATTATCATCACTTTTATAGGAAATGATAGCCCTGATATTTATGGAATTTCTTTAGAAGGAAGAAATGGCGTTGTAATGGATAATATTCCGTTAAGAGGTTGCTCTGGCACAATTTTTACCAAACAAGATGCCACACTTTTAGGCAATATGTACGCCAATCTCTCGCCCAAGCTAATTCTTTTAGAATTTGGCGGAAACACCATTCCTTACATCAAAACAGACAAAGGAGCTAACGATTACGGACGATGGTTTAAATCTCAAATTAATTTTATAAAAAGATTAAACCCAAATGCCGCAATTATTGTTATTGGACCTAGCGATATGTCGGTAAAGGAAAAAACCGAATACGTAACTTATCCTTATTTAGAAAAAGTTAGAGATGCACTAAAAAATGCAACATTAAGCTCAGGTTGTGTTTTTTGGGATATGTACGAAGTAATGGGTGGTAAAAATTCAATGTTAAAATGGGTGGCAGCCAAACCCGCTTTAGCAGCTTCAGATTATACACATTTTACACCAAAAGGAGCTAAAAAAATTGCCAAAGAATTTAGCACCAAACTATTCGAAATGTATAACAAATACAAAGGAATTAAACCAAAAATATTAAACTCGAAACTTTCAACAAAAAAATGACAATATTCAATAAATATATAATTGCATTCGCATTTATCCTTTGCACTTCTGTTACTTTCGGACAAGGAAATCCGCAAATTTTACCCCAACACAATTTTGTGGTTTATGATTCTAATTACATCCATTTTTATAATGATAATAGTAACTACAATACATTTTTCAATAAATTAGATACCCTTATTTTTCAGGGAAAAGGAAAAATAGATGTCATGCAAATTGGCGGTTCTCACCTACAAGCAGATATTTGGTCTGATGAATTAAGAAGAGATTTTCAAACCTTATCGCCCAACCTAAATGGCGGAAGAGGATTTCTTTTTCCTTACCGTTTGGCTCACACCAATAATCCGTACTATTACAAATGTACTTCAACTGGTAAATGGGAAGGTTTTCGTAATTCCTTAACGAGACAACATGCCACTTGGGGTGCTGCTGGCATTACCGCAACCACCAGAGATAGTTCAACCAATCTTAAGTTTTATTTTAGAGGAGAAAACACTCCTTATTACGATTTTAACAGCATCAAAATTTTTCATAATCTAGATAGCAGTAATTATTGTATTGATTTAATTTCAGACACATGTACAGCCATAAAAGTTAACAAAGAAATTGGTTATACCGAATTTATTTTCAACCATTATGTCGACACTCCGGCCTGCCATTTCGCATGGTCTCTACCAAGGCCGGGGCGGGCGATGGC
>CAZVEW010000001.1:0-50358 GCA_964625955.1 uncultured Vicingus sp. | reverse complement strand
TTGTCATTTTAAATTCACTTTTTCGTTTTAACGAAATTAGAGAATTTTAATGGCACAGCGAATACCATTTAAAAGTTTTCCACTCCTAACAAACCTTCTTCTTTAAAATTTCGAGCATTGCTGTATAAATAATCTGCTAGATTTGGCAATTCGGTTGCCTGAAGCATCATAGTCAAAAGTAAGATTTTTTTTGCTACTGTCTTACTGACCAACTTTTATGCGTACACCTTCCGAATGAGCTGTAAATTCGGGAGCATACATACATTGAATAGAAGAAATTCCGTTAGAAAAATCTCCTGCCATATTTACACGCAAAGGATATTCAAACACATAAGTTCCTTTTTTTAAGTAATCGAAAAAGAAGTTGGTTGAAGCATCTTTGGTGCTTTCGTAATAGCCCAATCCTCCTTGATAACGGTAACCCGAAAATACATTTATTGGTTCTAATCCTGCCGCACGCATATCTTTCATGTGCACATATTCCATGTCTCTATCCACTCGCAATTCAATTCTTACTTTAATTTTATCACCCACTTTTAATTTTGTTTCTGCTACAATTGGTGTTATTACGATGCCTGTTGGTGTATTTTTTTGTAAAAATAATTTTTTCACTAATTTTAATGGTGTTGCTGCCGAAGTAATTTTATCTAATTGCTCAAAATATTGCCAATACATTGCTCCCCAAGCCACTCCATCGTCTTTTTTGGTTATAGTTACATTACCCATATTGGATTTTATTTCTGTTTTATTCCAAGATGTTTTAAAATAACCTGTTCCTGCTTCCACTTTTACATCCTCCATTGTTGCAGGGTCAATTAACTTTCCGCCCACTTTTATTTCTACTAATTGGTCAGAAGCTAATAAATCTGTTCCTCTCAATAATAAAGCATAACAAGCTTCGGTAGTGGCTTTGGTGGTTCTCCAATCTTGTGTTTGTTTTTGTTTTAGCAACCAAACCTTCATGGCTTCAACACTTTTTTTGTCATCAGCTACCTCATCAAAAGCCTCAATTAATAAGGCTTGCGTTTCTATTGGTGCTTGATACCAATAATAACCACCTTTATTATCTTTCCAATACATGCCCATTTCTTCATTATTAATAGCATTTTCTTTTAACGAAGCCATAATTTTTTGCTCAACTGGAATTCCCGTTTTTGCTTGATTATCTCTATGTAAAGCTAAAGCAATCATTCCTTGCATGTACCTACTTTTATTTAACCAATATTTTTTAGCTTGATTTAAATAATAATTATATGCTTCTTTGTTTCTATCGCTTATTGCTACATCGTTTAAAAAATAACTACGTGCATATAAATACTGTATTTGATTATAGCTAATGTGATCTTTATCTAAATCTACATCATATTTTTTTAACCATTCGTAATCTTCTCTAATGCTATTATCTAAATAACGAACAGCTTTTTTAACCATGTTCCAAGTTTTGTAATCTTTTCTGATATTTTTTACGCCCAAATGGTCTAAATGTCCCATGCCTGTAACAATATATTGGGTTATGTATCGGCTTTCGGGCATTCCTTTAAACCAAGTCCAACCACCATTACTTACTTGCAATTGCTGTAATTTTTTTTCTGCTCTTCCTAATTCATTGCTCATTCGGTTTAAATCAAACAACAAGCCTACTCGTTTTTTGCGTTCACTTTCGTTTTGAGCGTTTAGCACCCAAGGGGTTTCTTCTAAAATTACAGATTTCAATTCTTGGTTTTTCTCTAAATTAGATAAAAATGCTGTTGGACTACTTTTTTTCCAACTTTCAAAAACTGCTTTTATTTTTGGATTTGAATTAGCTATGTGCGAAGCAATTGAATTGGCATAAAAACGACTAAAAGTTTGTTCGGCACACTCATAAGGATACTCCATTAAATAAGGTAAGGCTTGTATGGCGTACCATGCTGGGTTTGAAGTAAATTCTAAGGTTAATTTATAATGAGCCCCTCCTAGCCTCCCCGAAGGGGAGGAACTCTTACCAAACTTACTATTTATCAGCTTATTAAATGTGAAATTAAATGTTCCTTTTCCTCTAATTGGCAATGGCATGGCTTCGGTAACCAACATGCTATTGGTTAACACAGGAATAGCCATTTCTTCGCCATCGGAAAAGTTTCCTGCTTTTGCAATAACTTTATAAGTAATGGCTGAATAACCTGTTGGAATTTTTATTTGCCAATTTACCGAAGTACTTTTTCCTTTTTTCACATTAAAAGGAATTGTTTCCTTACCAACTATTAATTTATCAGTAATTAATTTAGCTGTTAAAGCATCGTAAAAGAAAATTTTAGCACTACCCGTCAAATCTTTCCCCGAAAGGTTGGTAATTTTTGTGCTGAATGTCATTTTATCATTTTCTCTAAAAAAACGTGGTGCATTGGGGTAAACCATTAAATCTTTTTGTGTTACGGTTTCTCCATACAACATGCCTGTTTTTAAATCTTTGGTGTGAGCAAAACTCATAAATTTCCATTTGGTTAAGGCTTCAGGAATGGTAAAGTTAATGATGATTTCTCCTTTTTCGTTGGTGGTTAAATGTGGATAAAAGAAAGCCGTTTCGGCAAAGTTTTTACGTGCTTTTACGGCTACAAAATCTTTTGATCCTCCAGTACCACGAGTACTCGCTGTGGTATTTGCAAGTGTGGGTGAATCATTTTTATCATTTGATGACTCGAAAGAAGGAGCACTAACAGCCCTAAATTTTTTCTTGCGTGGTCTTGATTTTTCAGCAGACCTCACTTCACTTATATCTTCGTCCATCACTGCTTCTTCGGAAAGATAATCGTAATAAACACGATTTCCTCCATAATAATATTTAAATCCAAACCAATTTAAGTAATTATAGCTTCTATTTTTAAAACGAAAATAGTTGTATTTATATTTAGAAAGTAAGCGAGAAGAGGAGGTTAAAAAAGAAGCATTGTTTTTCCAATACCTATTACTGTAATCATAATGTAGCACATTTAATCCCCAATAATTAGGTTTAAAAGCATCTAAAGAAGCATCGTAAAGGGTTGCCACCATTTCTGCTGCTACTTTTTCGCCTTTTTTACCTTGTATTTTTATTTTCCATGTTTCTTTTTGTCCTGGTAATAATTTGTTTCTAAAAGTTTCAAACTTTAAATCTAACTGTTTGTTAGTGTAAGGAACTGTTACGGTAGAGGTGTAGGCAAATTTTCTACCCATTTTTACAAAAGTAAAATGTACCTGAAAATTTCCTCTAAATGCTTCTTTAATAGGAATGATAATTTTACGCTGTTCACCACTTTTTAAAATAATTCTTTCTGAACTAATAATTTTATTTTTGTGTTCAATTTCGTATAAAACATTTACATTTTTTGCTGCCGAACCTATTAAGAAAACAGCTTTTTCGCCAGGTTCACCTTGTTTTTTTATTTCTGTAAACCAGCTTATTTCATTGGTTGGTATGTGTTTTTCTATATCATTAAAGATGGTAAAATATTTAATCTCCTTTACATCTTGTCCAAATTTATCTTTTGTTGTTGCTTCCAATACATAATAACCACTACTACATTCTGGTAAATGATAAAATTGAAATGACTGCTTATTTTTTGTGTCAAATTCATGGTCATAAACTTTAATATTTTTTTTCCATTTAAAATGATTATTTTCATCATCAAACACATCGTGAGGAAAATTTTTAACAAAATCTTCTTTGGTAATGTATTTTCTATCTCCTTTACCAATAATTGATTTTCTATAAAATTGATTTGGTTGTTGCAATGCCCAAATTTTAACATTCCCTTTGGCGGGTTCTAATTCTCCATTTAAATTGGTGGTGGTAAAATTAAAAGTATCAACACCATTTTTGTTTACTTTTTCGGGCATTGTAATGTTAATGTTTAAAGCTTTATAGCCGACATAAACAGCAGTATTAGCACTGTGGGTTTCTCCATTTACATCAACTACATCGGCATAAATGGTATAAGAATAAGTTGGCGAAAATTCTTTTTTTACCGATTTATCTGGTTTGGCAATAAAATCAATCTTAAACTCGCCATTATCATTTGTTGTGCTTGTGCCATTTTTAATTTCCATGGAGGCAGCTTGTGGTAAATATCCCCAACGGTAAAAGCACCAATATGGAAACGAAGCATTTCTGACTACCCGATAATTAACGGTTGCATCAGCTAAAGCAGCACCAGCATAAGTTTTAGCTACGCCAACAGCATTAACAGTTTCTGCTAGTTTATAACTTCCTTTAATTGGGTTAAATTTTACTTCAAATTTTGGGCGTTTGTATTCTTCTACCGAAAAATATTTTGAACCATGCCCATCTTTAATGTGCATTTGTCCGTTTAAGCCATTATTTGGAGCGACAAAAGAACCACTAAACGAGCCATACTCGTTGGTAACTAAATTTAAAGCCTTTAATTTTTGATTATTTACATCATAAAAGGCAACGTTAGATTTAAAATTTGTTTTTATTTTATTGTTGTTATTATTGTCGGTTGATATAACAATTCCCTTAAAATAAACTGTTTGTCCGGGACGATAAATTGCCCTATCGGTAAAGAAAATAGTTTTTATATGTGTTGTGTTTTTTTTATCATATTTTCGGGATTGGTAGTTTCTATCTAAAGTATTGAGTTTATCCTCTTTATAAGAAAAATTGACATAATAATTTCGATAACTATTGCCTGGTAATAAGGTAAACGAACCATTTTTATCGGTAATTTTTGTGGCAAAAGATTTCCATTCGTATTTTCTTAAAGTATAACTATATTTTTCGACATATAATTTTGCTTTAACGCCTGCCATCGGATTTCCAGTGCTTCTGTCCATTACAAAAAACTGATCTCCACCATTATTTAGACTTCTGCTCAAGTAACTAAGGTTAGAAACCCAAAAAGGGGTTGCGGTAATAATTTCTTTATCGAAAGAAAATTGGTTGTTAGTAGAAGTTAATAAAACATAAAATCCCAAATTTTGTTGACTAATTTTAAACAAACCTGCATGGTTTTGAAAATCGCCATCGGCTTTTAAATCTAAGCTCCAGCTCTTAATAAGTTGTTGCGATAAAATTTTTGTTAATTTTTTTTCGTTGCTTAAATTCCATTTTTTATAGGTATCGAAATTAACTTTGTACAGCCTAAAAAATACTTGCTTAATATTTTTGGCTATAATTTTTGCCAAAAGTGGTTGATTAGGCACATTTACTTTTTCTATGCTAACATTTAAAAATTTTTGTTCTATTTGATGGAGTAAAAAATCACAATTTTTAGCTCCTAATGATTTTGGGAAAGTTTTTTTTGCATTTAAACAAATGTTTTTAGCATTCTTTAATTCCCATTTATATTGCTCTTTTTCGGGGTTTAAAGGGTCGTATTTATTGCCATTTAAGTAATGGAAGTTTGCCATTTGGTAAGCTACTTCGGTTGAAATGGGTAATTTTTTACAATTGGCATAAAGTGAAGTTATCGCTTGGTAATACAAAGAATCTGCTTTTTGGAAAGTGGCATTATTTTTAACGAATTTTAAGCGTTTTAAAGTTACATCAACTAAGCTAGTTTTATTGGTATCGCTAAGGTGAGTTTTTGTTAAGCTTTGTAATATTTTAAGTGCATAATATTTTAAAGAAGAGGTGTCTTTTGTCGCGAGTTTCAATTTTATAAAAGTTTTATTATCCGCTAAATAAGCTGTGCTATCGAAGGTAAATTCGTAAACAGGTTTGGTTAAAGAAGGCTCTTCGTTCATAAAAAAGTCGAGGGTTCTGTGGGCTAAAAAATCATACAAATACGGACGAAGATTATCACTATCTTTTTTAATAATTAGTTCATCGAAAGCAGTTATTGGCGTACGCTTTAAACTATCGATATTTTTAATGGATAATAAATAATGTTTGGTTGTTGTTGTAATAATATGTTTTAAATCCCACGTGGTAATATCATCGTTTTTAAAATTAACGGTTGTTGTTCTGTTACGAAATTTCCAACGATTATCTTGGTAATATTGCCAATACAATTCTGCAATCATTGAGTGTAAAAGAGGGTTTAAAGGATAGCTCGATTTTGTTGTTTCTAAAATTAATTCTTGAATGGTTTTGACAAAAGCATCATCTTCGATGTAAGATTGCAATTTTGCTTTTACTATTAAGGTTTTAACAATTTGCTGGTAGTTATTTTCGCTTTTCGCTTTTTTATTAATTTCTTTTATTGCTGCTAAAGCCGATTTTGTTAAACCATTTTGCATTAAAGAATCTACTTTAGTCCATTCTTTTTTATACACCTTGCCTTTGGCATAAATTAATAATGGTTTGGTAATTGTTTTTTTGTCGGTTGTTTTTGTTGATGAGCATTTAGTCGAAGCACTCATTAGAAAGAAGATAAACAATCCTGATGCAAGTATTTTTATTGTTTTCATAGCTTTATTGGTTATTTTCTTTAAAGATGCAATAGTTTTAAAGATTGCATAAATTAATCCAAAAATAAACTAAAGGGGAGTTCTTTTGCAACAAAATAAAAAACCTCCCTTAAAAGAGAGGTTTTTGTTATTTTTTTTAGTCAAATTTTATTTCAATACAAAGTTAATAGGTAAGTTGTACGAAACGCTAACCGCTTTTCCTCTTTGCTTTCCGGGCGACCATGTAGGAAATGATTTTACTACTCTTTTCGCTTCGTTATCTAGCAAATCATTCACTCCTCTTAAAATTTTAATATCTCTAATTTTACCATCTTTACCTACGGTAAAATTAACAAAAACTTTACCTGTTATTCCATTTGCTTTTGCTGCTGGCGGGTATTTTATGTGTTCCGATAAATATTTCATCATTGCATTTACTCCGCCAGGAAAAGAGGGCATGGTTTCTACAATGGTAAACACAGTTTCTTCTTCTGGTTCTTCTTCTACAGCAAACTCTTCAACAACGGTGTTTGCATCAGCTTCTGTATTTATTTCAACATCATCTTCAATTTCAACATCATCTTCTACAATTTCAAGCACCTCTGGTGCTGCTGGAGGAGGAGGAGGTGGTGGTGGTGGTGGTGTATTTTGTTCCGTAATAGGAATAATGTCTTCTTCCTCATCTTGTACAACTAACTGACCAAGTTCACTAGCTTTAACATCGTAGAATTTAAAGTTAATCATTGATAAAACGATTAATCCTGATACGATTAATCCTCCCAACATTAATACTCCTCTCAGTCTTTCTAGGTCTGCTTTTGGATTTTTTTTAGGTTCCATGATAATTGCTGCTTTTTTAAGTTTTACAATTAAGTAATGTTCAAAGTTATTAATATTATCCGAAATTTTTCGTGTTAAAATAGAATTCTTCTTAAAATCGAGGTAAGATATCTCTTTTTTGTTGTATTCTTTAAGAAAAAAATCTCTTTTAAATGTTATTTCTCGGTTTGTTTTCTCATCAATTTCTTCAATTTTTTGTTCTAAAAATGGGTTTAATAGGTAATATTCTCCTTTTATTTCGTTTTCAACATAATTTTTAATTATTTGATTATTACTACTATTTTCATCATATAAATCAATATTATAGTTGTTAACTGTTTTAAAGTTATCTTTTAAGAAAGTATGAAAAGTTTTGGCTAAATTATTGGCTTTTTCTAAGTTTTCAGTTTCGAAAAAGAGGGGTAACCAAAATATTGATTCTTTATCTTTTTGAAATTCGAATTGGATTAAGTATTTCATAATCTTTAGTTTAAGTGTAATAAAATTAATTTTTTAATTACAGTAAAATCTACTTTATCCAAGCCATTTGTTTATCGGTAGTATTTTAATTATTAGCGGAAAGAAAAGAATTCCAATGATAACTCCAAAAGTATTGGCTGCAAAATCGTAAAAATTACCGCTTCTGTTTATAAAGATGTAATGTTGAAGAATTTCCATAAACCCTCCATAAAAAACAGCAAAGAAACTAATTAATATTTTTGCTTTTAAACGTGTTTTGGTTTGGTAATATTGTTTGTAAAAGGCAATTGCTAAAAAAAAGTAGAGAGCAAAATACATTATTGAATGTATTAGTTTATCGAACTGAAAAAAAGGGGCGGGCGGAAGTTTGTTGCCAGGATAACCACTTAAAAACAAGATTACCAGTAGCCAAATGGCTGCTGGTAAAATTTTCAATTTTTTATTCATCGATGTTTATTAGGAAAATTATCCTATTAATTCTTTGTATTGGTCGGCAGTAAGTAATTCATTTACTTCATCGGTATTCGACATTTTTACTTTTATCATCCATCCAGTTTTGTAGGGGTCTGAGTTTACAGTTTCTGGATTAGTTTCTATGGCTGTATTAAACTCAATTACTTCGCCAGTAACAGGCATAAATAAGTCAGAAACGGTTTTAACAGCTTCAACAGTACCAAAAATTTCTTCTTTGTTTAAGATTTCTCCTTCAGTTTCAATTTCTACATAAACAATATCTCCTAATTCGCCTTGTGCAAAGTCGGTAATGCCTATTGTTGCAATATCTCCCTCTAAGCTAAGCCACTCGTGGTCTTTGGTGTATTTTAAATCTGATGGTATATTCATCTTTTTAAGTTTTTAATTATATAATATTGATAGTTTCTTCATAAATTTTGTGCTAAATTCTAATTTCTTCGGCTTAATTCCTAATTTCTGTTTACGAAAAGGTATTTTTTAACAATTTTTATTACGATAAGGAGAATCTTAAACTAAATCCTGCATTTGTATTAGAAGTAGGGTAGGTTGTTGATATAAATGGTTTTGTAGAGTTATAGTCATAGAACGCCCTAATATTTAACCTTCTACTAATTTTATAATCGGCAGAAAATTTAATGGATAATACACGTTGTCCGCTAGTAAGTTGGCTAATTTCTTCAACAATTCGCCTAATAATGGTGTTATTATTTCTTATCGATACATCTACTCTTAAATCTAAAGGACTTACTATTACTTTTTTGATAAAAGGGAATCGTACACGGTTAAATTTATATCCTGTACCAATTGTCCATTCACTTCCTTTAACTTCGGTTATTTGATTGTTAGCTAAACTTAATGAAGCATTTCTGTCTTGTTTGTATTCAAATTTAATAAGCATATTGTTTTGTAGTGTCATACTAACTCCTGCCAAAGGGCTAAATTGCTCGGATATTGAAATTGTAGCAATTTGTAATTCAGGTATAAAGTTGGCATCAATATTTCTTGCACTGGCTGCTCCGTTTCGGCTTTCGTAAGTTAAATTAGATGTAAATGAACTAACATTAAAAGTAGAGCGATAAGAATGGGTGATAGAGAACCTTTTAAATGCTTTACGGATAAGTGGTATTTTGCTTAAGCCATCGAAGGTAATTCTCCAATTTGGCAAGGGAATGTATTTGCTAAAATTACCGAGTGTTACATTGTTACCGCTTTTGCCAGCGTAACCAGCAACAAATGCAGGAATTAATACGTCTTGTGATGTTGCATTATAACCATCACTATATTCGTTGTTAGAGTTAATAGAATTAGGATTTTTATCGCCTAATCGGTGAGAAATAACAGATCGTTCTGCCAAGAACCGTTCAAATACTTTTGATGACCTGTTGAGTTTTCCATCTTTTGAGAAAGCTGTTTTTAAAGAGACGAAAGACATACTAAAATTACCTGTTTGAACGGGTGTTACAAATTCATAATCGTTAATAGAATCGTTCCAAAAGAATTGTTGTATATTGTTTGTTGAGTAATTACGGGTAGCGTTTAACTGTATTCGTAATGATTTTATGGGTCGCAAGGTTGCCCTAAGATTATAATTTTCTGAATAGGTGTTGTTGTAATTATATAGTAAAGAAGAATTTGGTATTAACCAATTATTGTTAGCGGCACTTGCGGCAAAGTTAGCTTCTTGAACACCAGAAATAAAGTTAAAACCCGGTGCGTCAAAGCTCGGATTTGAGCCTAATATTTCTGTGTTCTGGTTATAGCCGGGCAATAAAGTTCCTCGGTTTCTTGAGTAAGTTCCCGACACATTTTTTGGGCTCATCATAAGTGTCCAAAAAGCATCCATGGGGTGAATAGGTATTTTCTTTTTCCATAATTCTATCTTTAAAGAACCTGTATCTTTAAACATTTTTTTAACAAATTTTATGTCAGGAGGAGGTGTGCCTGCTTTCCAGCCTTTTAATTTAGCATTTTGTACGGCTGTTTTTTTCGGGTCTGGCTTTCTGTGTTGTAATCTCCGCATTCTAGCTCGTTCTCTGGCACGTTTTTTAACCTTCTTTAAAAAGCCTATATTATTGTATAACTTGGTCATGTTTAACTGACTATTCATTGTAATGGTATTTGAGTTTTGAATGGTATTTCCTAAAGAGTCTGCTCCTATTGGAGCCCTTAACCAATCATAATCTCCCGAGTATTTGGTGGATAGCGTAACAAAATCTAACAAAGGTAATTTATTGATAGGAACAGTGTAATTTATATTGAAATTATGGTGATAATGTGTATTTGTTCCAAATTGAGAAAGGCTTTGTTTAACGGTATCTTTCCAAGATTGGTATTGGTCGGGAATATTTTTATCTACCCTACCGAAAGTTTGTTGCCCGTTAAAGGTTAATGGTTCTTCGATGGTAGCGTTATTTGTTGCGTTAAAATCGAAAATTAAGGCTTTTGTTATGTCGTATTTTAAGCTATATATTCTGTTCCAATAAAAATGTTTTTGGTAATATGTTGGTAGTTTAAAATCAAAGCCAGTATTATTTCTTGATCTTCGTTTAGAATAAGCCCTATCCATGTCCGACTGAAAAGAGAGTTGTTTGGGGGCTAGATAAAAATTAAAATCTTTGATAAATTTAAGTCCTTTCTTTTTGGCAAATTTTGCTTTTCCAAAAGGTTTGTGGTTTTTAGGGTTGTTATTGAAAGCGTAAGCTATACCTCCTTTCCATGTTTTTCGGCTATCGAATTCGGTGTTATAATCTCTAAAATCCGATTGTGTGTAACCATAATTTAGCGAAACATTAGATATGTCGTAAAAATGGGGCTTTTTACGTGTTTTTGAAGGTAATTTTCTTACATTGGTAAAGTTAATGCTCCGCCTTTTGGTAAACTCTTCGGTTCTTGTGCTGATAGAATCTCTTGCCCTTTGAGATAATACGCTATTTTTTAATAAATCTTTTAATTCTAAATCAGGATCTAAGGGGTTGTATCGAGGAGTAACAATTCCTTGTGAAACGCCAAAATACATTGGTAAGCTGATGCCTACTTTTTCAGGAATAAATTTTCCTAATTCAATACTTGTTGATAAATCGTAGCTTTTTCGTGTTTCTTGTTGTCTGTCGTTTAATTTTTGTTCAATACTTCCAAAACCAGGAGTACTATAATCTCCTGCTATGGTAAAGTTTCCTAAATCTGCTAGTTGGGTTGTCATTCTTAATTTTGTTGCCCAGCCACCAGCATTATCAAAATCTGCCATTCTTAATTCATTTACCCATATTTCTGCACATTTTGTAAGTCCATCATCGTCTAGCGTTAGTGGGCTTTGTTTGGCGTTTCTAATGCCAATCATAAAAACCCTAACTTCTGCTAAGTTTGGATTTCCTTTTATTCTCATGGTATTATTTCCGTCTTTAGTTTCGTACGGTTTTATAATTAAAACCCCATTTGAAGCATCACCGAGCAAACTATTTCGTTTAATTTTCATATCCGTAAGTTTAGAAAATTGTAAATCAATATTATTGGACTCTGGCCAAACAATTAATCTATCACTAGCATTACTACTATTTTCTGTGTTGTATTTACCTGCAGGAGTAACTTTTAGTGGCACTTCGTACTCGTAATAATTATCATCAAAATCGGTTCCCATTCTAATAAACACAGACAAATCGCCATCGTTTAAAGGCATGGCGGGGTTGCTTTCTTCGGCATGTACAAACATTTTTAATCTTTTGTATCTTCGAATATCTACATCCATTACTTTGTAAGCAGCACGGGCATCTCCATCATTTAAATTACAAATATTTAACGATAAAGATTGTTCGTTTAGTTGTCTTAAATCATTACCTGTTGATGGATTAGGGTTTATTTCTCTATCAATACCTGGGGGGATAATATAGTTTACAGGTTGTTTTTCGCTATTTTCTTCAACATTAACAGCCGAAATATTAAAAGTAGTAGTATTGTTATCGGTTCCTATGTAATCACCTGGGCTTAATAAGTTTCCAGCATACTTTCGCCATTCACCTCTTACTAAGTCTAATCTTGCAAATCGTAACACTATTTTTTTGTTAAATCCTTTTAAAAACATTCTCATAAATCGAATGGATTTAAAATCGGTAATACCGCCTACTACCTTATCTGGCTCTCTGATAGGAATTTTAAATTGATACCATCTTATAGTCCTGTTTCTACCATCTTTTGTGGTAACATTAGTTTCTAATACATCTGTAAGGTAATTGTTTCCGATATTGTTGGGGTTAACTTCTGTTGGGTTTAAATCAATTGAATATTGGTAATAACTTTCTCTAAAATCTAAGTTATTATTTTGGTCTAAATCTTCAATATCTGGAAGGGTTGTTGCTTGTGTTGAATAACCTTGAGTTACTACTGGAGAGTTGCCTTCTACTCCATTATACATTTTATAGCGTTGTAGTATATCTAATCCTTGGCTATCGTAATCATCACCTCTGTAATAGTGGTAATTATCTCCTGCGGGATCAAGGTTTCCTTGTAAATCGGTAAATGTGCTAAAATTTGGAAAAAAACTAGCTTCATCTACATTATTTAAACCATCTAAACCAACATCTTGGTAAGGGCGAGTGCTAGGTGTGTTATCAAATGCATTTACTAAGGATTGAACAGTT
This sequence comes from uncultured Vicingus sp., assembly GCA_964625955.1. Lineage (GTDB taxonomy): Bacteria > Bacteroidota > Bacteroidia > Flavobacteriales_E > Vicingaceae. The sequence continues at coordinate 37,585 of CAZVEW010000001.1, read as the reverse complement.
GGAACCCTTCCCCAAATAGTGGTATCTACTAAGTTTATGTTAGATCCGGTAGAATAATCTATGGCTGTATTTGGTAGCCCATCTTCAAAGCTTTTTCTGGAGTCTTTTAATACATCTTCAGAAATATTTCCTAGATTAAAATATAGTTTTCCTCCAGATGAGGTGGGATCTCCATCTTCACTGTTAAAAGGATCCATTACCCAGAATTGAATAAATTCCACATTTGAAGATTCAAAATCGGTTGTTTCTACTTTTCTCATAATTCCTCCCCATCTGGTTGTTGGGTTAATTAATGTTCCTGTAGAAGTCATTCCTGAACCAATTGAAGGAACGGAGCCATCATCAAAGTTGTACATTCCTCTTTCTGTTGGATAATAGGCCAAATCTAAAACGGATAAGTTTGTGACTATTCCGTTATTAGGGCTTTTAAAGGGAAATACTTCTGTTTCTAGTACTTCTCTCATGTAGTGGTTAGATTGCATGGTTGGATCATTTTTTACATTTGGGGGTGTTCTGGAGTCATTTCTCCAAAATAGAGGATCAATAACATACCATGCCAATTTTGCTCTATTAAATCCAAAAGCTAATGAGTCAGAATAAGGCAGTACTCCTTCAGGAAATAAGTCGGATTGCCCTTGTGGGGTGCTCGCTAATTTCCATTGTGATACGGTTGTCATATCAATGGTTGATTGGCTTCCTTCAAAATCATCTAAATAAGCTACGCCATTTTTAGTAATAGCACTTGGGTTGCCCGGAATTAGTTGTGCAAATTCGCCTTCTAATGTAATTGTAGATTTTTGTTTAGTACTGTAAATAGGTAATTTATCTACCCATCGTGTAAGTAGAGGAACATCTTTTTTATAAGTAAAATCGAGCCCCCAAATGGTATTATTGATAGGTTCGTCTCCTAAATTTATTTTACGAGTTAATGGTTTTTCTGAAAGTTTAAGAATAGTACCTCCAATATTAAAATCATCGTTAAATTTATAATCGAGGCGAGATCCCATTAATGTTTTGGTTTGAATATTGAAAAGCGATTGACTTTCTAAAGATATTTTTATTGGTGTACCTGATTGTAAAATTCCGTCATCTATAATTTTAACACTTCCTAAGTTATAATCAACGGTGTAATCAACATTTTCAGTAAGTGTTGCTCCCCCAGCGGTAACAACTACGGATCCTTGAGGAATGTTCATGGAGTTTAGTCTAATATCGGAGCTTGAGGAGGAGGAATATTGCCCTTTTATTTTAAACCTATTTTTAGTTGCATCTTGCTCCGCTAAGGTTTGTGTGGTAACATAAAGTGAATCGTAGGCATATTTATCGGCTAGCTGCGGATTTGTAAATTTACTTCTTAAATGTGATCCAAATGGTTCTAATACGGGAAAATAAACCCTTCCAGTATTTGCGTTTATAGTAATGCCATTAATAAAATCGAATACCCCATCGGAGTTAGCTTGGTTAATTGTATTTACCCTGTCTAAGTTTAAAACACTAATTAAAGGTAGTCCATTTATTGCTCCTTCAGGGATAAAAGGAATTTCAACGCCAGTAGCAGGATCTAAAAAGTAAATATCTAAGAAAAAATCTTTAGATGAAATATTAAAAGCCCCTAAAGAATAAACATTTTTCATCATTAAATTCCATGTTGGCAATTTAGTGTTTATGGTTGTTCCTCGTAATAATTTTACAAATAAGGCATTCTGACCACTAACCCCATCGGTAGAAAACTCACCAACTTGGTATACTTTGCCATCTAATGTATATTGGAAAGATACAGCTAAAATATCATCAGAATTAAGGGATGAATTTAACGAAATATAGCCTAACTGGGCATTTAATGTAAATTCTGTTGGTTGTAATAAACGTGCATTTTCATATTTTTCAAAATCGATACCATTTTTATATCCAATACTTTCTAGTGCTTGGCTTGCGTTTACAAAACCTCTTATTGCTGTTGTATCATACAAAGGGTTAATAGGGTTTGCTGTTAAATCAGGGTAAAGAGTATTAGCATAATTATCAGGGTAGTTTTTATTTGGAGTAGTGTTAGCATCAGTAATTAAGGGGTCATTGTAAATGTTTGCTTGCGTTCCTTCGCCCAAATCCATAAATCCAATAATATTTTTAGTGTTTACTACAGAATGGTTAACATTAGAAACCCAAACTTCTATTTTAGTGATGTTTGCACGAGAAGATATGACTGGAGGGGTTGATAATGAATTTTCGTAGGTGTCTCTAAAATATTGGGACAAAAAATAGTGCTTATTTTCTTCATATTGAGAGGCCTCTTTTTCGAATTTTTGTATTTGAGCACCTCCTTGAACAGTAATTTCTTTTTTTTCTCCTTTTTCTTGGGATAGAACAGTTGTAACAGATAACCTTCCAAATTTCATTTCTGTTTTTATACCAAATAAGGTTTGACTGCCACTAATTAAAGAGCCTTTCAAAGGTAAGGATACGTTTCCTGCTTCAACTTTTTGAAGTATTTCATCTTCATTTCCCGTATAGCCGATATTCATTTGGTTTTCAAAATCAAAGGTTGCTTCTGTATTATAACTTGTTTTTAATTTAAGTTTAGAGCCAATATTTCCTACAACATTTAACTGTATTTTTTGATTAAAATCAAAAGTTGTCGTACTTCTTTGGTCAACAGGTAAAGCAGGGTTGTCTCTTGTTGACCTATTTATACCAAACGATAATTCTGCGGAACCTTGCGGTATTATTTCAATAGGACCATCACCAAAAATACCTGCATTTTTACTAATAATTAAAGGTTTAAATCCTTTTGTTTGGTTAATGTCTTCCGCCTCTGATTTTTGTTTCCAGTAATCTTGTAAAGATTTTTTTGAATCGTATTTTAAATATTCATCAAAACTCATATAGGTCGGGTATTTAAATAATCTATCTCCTATTTTTTCGTAGTAATTATAAGTGCCTGTTTCTGGGTCGTATTGGAATCCTGATTTTATATTACTAGGGTTGTTTAAATATAAGCCACCTGTATTATGTTCTTCTGGCCCTCCTATTCCATCAGCAAACGGATATTTTAAATCAATATCAGGGCTATCGACAAGCAGTGTTTTAATGCTATTCTTAAGAGGAGTTGCATTAGAATAATTAGGGGAGGAAAGGAGGTTTATAGCCATAAGAATGGCTACCAAGCCAAAGGCAAAGCCAAACTTTGTATATTTGTTTACTTTAAAATTCAAATTAATAATACTCTTACTAAAGGTTCTTTAAAGTTCGTTTAATAAGTTCCTCAACAGTTAGTTCTTCCCTAGTTGCTATAATTTTAGTTAATGCGGTATCTGCAGGTTTTTTTGCGAAACCTAACATAATCAAAGCACTTAACGCTTCTTCTTTAATAGTATTGTGTAAAGAGGTAGAAATTGTATTATCAATACCTTCAAGTTTAGAAATTTTATCTCTTAAATCAATAATTATTCTTTCGGCTGTTTTTATACCTATTCCTTTAACACCTTTAAGGGTAGGTACATCACCTGTTAAAATAGCATTTTTTGTTTCGGCAGGAGATAATGATGACAGTATCATCATTGCGGTACTTGAACCAACCCCTGAAACAGAGATTAATAATCTAAACAATTCTCTTTCGCTTTTCTCTTTAAATCCATACAAAAGTTGTGCATCTTCTCTAACAACAAAGTGAGAAAATAGGGTGCAAAATTCATTATCTCCCAATTTGGAATAGGTATTTAACGAAATTTTTAATTCATATCCAACACCATTGCAATCTATTACAACGTAGGTTGGTGTTTTTTCAATTAATCTTCCTTTTATTTGTGCTATCATAATTATTTTCTAGTTTGTACATCTGCAACTGCAATGGTTACCATATTAACAATTTCTCTAACCGAACTTCCTAACTGCAAAATATGGACTGGTTTTTTCATACCTAGTAATATTGGTCCGATGGCTTCAGAGCCACCCATTTCTTGCATTAATTTATAGGCAATATTTCCTGCCGAAAGGTTGGGAAATATTAAGGTATTGGTTTTTTGTTTAGCCAATTCTGAGAACGGGAAAATTTCTGTTCTTAAGTCTCTGTTTACAGCAAAATTTGCTTGAATATCTCCATCAACAATTATATCGGGATGTTGTTCGTGCAAAATTTTTGTTGCTTCTCTCATTTTTAATGGATCTTCACCATCGGCAGAGCCAAAGTTAGAGTAGGAAAGTAAAGCTACTTTTGGCTCCATTTTAAATCGTCTTACAATTTTGGCAACCAAAGTAGTAATATGAACTATTTCTTGTGCTGTTGGGTTTACATTTATTGTGGTATCGGCAAAGAAAAAAGGTCCCATCTTAGTAAATAAAATGTACATTCCTGCTATAATTTCACAATCATCATCAACACCAATAACCTGCATTGCGGGTCTTATGGTATTTCTATAATTTCTTGTTAGCCCAGAAATTAGGGCGTCTGCATCTCCAAATTCAACCATTGCAGAGCCAAAATAGTTTCTGCTTCTCATCATGTCTCTGGCCTCCGGAAGTGTAACGCCCCTTCTTTTTCTTTTATTGAACAGGTATTCAGCATATTTCTGTTTTGTTTCATCTTGGCTAGAACTTCGTGGGTCAATAATAGGAATATCTCCTAAATCTAGTTTATACTCTTCAACCAAGGCTTCAATTTTTTTAACTTTTCCTAAAAGTATTGGTTTGGCAATACCTTCTTCGTTAAGAATTAATGCTGCTTTTAAAATTTTATAATTATCGGCTTCGGCAAAAGCAATTCGTTTTGGATCTCCTTTTGCTTTAAGTGTAATGTTTTTAAGCAATTCATTTTCGAGCCCTAGTCGTTTTGCTAATTCTTGTTTATATAATTTAAAATCTTTTATTTTATGTTGAGCTACTCCTGAATCCATAGCTGCTTTAGCAACTGCAGGGGCTACGGTAGTAATTAAGCGAGGATCGAGTGGCTTAGGAATAATAAAATCTTTGCCAAAAGTTAGTGTTTTTTCGTGGTAGGCAACATTTACAATTTCTGGAACAGCTTCTTTTGCAAGATTTGCTATAGCTTTAACTGCTGCTAATTTCATTTCTTCGTTAATACAAGTTGCTCTTACATCAAGGGCTCCTCTAAAAATAAAAGGGAAACCTAATACATTATTTACTTGGTTTGGGTAATCGGAACGACCAGTTGCGATAATTATATCTTTTCTTGCACTTAAAGCATCTTCATAAGTTATTTCGGGGTCTGGGTTTGCCAATGCAAATACAATTGGGTTTTTTGCCATTTTTTTAACCATTTCTTTGCTTAAGATACCTCCTTTAGATAATCCTAAAAACACATCAGCACCAATAATTGCCTCTTCCAAGGTATTAATTTTTCTTGCTGTTGCAAAAAGCTTTTTTAACCCAGACAATCCTTTTCTGTCTTTTCTAATTACACCAGAACTATCCACCATCACAATATTTTCTTTCTTAACTCCTAGGCAAGTATATAATTTTGTACACGACATGGCTGCTGCTCCCGCTCCACTTACAACCAACTTAATGTTTTCTATCTTTTTGTTAGTAAGCTCAGCGGAATTAAGTAAGGCAGCAGAAGATATTATTGCTGTACCATGCTGGTCATCGTGCATTACGGGAATTTTCAGTTCCTTTTTTAATCGTTCTTCAATTTCAAAACATTCAGGGGCTTTAATATCTTCTAAATTAATACCTCCAAAAGTTGGTGAGATTGCTTTAACAGTGTTTACAAATAAATCGACATTAGAAGCGTCAACTTCAATATCAAAAACATCAATATCGGCAAAAATTTTGAACAGCAAGCCTTTTCCTTCCATAACTGGTTTCGCAGCATGGGGACCAATATTCCCTAAGCCTAAAACAGCAGTTCCATTAGAAATTACAGCTACCAAGTTGCCTTTTGCTGTGTATTGATACACATCATCTTGTTTTTCTTTAATTTCGAGACATGGTGCTGCTACTCCTGGAGAATATGCCAAACCTAAGTCACGAGGAGATCTATAAGGCTTTGTTGGATTGACTTCTATTTTTCCTGCTTTACCGTGTGAATGGTAGTCTAAAGCTTCTTTATATTTCCTAGATTTTTTCATGAGAAATTTTTAATCAAACTCGTAAAGTTAGTATTATATTTATTATTATCTACTCATTCAAATCAATAAAAAAATGAATATTTTTACAACAATAAAAGTTAATTTACTATTGTGAAAAATATAGTTGTTTTTTCTGGAGCTGGTATTAGTGCTGAGAGTGGGTTAAAAACATTTCGGGATAGTGGAGGATTATGGGAAAAATACAATATTAATGAAGTAGCCACGCCCGAAGCTTGGATTAAAAATCCTAAAAAGGTTTTAGAGTTTTATAATTTAAGAAGAAAACAGGTTGTGGCTGCTAAGCCAAACAAAGCTCATATCTCTTTAGTAGAATTAGAGCATTACTATAATGTAGAAATTATTACTCAAAACATTGATGATTTACACGAAAGAGCTGGTTCTACTAAGGTTTTACATTTACATGGTGAGATATTAAAATCAAGAAGTGTTGTTGATAAAAATGAAAAACACAAAATAACGACCATAAATTATGGTGATTATTGCAAAAATAATAAACAATTAAGACCAGATGTCGTTTGGTTTGGCGAACCTGTACCAAACATGGATATAGCCATTAAAATTTGTGAAATCGCTGACATTTTAATTATTATCGGAACCTCTTTAAACGTTTACCCCGCAGCAAACATTGTTAATCATGTTACCGATAAGTGTAAAAAATATTTGATAGACCCGAAGGATGTAAATAAAGGATTAATAAATAATATCGAAATAATAAAAGAAAAAGCTAGTATTGGGATTCCAACCTTAACTAAAAAATTGATAGAAACATACTAATTATTTTGCATGGTATTTTGTTTTTATATTTAATCTTGGAGTAAATTTTATAAAGAAGATTATGAAAAAATATGTTGTACAAAAAATTAGTGCAATACTTATAATATTAATTATTTTATCTTGTGAAAATACAAGCAAAAAAGAAATTGTTGGACAGACTAAAACGCCAACATTTAGTATTGAAATTAAACTAGATAGTGTAGGTTATAAAAAAGCTTATTTAGCTAATTATACAGATGGGGAGTTTGTTAAAATTGATTCTGTACCCATTCATAATGGTAAGTTTTTATTTACAGGAAGTGTCCAACTTCCTAAAATGGAATACGTTTTTTTTGATAGAGAAGAGGATAAAATTTCCATATTTGTAGAAAACAGTAATATTTTGGTTACAGGTTCATCTCTTGATAAAAATAATTTTTCTATTACGGGCTCAACAATAAATAAGCAATTAAAAGATTTTAATAATAAGATAAGCGTCTATGAAGGAGAAATGGACACAATTGCTGAACAATATTTTTTGGCAGAAAAAAGTGCTAACAAAAAACAGATGGAAGATTTAGATGTTAAATATTCTTATCAAGATTCTTTACGAGAAATTTTTATTCAAGAGTTTATTCAAGCCAATTCAAACACTGTAATTGCCCCTTATTTAGTATTAAAATACATGTTAAATGAAGATGTAAAAGTGTTAAAAGCATTAGACAAAGATTTTTCTGATACTATCAGAACATCAGAATATGTAAAACAGATAGAAAATAGAATTACCGTTCTTAATAGTACAGCTATCGGAAAGATAGCACCAACGTTTACCATGAATGATAAAGACGGAAATCCTGTTTCATTAGAAACATACAGGGGAAGCTATGTTTTAATCGATTTTTGGGCATCATGGTGTGGTCCTTGCCGTAGAGAAAATCCAAATGTAGTTGCTGCATATAAAAAATATCATAAAAAAGGCTTTAAAATATTAGGTGTTTCTTTTGATGCGGATAAAGAAAAATGGTTGAAAGCCATTAAAAAAGATGGCTTAATATGGACACAAGTTAGTGATTTAAAAGGTTGGAAGAATGCGGTTGGTAAAATTTATGGTGTAAGAGGTATCCCTCATTCTGTTTTAATTGATAAAAACGGAAAAATTATTGCTAAAGACATAAGAGGTCAGGAGCTTCAAGACAAGTTAGCAGAAATTTTTAATGCCAATAGCTAACAACTTTTAAATGATTTTAAACTAATTATTCAAGTGCTTTTTATTACCTTTGGATGATGAAGTTTTATTTAATTTCAGCTTTAATTTTTTTGTTTGCCTATCAAAATTCCTTGGCTCAAGTATTTAAAGCAGGAACCATTTTTGGTTTAAGTGCTACTCAAGTTGAGGGAGATGGTTATGCAGGGTATAATAAACTTGGATTAATAATAGGAGGATTTACAAATACCCAATTAGCTAAAGATTGGTCTGCTCAATTTGAAATTTATTATATCAATAAAGGGAGTCAGAAAAATGCAAAACCTAGTAAAAGCGATTATGATGCATTTAAATTAAGTCTTAACTACATTGAAATACCTATTGCTTTACGCTTTCAATACAAAAAATTTATTTTTGAAACAGGGCTATATTATAGTGCGTTACTTAATTATAAGATGGAAGATGAATTTGGTAAAATTCCTGTTGTTAATTACCCTATTAAGAAGTATGATTTTGGTGGATTTATTGGCTTTTATTACCAACTAAACAATCATTTTTCTGCTAATTTTCGTTCAAAAAATTCACTATTACCCTTTAGAAACTTTCAAAACTTTGACCAGAACATTGGTATTTTTAATAAACTATTAAATAGAGGGTGGTACAATGTTGATTTAAACCTTACTGTTAGATATCAATTTGGAGAATAAGTGAATCATAAAAAAAGAAAAATAATAATTGCCATTACAGGGGCTTCGGGTAGTATTTATGCAAAAATTATCCTTGAATTTCTATCAAAAATAAATAATACTGAGATTGGCGTTTTACTGTCAGACAATGCAAAAATTGTTTGGCAACACGAATTAGCTAATGAAGATTATAAAAAATATCCGTTTACTTTTTATGATAAAAATGATTTTAATGCCCCTTTTGCTTCTGGTTCGGCAAAATATGATACAATGGTTATTATTCCTTGTTCTATGGGAACTTTGGGCAGAATAGCCAATGGTATTTCTAACGATTTACTAACCCGTGCTGCCGATGTAATTTTAAAAGAAAGGCAAAAACTAATTTTGGTTGTTAGGGAAACGCCTTACAGCTTAATTCACATTAACAATATGAAGCTAATTACAGAGGCTGGCGGAATTATTTGCCCTGCCACACCTTCTTTTTATAACCAACCAAAAACTATTGAAGAGCTTGCTCAAACGGTTACTGATCGAGTTATAGATTTGATGAATATTGAAAAAGAAAGCTATCGCTGGGGAGAATAATTGAAGGCTAATAAAAAGTGTATCGATATTGAATTATTCTAATAAATTCGGTGTCAATATCTTTAATTATTTGAGCGGTTAAAAGCATTGTTTTTTCGTCATATAAAAACTGCTTACTTGTGATAAATTTATCATTTTCGTAATTTTTTATTTCTAAAACATTACCAATTTCATCGTAAATGTAGGTTTTACTTATTTTGTTGTTTTGCGATAAATCAGAAAAATTATCTATTCTCGATAACCTCCCTTTTTTATCGTATTGATAGCTTATTTTAGATTTGCTATTTCCGATAAGAAATTTAGTGTATTTTTCCACTAAATAGCCATATTCGTTGTAATAAGATGTTTGTATTTTATAACGTTTGTTGTATTTATTATAAAATATTTTTTTTACCTGATTCTCACTTGGTTTGTCATAAGAAAAACTATCACTTGTAATAATGTATTGTTTTAAAAGTTTAAAATTATTTTTAGAATGAGAAGCATTTTCATCTCTACAATAAGTTTGTTTAACGATGTTTCCATCATCATCTAATTTATAATTATTAGAAAAATACCCTCCATTATCACTTTTTCTAATACAAATAACCTTACCTTCTTTATTATATTGATAAGTAACAATGTTGGTATCTTTAAGGTGTCCTTTTTTTAAAAAGGTAGTCATTTGACTTTTTAAAGTCCCATTTGTGTTAAATCTGTATTCATAATCGAGCCCTTTTTTTCTAATAATATCTTTTACTTTTTTAGAAGAACGAGAGGCAATTATAGTTTTTATTTTATTGGTTTTAATAAAGGAGGTGTTAAAAAATGGAAATTCGCCAAAAGCAGGCTGATTTACTTCTAAAATTTGAGCAAAAGAGCTGATTGTAAACAGGGAAAATAAAAATAAAAAAGTATTTTTCATTCAATTAAAACGCATTTGTTTTACTTCTTCATATACTTTTTTAATACCTTCGGTAATGCTAGTTTTATGTTTCCAGCCTAGGTTGTTAATTTTAGATACATCTAGTAATTTTCGTGGAGTTCCATCTGGTTTAGAAGTATTAAAGGTTAAATTTCCTTTAAAACCTACAATATTTTTTATTGTTTCGGCTAGTTTTTTAATGCTTAAATCTTGTCCAGAACCTACATTAACAAAAAGTTCTTCGTTATAATTTTTCATCAAAAACAAGCATGCTTCGGCTAAATCATCAACATATAAAAATTCTCGAAGCGGTGTGCCTGTCCCCCAAATTTCTACTGTGGGTTCATTATTTATTTTGGCTTCATGAAATTTTCTGATAAGGGCAGGCAGTACGTGCGAATTGTTTAAATTGTAATTATCGTTAGGTCCGTAAAGGTTGGTTGGCATGGCTGCGATAAAATTGCAATTATATTGCTCTCTATATGCTTCGCACATTTTAATGCCTGCAATTTTTGCTATGGCGTATGGTTCGTTGGTTTTTTCTAAGTAACCGGCTAATAAATATTCTTCTTTTAATGGTTGAGTTGCCATTTTTGGATAAATACAAGAAGAACCTAAAAACAAGAGTTTATTCACTTTATTTATATAAGCAGCATGAATAACATTTGCTTCAATCATAATATTTTTATAAATAAAATCTGCCCTATAAACGCTATTTGCCTGAATACCACCAACTTTTGCTGCTGCTAAAAAAACATATTCAGGTTTTTCTGTATTAAAAAATTGGTTAACTGCTTCCTGATTGGTTAAATCTAATTCGCTAGAAGTTTTATAAATTAAATTAGAAAATCTTTCTTGTTTTAATTTTCTAAGAATTGCTGAACCAACCATTCCTTTATGGCCGGCAACATAAATTTTAGCAGCTTTATTCATTGTAATTTAAAATATTATGACCTCCTTCTAATAAATATTTGTCTCTTGTAAATAACTGTAAATCTGCATCAACCATATCTTTTACGAGAGATTTTAAATCGTGTTTTGGTTCCCAGCCTAAATTTTGTTTTGCTTTACTTGGGTCTCCAATTAATAAATCTACTTCTGTTGGTCTAAAGTATTTTGGGTCAATTTCTACTAATATATTTCCTGTTTTTTTATCTATTCCTTTTTCGTCAACGCCTTTTCCTTCCCATTTAATGGAAATGTTTACGTGTTTAAAAGCCATGGTAATAAAATCACGGACAGCAGTTGTTGTGCCTGTTGCTAAAACATAATCTTCTGGTTTGTCTTGTTGTAACATCAACCACATTCCTTCAACGTAATCTTTTGCGTGTCCCCAATCTCTTTTGGCATCAATATTTCCTAGGTAAATCTTTTTTTGCATGCCTAATTTTATTCTGGCAACGCCTCTTGTTATTTTTCTTGTTACAAATGTTTCTCCTCTTAGTGGGCTTTCGTGGTTGAATAAAATACCGTTGCAGGCGTACATATCATAGGCTTCTCGGTAATTTTTTGTAATCCAAAAACCATATAATTTTGCAACTGCGTAAGGGCTTCTTGGGTAAAATGGGGTTTCTTCGGTTTGTGGTACTTCTTGTACTTTACCATAAAGTTCGGAAGTAGAGGCTTGGTAAAATTTGGTTTTCTTTTCTAGTTTTAAAATTTTAATGGCTTCTAGCAAACGTAAAGTTCCTAACGAATCTGAATTAGCGGTATATTCTGGGGTTTCGAAAGACACTTTTACGTGAGATTGAGCAGCTAAATTGTAAATTTCGTCAGGCTGGGTGTCTTGAACAATTCTTATTAGGTTGGTAGAATCGGTCATGTCTCCATAATGAAGAAAAAATTTAACGTTTTCTTCGTGTAAATCGGTGTAAAGATGATCAATTCTATTGGTGTTAAATAAAGAACTTCTTCTCTTTATACCATGAACTTCATAGCCTTTATTTAAAAGAAACTCTGCTAAATAAGCGCCATCTTGACCTGTAATTCCTGTAATTAGTGCTACTTTACTCATTATATGTTTTTTATGCAATAATACGCATTAATGCTATAAAAGGTAATATAGAAAAGGAATAAAAAAAACCCTAATAATTAATTATTAAGGTTTTTAATGGGGTTATTTTTTATTATTCATCATCATAATCGAAATAAACTCTTGTCATATCTCTGTATTCCATGGCGTTTGAAGGGAAATTTTTCACATATACTTGTAATAATCTAGTATTTTCATCGTAAAAAATAGGCATTATTGCTGCGTCATCAACAGCGATTTGATCAGCTTCTCTGTACAGCTCCATTCTTTTAGCATCATTTACTTCTCTAAGTGCGAGATTAAATACAGAATCAAATTTAGCACTTTGATATCGAACAGAGTTAATGTACGATTTACTATTAATATCTGTAGGAACATGATGTCCATAAAGCAAGTTTAAGAAGTTTTCTGGGTCTGGATAATCAGCAATCCAAGCGGATCTCCAAAACAAGGCTTTTCCTGTTTCTAAGTTTTCGAGGTGTTGTGCAAACTGCATTTGTTCAATTTTTATTTTAATGTTAAGGTTTTCTTCTAACATTTTTTGAACAACTTCAGCTATTTGAACATTTCTATCTCCACCACCAGGGTTAATTTGTAGCGTAATTTCAGGGAAACCTTTTCCGTTAGGGAAACCTGCTTTTTCCAAATATTCTTTTGCTTTTTCTGGAGAATATTCATAGCCTTTTACATTTTCAAAATCATATCCTTTAAAAGGGGGGACAATGCCGTGTAATCCGGGTCTTCCTTCTCCTTGTAAGGTGTAAGTAACAATAGATTCTTTATCCACAGCATAATTAAAAGCTTTTCTTACATTAACATTATTAAATGGGGGTAGTTTATGTTGTAGTCCAAGGTAAAAAATACTCATTGCAGCAACATTTTGCATTATATAAGGTTTATTTCCTCCTTTTTTAGCATCCTCCAATTCTCCAACAACATCTTGAATCATTTCTAAAGGTAAACGATAAACCATATCTAGATTTCCTTTTTTAAATTCTAAAAGCTCTGATTTTTTTTCTTTGATAAAAGAAAATTTAATGCCATCTAAATAAGGTAATTGATTTCCATATTTATCTTTTTCCCAATAAGTAGGGTTTTTTTCAAGAATTACAACCTCTGATTCTTTAATTTTTTTAATCCTAAAAGGACCTGTTCCAACACAGTTTACCCTAATTTCATCGCCATAAGTATCTACAGCTTCTTTTGGATATACCCAACAAGCATTATGGCTAATAATATTTAAGAATCCTGCAAAAGAGTAGTTTAATTCAATTTGTAAGGTGTAATCATCAATTATCTTAACACCTGAAACACCTTCTTTTAAAGGCTTTTTATCGATGACAGATTGGTGATATTCGTTAGCTCCTTTTACCCTATCTTTAAAAAGCCAAAACATTTGATTAGATGGTGTGCTAACGCAAATTCTATCTAAACAATATTTAAAATCTTTTGCTGTAACTTCTCTGCCTTTACCATCTTTAAAACAATTATTGTCTTGAAATTTTACGCCTTTTCTAATATGAAAGGTAAAAACAGTTGCATCCTCATTTACCTCCCATTTTTCGGCTAACGAAGGAATTACTTTTAAGGTTGCTTGATCTAACTTTACTAAGCCTTGAAATACTTGATTTGCAATTCGGTGCTCAAGAGCCATTGTGACATTTAAAGGGTATAAACTTTTAAAATCTGCAGTTTCGTTCATTTTAAAAACACCACCATACTTTACTTCACCTTTAGCAATTTTTGTATTTTTATTGGTAGTATTCTCTCCGCCACCACAACTCGAAAGAGTTAGGGCTGCTCCAATTATTAAATAAATAATTTTTTTCATATGGCTTTTAAACTTTTTAATCATAACCACAAATATAATTATAACTAAACAAATTCCTAATTAAAGTTTACGAAAGTCAGCTTATTTTTTGCAAAAACCTTAAAAATAAGATAAATATTAAAATAAAATTTTATTATTCCTTATAAAAGGAAGTTTATAAGTCAATATTATTAGTTATTAGGAGTTATTATGTTAGCATTTCCACAAATTGTATCTTTGTTGATTGTGCTACACTAAAAAACTAATTTGTCTTTTTTTAAATACATAATATATTTTGTTTTATTGGTTTTTATTAAACTTGCTGATGGTCAAAACATTACAAACATAAAACATAAAAAAATTGTATTAGTTTCAGATACTATTTTTTTAGATTCACTCAGTGTAGTCCCTAATTCTGAGCAATTATTTTTAGAAAATAGTTTAATTAGTAGTAATGCTTATAAAATAGACTATTCAAAATCTATACTTATTATTAATGACAAAAATTTACAGGGTAAAACAATATTTATTTTTTACAAAATATTTCCTTTGGCTTTTAATAAATCTTTTGAACATAAATCTATTGCGGCAATTGAAAAGCAAATAAAATCTTCTAAAAATCCTTTTAATTATGAATATACTGTTAATAATGATGATGTTTTTTATTTAAATGGTTTAAACAAAAGTGGAAGTATTTCTCGGGGAGTGGCTTTTGGGAACAACCAAGATTTATCAGTAAATTCCAATTTAGATTTACAATTATCAGGCAAGATAAGTAATAATATTAGCATCTTAGCTTCTATTTCAGATAACAATATTCCAATACAAGCAGAAGGAAACACGCAACAATTGCAGGAGTTTGACCAAGTGTTTGTTCAACTTTTTAATAAACAATGGAAACTAACGGCAGGCGATTTCTACTTAAAACGACCAGACAGTTATTTTATGAATTTTAATAAAAAAGCACAGGGCGGAAGCTTTGAAATCAAATTAAACCCTAACAAAGAAGATAAGATTACGACCATAACATCTACCTTAAGTGCGGCCGTTTCTAAAGGTAAGTTTGCAAGAAACAGAATAGCTGGTATAGAAGGAAATCAAGGACCTTATAGATTAATGGGAGCCGAAAATGAGACTTTTATTATTATTCTTTCAGGAACTGAAAAAATTTATATTGATGGTAAGTTGCTAAAAAGAGGGAATGAATTTGATTATACAATTGATTATAATACAGGAGAACTAACTTTTACAACTAATCGTTTAATAACCAAAGATTTAAGAATTGTTGCAGAATTTCAATATTCAGACAAGAATTATGCAAGATCATTACTTCATTTTGGAAACGAATACAAAAGCAAAAAATTAGCACTAAAATTAAATGTTTATTCCGAGCAAGATGCTAAAAACCAACCTTTACAGCAAGATTTAAGTGATGCTCAAAAAACCTTACTTACCAATATTGGAGATAGTTTGCAAAATGCCATTATTTCTAATGTAAATTATGTAGATTTCTCTGAAAATTTAGTGCTTTATAAAAAAATAGACACCCTAACTTATCAATCTGTTTTTGTGTATTCTACAAATCCTGATAGTGCAAGATATCAATTAGGGTTCTCTTTTGTTGGGATAAACAAAGGAAACTATAAACAAATTAAAAGCTCGGCAAATGGTAAAGTTTACCAATGGATAATGCCAGTAGGAGGTGTGCCGCAAGGAGATTATGAACCCATTATTTTACTAATTACACCAAAGGCTCAACAAATGGCAACATTTGGCGGCAAGTATAATTTTTCTAAAAATAATATGATTTTATGGGAAGGGGCAGTTTCTAATCACGATTTAAATACTTTTTCTAATAAAGATGCTAGGGACAATATAGGTTATGCTTTAAAAATGAATTCCTTCAATAAAATAAACCTAAGTAAAGGAGATTCTTCGTGGAAATTAAATTTAGACTTGGGATATGAATTTATTAATCAAAATTTTTCACCAATAGAAAGGTATAGAAGAGTGGAGTTTGAAAGAGATTGGAATATAAAAAATTCAGAATTATCTTCAAACCAACATTTATTCAACGCTGCTGTTGGATTTAGTAAGCCAATAACAGGAAATATTTTATACAAAGTAAGTTATTTACAAAATCTAGGTGAATTTGAGGGGATTAATAACGCTTTATCTCTGTTATATAATTTAAAAGGATTTTCAATTAATGGAACAGGAAGTTTTTTAACGACCAAAGGCTTAAATAATACAGCATTTTTAAAACATAAAGCAATTTTAACAAAAGGTGTTGGATGGTTGGTGTTAGGTGTTGGGGAAGAAATGGAACAGAATAAATTTTTTTTAAATCAATCTGACACCCTCCAAGCTAATAGCTTTGAATTTATTGTTTTAAAAGCTTTTATTCATAACGCTGATACAACAGCAAATAAGTTTATGTTAAGCTATAAACAACGAGCCGATAATTTTCCTGTATTAAACGATTTTAATGCAACTACTAAAGCAGAAGATGTTGAATTTTCATTGGGGTTATTAAAAAATAGAAATCATAAATTAAGAACTAAAATTACTTATCGAAAATTAGCTATCTTATCTTCAACATTAACGACAATAAAACCCGATGAGAATATTTTGGCTAGGGCTGAGTACGTTGCCAAGTTTTTTAAAAAAACTTTCACATCGAACACTTACTACGAAGTTGGTTCTGGATTAGAAACAAAAAGAGAGTTTTCTTTTGTTGAGGTTCAGCCAAGTCAAGGAACTTATACTTATATTGGAGATTTGAATGGAAATGGCGTTAAAGATTTAAATGAATTTGAGGTGGCTGTTTTTCAAGATCAAGCCAATTTTATTAAAATATTTACACCAACAAATAATTTTATAAGAACTTACACTAATCAATTTAATCAAGGTATATTTTTTAGACCAGAAACTAATTGGGGGAATAAAAAAGGGTTTAAAAAACTTATTGCACGGTTTTCTAACCGAATAAATTATCGGATAAGTAGAAAGGTTTCGGATAAAACCGATTATTTTAATCCATTTACTGGAAATATTAATGATACAGCCTTAGTTACGCTAAATTATGGACTTTTAAATACTATTTATTTTAACAGAACAAGTACAAAGTTTGGGCTAAATTTTACATTTCAAGATAACAAAGAAAAATCGCTTTTAACAAATGGGATAGAGCAAAGAAGAACATTAAATAGGGCATTAAAATCGAGATGGAATATAACAAGAGTATTTACACTAGAGTTGCTAGCTTCTAATGGAGTGAAAAAGAATATTTCTGAATTTTTTAGCACCAAAAATTATAATTTATTTACCCAAGAAATTGAACCGAAATTTACGGTTCAACCAAACGTTAAATTTAGGGCAAGCATTTTATTTAATTATAAAGAAAAAACAAATGAAATTTTTTTTGGAGGAGAAAAGTCTACTACTCAAAAAGTAGGTGGAGAATTAAGAATGAATATTGCCTCGAAAGGAAGCTTTAGGATTAATTTTAATTACATTAATAATCTATTTACCGCTAGTGATAACCCTTCTTTAGTATATGAAATGCTTGAAGGCCTGCAAACAGGTGTTAACATGACTTGGGAAGTAGGTGTTCAACGAAATATTTCTAAACATATGCAATTAAGTGTTAATTATAATGGAAGAAAATCAGAAAGCACACCCATAGTTCATACAGGAAGTGTTCAAGTAAGAGCTTTTTTTTAAGCTAATCTTGATTTCTCTCCCCAACCAAATGATTTTTGTTTCATCTTATGTTGTGTATGCAAACTCTTATTATTAATTAAAACTTTACATTATGAAGAAAAAATTTCTACTTTTAGGATTGTGGATTAGTGTTGTGCTTCAAGTAAGTGCACAATGTTCACAGGCAAGCTTTACATCCACAGCCCCTGCCTGTAAGAATACGACAGTCGATTTTACCAATACATCAGGCAATACAGGTGGAGGTTGGACTTATTTTTGGGATTTTGATTATCCTAACGGAGGAGGTACTAATCCTAGTACTTCTACCGCTCAAAATCCAACCAATATAGATTATTCTCCTGGCGGAACAGGAGTTTATACCGTTGCCCTAACCATTACAAATTCAGGTTTAGGATGTTCCTCTACCATTTTAATGGATGTTTATATTGAAAAAGCTAGGGCTGATTTTAGTTCCTCTACAAATATTGCTTGTGAAGGCAATACAGTTTCCTTTATTAATCAAGGAGTATTAGGTTCAAGTCCTAATGCAACAGTAACTCATACGTGGAATTTTGGGACAGGAGCAACACCATCCACTTCAAATGCAGTAAATCCACCAACGGTAACTTACAGTTCTCCGGGCATCAAAACCATTACTCATTCTGTGGTGGTAAATTATCCCTCCTGTGGTAAAACAAAAACCGATTCAAAAACTCAAACTATTGTTGTTAATCCAAAACCAACGGTAACATTTACTTCTACAGCTCCTGTTTGTGAAGGGTCTAATGTAGATTTTACTTATACAGGAACAACCAGTGCAATAGACCAATTTAATTGGGATTTTGGTTCAAATGCTACACCAACCATGTCCTCTGCTAAAAATCCAGTAAGTATAATGTATGGAACAAGCGGAACTAAGTCGGTTAGTTTAACGGTTACCAATCAAGATGGTTGTTTTAATACAGGCACTCAAAACATTACAATAAATGCAAAACCTGTTGCCTCTTTTACTTCCACTGCAGCCTCTGCACCAGAATGTACAGGACTTCCTGTAGATTATACCAATACAGGAACAACAGGAGCGACTTACGCTTGGAATTTCGATACTGGTTCAACACCAGGCACATCAACGGCTGAAAATCCAACTAATGTAATTTATAGTACATCAGGCGTTAAAACAGTTCAGCTTGTGGTAAATAATGGTACTTGTGCAGATTCTGTAAGTAATACACTTACCATTCATCAAACACCAAGTGTGAGTTTTACCACCACAGCCCCTCAATGTGCTGAATCTGGTGTTAATTTAACCAACACAGGTGCTACAGGCTTTAATTGGTCTTACAATTGGGGTTTAGGTCAAGATGCAACACCAGCAACAGCTAATGCAGAAAATCCAGTTGGTGTTACTTACGCGACAGGAGGAAGCAAGGTAGTTACGCTTACTATTGCCGACCAATTTTGTACAAATACGGATACAGCTACATTTAATATTTATGCTTTGCCAATTGCAAATGCTGGTGTAGATACAACTATTTGTCCGAACACCACAGTGCAAATTGGAGATTCAAATAACATCAACTATACTTATGCTTGGTTTCCTTCAAACCCTTTAGTAATCAGTAATTCAGCAATATCTAATCCAATTGCTACACCAGTTGCGAGTATTACTAATTATGTTGTTACTGTTACCGAAACAACTACCAACTGTGTAAGTATTGATACAGCAACGGTAACCATGCTTACACCAATAGTTGCCGATGCAGGTGTTGATGTTGAAATATGTAGATACGACAGTATTCAGTTAGGAGCAGCTTCATTAGAAAACCAACATTATATTTGGACTCCAGTAAATGGATTAACAGGAAGTATTGCTGCTAACCCAATGGTTTCACCAGATAGTTCAACAACCTATACCGTTACAGTAAGTAATGAGTATAATTGTCCAACAGCCTCTGATGAAGTAACGGTTACCGTTCATCAATTACCATTAATTTATGCAGGTGTTGATGATACCATTACAGTTGGTGCTTCTACACAGTTAATAGCAACAGGCGGCTTACAATATGCTTGGACTCCAATTGATGGATTGGATAATAGTGGTATTTATAACCCAATAGCCAGTCCTGATACGACAACAATTTATACAGTACAAGGAATAGATGTTTATGGATGTATTAATTACGATACAGTAACTGTTAATGTTTTAATTCCTGCCACTTGGATTCCAAATGCGTTTACACCAGACGATATTTACAATAATATTTTATATGTTAGAGGTCAAGGCGTAAATAATTTCCAATTTAGAATTTTTGATAGAGATGGGGCTATAGTTTTCTATTCTCAAAGCATGGATAAAGGTTGGAATGGAAGTCAACAACTAACGCATGAAAAATTACCACAAGGAGCTTATGTATATGATATACAAGGAGTTTCTACAGATGGTAAAGCCATTCATGAATCAGGAATAGTAAACTTAATTAGATAATTTTTAAAAATTTAAGCTATGAAAACATTAAATAAAATATCGTTTGTCGTTTTTTTGTCCATTTTATGCTTACAGAGCAATGCACAAGAAGCCAAATACACGCAAGGATTCTATTCAAATCCTTTAAAATTAAACCCAGCATATATGGGAATGAATAATGATTTAAAATTTATTGCTAATTACAGAACACAATGGTCTGGCGTAGGTAATGGATATACAACAGGTTCATTTACAACACTATTCCCTTTATTTGTAAAAGGCAATAACCGTAAAATTGATTTAGGTTTAAATATAGTTAACGACCAAGCAGGAGCTTTTAATAATTTAGATGCTGGTTTGGCAATAGGCTATAGATTAAAAACATCAAATTCGGGCTATGTTAGTTTTTCTGTTTTGGGCGATTATATCCAAAAAACGCTTGATGTTGGTACATTAACTTTTGATGACCAATATGTGTTAGGCAATTATAGTGCCTCCAACCCTACCAATGCAGTTATTGCTAACAATAAAATCTCCTTTTTTGATTTAAATGCTGGTTTAATGTGGTATTTTAATGAAAAAGATAGCAAACTGAATGGCTATTTTGGCGTTTCAGGTTACCATTTAAACTCTATTAACGAGACTTATATTAATGGCAATGGTAACTTACCTACGCTTTATTCGGTTCAAGTTGGAGTTAAAATAAAAGGTGATGATGCTAAATTAGATTTTACACCAAATGTGAGGTACTTTAATCAGGCAAACAGCCAAATATTTGCCATAGGAACTTATGTTGATTATCATGTAAGTGATAAAGCAAGTATTAAGTTAGGTGGTTGGTATAAAACAAATAATGCCTATGCTGCCATGTTAGGATTAAACATTTCTAAATTTTCGTTAGCTTATAGTTATGACATTATTAACCAAAGTATGAGTAATTATATTGCTGGTTTAAATGCCCATGAAATAACTTTATCATTTAGTATAGATCAAGCAGCAAAAAAAGGTGTTGATTCTGCACCTAGCATTTATTAATAATAAATCACTTTAGTTCTAAAAAAGGCTATCTAATTTGTAGATAGCCTTTTTTATAAGAAGTAGGGTAGAATTTTTCTTAATCAATCTTCATTTCAGGGATTTCTCCGTCTATGATAAGTTTACCTGCCGTTGCGGTTTTAATTTCTTCTACGGTAACGCTAGGGGCTCTTTCTAATAAATGAAAAGCACCGTCTTTTATTTCTAGTACGGCTAAATTGGTTACTATTTTTGTAACACAACCTACACCTGTTAAGGGTAAAGAGCAAGATGGTAGTAGTTTGCTTTCTCCTTTTTTATTGGTGTGCATCATGGCAACAATTATGTTTTCGGCAGAAGCTACTAAATCCATAGCCCCACCCATTCCTTTAACCATTCTGCCGGGGATTTTCCAATTGGCAATATCACCATTTTGAGCAACTTCCATTGCACCTAAAACGGTTAATTGAACGTGTTGTCCACGAATCATAGCAAAACTAGTTGCTGAATCAAAAATGGAAGCACCATTCATAAGTGTAACGGTTTGTTTTCCTGCATTTATTAAATCGGCATCTTCTTCTCCTTGATAGGGAAAGGGTCCCATTCCTAATATTCCGTTTTCTGATTGAAATTCTACGGTAATACCTTTAGGAACATAATTAGCGACTAATGTTGGTATGCCAATTCCTAAATTTACATACCATCCATTTTTTAATTCTTGTGCAATTCTTTTTGCGATTCCTGTTTTATCTAACATAATTATAAATTTGAAAATTTGAAAATTTGAAAATTAGGTCTTCTTGCTAGAAGAGATAATTTTTGAAATAATCAAATGTATAGTATTTAATTCTTTAATTAATTCTTCATTTGGTGTTGGATAATGTATTGATTTTTCACAAAGTTGAAGCCAATATAAAAGTTCATCAGTTTCTTTTGCTGAAATTTTAAATTTATGAATAAAATCAGCTTTACTTTCTGCATTTTGAGTTTCCCTAATGTTTGCTCCGATAGAAGTTCCACTTCTGAAAATTTGTGATGCCATCTCGTATCTATTCAATTGACGAATTTCTTCAGAAAATGCAATAATCTTAATAGCATAATCAAATGTTAGATTCACAATTAAATTTTCTTTATCGTTTCTCATTTTCAAATTCTCAAATCAATACATTTTCAAATTATCTTTGTCTTACTGTTCGTTGTTCAATTCTTTTTTCATAATCCACTCCTTGAAAAATTCGTTGTACAAATATTCCTGGTGTATGAATTTGGTTGGGGTCTAATTCTCCTATTGGCACTAACTCTTCTACTTCGGCAATGGTAATTTTGCCAGCCATTGCCATCATAGGGTTAAAGTTTCTTGCGGTAGCTTTAAATATTAGGTTTCCTGCGGTGTCTCCTTTCCAAGCTTTAACGATGGCAAAATCTGCTGTTAAAGCGGTTTCTAAAATATGTGGTTTACCGTTAAATTCTCTTACTTCTTTATCTTCGGCTATTTCTGTGCCAAAACCAGCGGGCGTAAAAAAAGCAGGAATTCCGGCACCTCCAGCTCTACATCTTTCGGCTAAAGAGCCTTGAGGTATTAAATCTACCTCTAATTCTCCGCTTAACATTTGTCGTTCAAATTCATCATTTTCTCCTACATAAGAAGATATCATTTTTTTTATTTGTTTTTTTTGGAGTAATAAGCCTAAACCAAAATCATCAACACCTGCATTATTAGATATACAGGTAATGTTTTTAATATCCATTTTTACCAATTCTGTGATGCAGTTTTCGGGGATTCCGCATAGTCCAAAACCTCCTAACATTAATGTCATTCCATCGGTAATTCCTTTTGTTGCTTCTGTTGCGTTTGCAACTACTTTGTTTATAGCCATAATTAATTATTTAATATTCTCTATCTCCGTAAGGATTTTCTTTTTCTAATTTGTATTTATTACAATCTAGTTCTATACTGAGTGATTTGTCTGGTTTTTCAAAATCTCCATGAGCTATTCTTAGGGTAGAATCGGCTTCTATTTTTTGCATGTAATATCCCCAAACGGGTAAGGCTGTGTTTGCTCCTTGTCCCATTCCTGTTGTAGCAAACCTAACACTTCTGTCATCGGCACCAACCCAAACACCTGTCACCAAATCTGGCGTTAGCCCCATAAACCAACCATCTGAATTGTTTTGAGTTGTTCCTGTTTTTCCTGCAATGGGGTAATGATGTCCAACATAGGGTCTAGCTTTAGTTATGCCACCTCTTAATCTCATTCCTGTGCCTGTTGATTTTCCTTTACATTTGTTATATACGCCATCAACAACTCCTTTCATTAAATTGAGCATAACATAGGCCGTTTCTTCACTCATTGCTTCATCAGACTTAGGGTTAACATCAATAATTACATTACCATGTTTGTCTTCAATCCTTGTAAACATGGTTGGTTCAATGTAAACGCCTTTATTGGCAAAAGTGGCCTCGGCACCTACCATTTCGTAAACACTTAAGTCGGCAACACCTAAACATAAAGAAGGGACAGGGTCTAGGGGGCTTACAATTCCCATTCTTCTGGCTTGTTTTACTATTTCGTTTGGTCCAAATTGTTTCATTACCCATGCTGTTATGGTGTTCATAGAGTTAGCTAATGCAAATTTTAATGAAACTGGACAGCCATCATAATTTCCTTCAGAATTTTTTGGAGTCCAATCTTTTTGAATGCCGTATTCTCCTTTATGGAAGGTGTATTGAACATTGGGAACTTCGTAACATGGTGAGTAGCCATTTTGTATGGCAACGGTATAAACGAATGGTTTAAATGTTGAGCCTACTTGTCGTCTGCTTGTAACATGGTCGTAAGAAAATTGTTTAAAATTTAAACCTCCTACCCATGCTTTAATATATCCTGTGTGTGGGTCTACCGACATTAAGCCTGTTTGCAAAAATGTTTTGTAATATTTAAGTGAATCGTTTGGAGATAAGGTGGTATCGATATTTCCTTGATAGGTAAAAACATTCATTTTAATTTTTTTATTAAAGATTATAGGAATGGAGTCTGGGTTTACAGCATAAGTTTTAAAGCCACAATCTTCGGCTTGACAAACATAAAAGTTACCAATTTTTTTTATACTATTTCCTCTTCTACCACAATTGGCACATTCTTTTCCTGAGAGTATTCTGTAACGAGGGGTGTTTTTTTCGCTTCTTTTCATTATGGCTTTAAATATCGATTTTGAAATTCTACTATCGAAGGGGTATTTGCTTTTTCTATATCTTTTTAAGTGTGTGCTAAATTGTTTTTGCAATGTTTTTGCAATGTATTCGTTTGCTGCCCATTCGGCATATTTTTGCATTTTGTAGTTAATGGTGGTATAAATTTTCAATCCATCTCGGTAAATATTGTAAGGTTTTCCGTCTTTTTTTGTATAGATATAATTCCCTTGTTTATCTTTTTTTGCCAATAATTTTTGAATTTTTAGGCGTAATGTTTCTCTAAAGTAGGGTGCAATTCCTTCTTTATGGTCAACAATTTTATAATCTAAACCAAGGGGTTTTATTCGTAAAGAATCATATTGAGCTTTGTCAATGTAACCAGCTTTTTTCATTTGAAACAATACAACTTCTCTTCTATGAAGTGTTGTATCGGCACGCCTTAAAGGATTAAATAGAGAAGGGTTTTTTGCCATTCCTACTAACATTGCTGCTTCTTGAATTTTTAAATCTTTTGGGGCTTTATTAAAATACACATGGCTTGCCGATTCTATTCCTACTGCGTTATTTAAAAAATCGAATTGGTTAAGATACATGGCAATAATTTCGTTTTTAGTGTATCTTTTTTCTAATTCAACAGCAATAATTTGTTCTTGTAATTTTTGTTTTATTTTATTCCACGTACCGCCTTTTCTGTCGTGAAACATCATTTTTGCTAATTGTTGTGTAATGGTGCTTGCTCCTCCTTTTTTACCTAAATTAATTACTGCTCTCATTAATCCTCTAAAATCTATACCAGAGTGGCTTCTGTATCTTGCGTCTTCGGTAGCAATAAGTGCATTAACGATGTGAGGTGATAAATCGCTATATTTAACGTTTGTTCTATTTTGCAAAAAATATTTTCCTATTATTTTATTGTCGGAAGTAATTATTTCGGAAGCTAAATTGCTTGTAGGATTTTCTAATTCGGTTAAATCTGGTAAATCATCAAAACCTAAAGATCCTGTTTTTGCTCCCCACATTAAAAGGCTCACAAAAATAAAGGGGATAAAAACAAATATCCAAAAAATTAGGATTACTTTCTTTGATGTTTTTTTTTGTCTTTTTTTTGTCAAAATTTATTTTTTAACTTTTTCTATGCTTAAACCTATGTCTGCAATACCCTTTAATCCATCTTTTACACGCATTGCTTGCTCAAAAGAAATGGTGTATTTGCCTTTGTGGGCAAATTTTACTCCTCCTAAATAGGGCTGCTTATAATCCCATAAATCGCCAACTCCTTTGCCTTTCCATCTCCCTCTGTTGTCTGCCAGTATGCAATTAACTGTATCTATGGTAAAATTATTATCCGGACCGAGTATTTTTACAAATAAATAAAGGTTACTATAAGGATAATCTCCTTTATTTCTTATCTTAATATATATGTTATTGTACGATATGGTATCTTTTGCAGTAAATTCAAATTTAGCTATGTTTTCTTTTTTCCAAATGGCATTGTCAACTTCAATATATTTTTGGTAAATGGTATTAGAGTTGCACGAAAACAATAAAATTACAATTAATAGTAAGATTTCTATTTTAAAGAAATTCATCGTTTATTGTTGTTTTTATTATTATTTGAGTTATTCCTGTTCCTATTTTTATTTCTGTTGTTATTTCTTCGTTTATTCTTTTTAGTTCTATTTTTTGGTTTATCAAAACGGGTTAGGCTATCCTGACCGACAACATTTTCGTAATTAGGTACTTTAACCACTTCTTTTATACTTTCAAAATCTTTTAAATCTTGTGGTTTTTCGCCTTTTTTATTGAGTTCAATAATTTCGTTTACACGATGTAATTTTAGTTCGATAAATGTTAATGGTTCGTTTTTGTAAGAATACCACATGGTGTTGCTAAAAATGTCCATTTTTCTGTAAAATGCTTGTCCTTTAGCGGTATCTAATTTAATGTTTGTATCAGGAAAATCTTTTAAGGCATCAACGTAACTATCTAATTCATAGTTTAAACAGCATTTTAGTTTTCCACATTGCCCTGCTAATTTTTGAGGGTTTAAGGAAAGTTGTTGGTAGCGTGCAGCAGATGTTGAAACAGAACGGAAATCAGTTAACCAAGTGGAACAGCATAATTCTCTACCACAAGAACCTATTCCTCCTAAACGGCTGGCTTCTTGTCGGACACCAATTTGTTTCATTTCTATGCGAATTTTAAATTCGCCAGCCAATCGTTTAATTAATTCCCTAAAATCGACCCTTGCTTCGGCTGTGTAATAAAAAGTAGCTTTTGTTTTATCGCCTTGATATTCAACATCGCTTATTTTCATCGCTAAACCAAGCTCTATGGCAATGGTTCTTGCTTTGTACATGGTATCAATCTCTAATTGTTGTGCTTCTACCCATTTTTCAATATCAGATTTTTTGGCAAGACGATAAACTTTTTTTATTGCTTCATCATCGAAAGCAATTTTACGTTTACGCATTTGTTTTTTAACGAGTTCGCCTGTTAGTGAAACACTTCCAATGTCGTGCCCCGGTGAAGATTCTACCGCTATGGTATCTCCTACATTTAGCGTTAATGCTGCCGTATTTCTGTAAAACTCTTTTCGGCTATTTTTAAAGCGAACCTCAACACAATCGAAAGGCTCTTGCCCATGAGGCAGCTCAATATCGTTTAACCAATCAAAAACATTTAATTTATTACAACTTCCTGTTTTGCTTTTACATCCTTTCGATGATGTTCCACAACCTCTGGAAGAGCTACAACCACTACATCCCATATAATTTATAATTAAAAGCTTATTATTTTAAGCTGTAAAATTTGACTTAAAATACTCAAATAACAAATATACAATTCTAATTAGGAATTTTTAAATAGATGAATGATGAATTTTGAATAAAAAGATGGATTACTTTTTTTAGCAACTAAATGTACTTATGGTAATAAAATTTAAAGCTTACTCGTAAACTATTTTTTTTGATGATAATTTCTTTTCATTGTCAATTGGTTTGTTTACAAAATAATTTAAATTTAATTTGAACGTTTTTATTTTTAGTGTGTATTAAGATTTGACAACATATTTATAAATTAAAAAATAATATTATGAGAACTAAATTAAAAAAAAGTGTTTTATTAGCAGTAATAGCAATTACATGTTTTTCATTTAAAACAGCTAATCTTGAACAAGTTAAAGGGTGGTTTGTTGCTGGCAGCGACAGGGAATCATACCAAATAGGAATTGTAAATGATGCCCAAAGAGGAGGAAAAGTAGCCTATTTAAAATCAATAAAAAACGTTAAACATAAATTTGGAACGATAATGCAAACTTTTGATGCCGACAATTATTTAGGCAAAAAGTTAAAATTATCGGGATATATTAAAACAAAAGATGTTATTGATTGGGCAGGTATGTGGATGAGAGTTGATGGTGAAAAAGGTAAAACCTTAAGTTTTGATAACATGGGCGATAGAAGAATTAAAGGAACAACTGGGTGGACTAAATATGAGATAATTTTAGATGTTCCTAAAACAAGTACAACTATAAATTATGGTGTTTTATTAACTAAAACAGGAGAAGTGTGGTTAGATAATTTTACATTTAAAGAAGTAAACCAAAATAGTAAACCCACAGGTAGAACTATTTTAAAGCAACCATCTAATACTTCTTTCGAAGAATAAGTTTACTTGTCTTTGTTTTTAAAATATAATTATAGCATTAGTTCTGACGAAGAACTAATGCTACTTATTGTTAAAGGAAAAGAAAAAGCTTTTAATGAATTATACCATCGTTATGCAAAAAAAATGCTGTTTTTCTTTTACTCAAAATTGAATAACGACAAAGAAAAAGCAAATGATTTTTTACAAAATTTATTCTTAAAAATAATTGAAAACCCAAAAGCATTTGATAGCAACAGAAAATTTTCTACTTGGATTTATGTTGTTGCTTACAATATGTGTAAAAACGATTATCGTAAAAATGAAAACAGAAACAATATTACAACAACTTTAAATTTAGATGCTTTATCTGCAAACACAGGAAATAGCTATTCTCTTGAATTGGATAACAATATATTTAAACACGAATTTAACAAACAACTTAGTAATTTAGATGCGTTGAAAAAAGAAACATTTATACTACGATATCAACAACATCTTTCTATTAAAGAGATTAGTATTATTTTGGATTGCCCTGAAGGAACAGTAAAATCGAGATTGTATTATTGTGTAAAAAAACTATCCGACAAGTTAACAATTTTTAATCCTTATTTATAAAGTATGGAAACAATATTTACCGAAAAATTAGAGTATCTTCTAAAAAACAAAGATTATACTTCTTTAAATATAGAAGAAAAAAAATATGTAAATGAACGATTGGCCGAAGAAGATTTCACCTTATATAGCGATTTACTAAAAAAAACAATAGCTAATTTTAAAGATGAAAACAATAGCCTAATTTTAGAAGAAGATAGTTTAATTGTTTTACAAAAATCATTTCGTAAAAAACACATTCCTTTTTACAAAAAAACCATGCAAATTCCTGTTATAAAATTACAGATAGCTTATTATCAATCAATAGCAGCCTCTATTATTCTTATTGTTGGATTGTTTTCGGTTTTTAATTTTAATCATTTAAAAAATATCGAAGAAGATAGCTATTATTTAAGTGATGAAGAATTTAATAAATACACGCAATTTGATGATTATTATGTAGAAACAGAGGGATTTCAAATTGACGATGAAGTTACACAAGAGCTTAAAGAATTAAAATTTACCCAATAAGCTATAGGATAAATTTTTGAACAACAATATACCCAATAATTGTTGCCATAAGTGCAATTAAAACCCAATAAGTTCCTTTAAATAAGGCTTTATTTTGTTGTCTGTCTTTGTAAAACTGATACCCAATAATTACCACAAAAGCAATCATAAAAAGCAAAGCAAATATTTTTTGTCCAGATGAAAACATGGGGTAAAATTAGTATTTAAAATGGACAAATAATCGTCCAAAATTTTTACTATCCTTTTCTATTCGGTGGTATTTATTTTTGATATGTGGTTGTTGTAGAAATCGCATTACTTTCTTTTTTAGTTGTCCAGAACCTTTACCATGAATTATTTCAAGTAGCTTAATTTTTTTAGCTATAGCTTCTTCAATAACACTATTTAAAGCATCATCTATGAGGTAAGATTTATTATAAATTTCGTGTAAATCGAGCTTTAGTTTGCTCATAAAAAATTGAAAAAAGAATTATCCAGCAGAAGATTCTACCACTTTCCATTTATTATTTTCTTTCTTCATATTTACATTTATAGCAATTTTTTCATTTTTACGAAAAGAAGCTTTAATAATTACCTGATTTTCTTTAAACTCCATTATTTCAAAAACAAAATAACTATCTAAGCTGCCTGAATAAACACTTTTAAATGTTTTTAATTGTTCTGGTGTCATAATTTTAACTCTTTTGTTAAATTTAAACACAATTAAGTTGTTGGGTATTTTGTCGTCATTAATAATTATTAATGGCGTTTTTCCTGTTATTTCTGCTTCACTATAATATTTTTTTAGTGCATATAAATCAATCGTTTTCTGAATAACAGTATTAATATCTCTTGAACTTTGAGCAAAAAATATAGAAGGAGCAACCAAGACCAAAAATAGAATAAGTTTTTTCATAACAAAGAGTTTAATCAGTACCACATCAAATATACGTAATAAAATGCAATAATGTTGCAATAATAGTTAGGATAATTTCAACAATTAGACCAAATAACATTTTTAATAGGTATTTTAATGTTATTTAATGATAAGAATGAATTTTTAGCCCCCCCTTCAATGGGTTAATTTATTACTTTTAGGATTTTTACGCCCAAACCTTTAGTGGATTAAATAAGCCTTTGATGTAATAAAAATTATTAATTACTTTAAACATCAATACATTTGTGTAATAATAAAAATATTTTTAACATGAAAAAAATTATATTACTATTACTGCTAAGTACTAATTTGATAGTCTTTAGTCAAAACAATGTTTATAAATTCTATGTAAATTTAAATAAAATTAATGACGACCTTCTTCAAATAAACCTTGATGTTCCGACAATTAAATCGGATAAAATAATTTATAATATACCAAAAATAGTTCCTGGAACTTACCAAATTTATGACTTCGGACAATATGTAATGGATTTTGAGGCAGAAGATAAAGATGGCAGGAGCCTAAGTGTAAATAGATTAGATGATAATAGATGGGAGATTTCTAACGCTACAACATTATCAAAAATTAGCTATTGGGTAGAAGATACTTGGGACGCAGATGTTAAACACTTGGTTTTTGAGCCTGGGGGGACAAACATTGAAAAAGGAGAAAATGTGGTGTTAAATAACCATGGTTTCTTTGGTTATTTTGATAGGATGAAAAAGTTAAAATATGAATTAAATATTACACGCCCTGCTGATTTTTATGGTTCTACAGGCTTAACAACAGGAACAACAACAGGTAATGTAGATAAATTTACAACAGAAAATTATATGGATTTAGTTGATGCTCCAATAATGTACAACAAACCAGACACAACTATAATTAAAGTCGGAGGAGCAGATGTATTAATTTCTGTTTATTCTAAAAATAACAAGGTAACAGCAAAAGAGTTAGCCAAAGAAATAAATAAAATATTAGAAGCCCAAAGAAAATATTTAGGAGGTAAACTTCCTATTAAAAAATATGCTTTTATCATATATCTTTATACTGGTGCAAGTGGTTCTGGTGGTAGTGGAGCATTAGAGCATTCCTATTCTTCTTTTTACTACTTGCCAGAAATGCCTGCCGAACAATTAGGCGGTTTTATTGTTGATGTATCTGCCCATGAATTCTTTCATACGGTTACGCCATTAAGTATTCATGCTGAAGAAATTGGCGACTTTGATTATATCCATCCTAAAATGTCGGAACACTTGTGGTTATACGAAGGTGTTACTGAATATTTTGCCGGTCATGTACAGGTTTATGAAGGATTAATAACTAAAGCTGATTATTTAAAAATAATTACTAAAAAACTTAAAGGTGCTAGCTATTTCAATGATAGTTTGCCTTTTACAGAAATGAGTTTGGGCTGTTTAGATAAATACAAAAACCAATATGGTAATGTTTACCAAAAAGGAGCTTTAATAGGAATGTGTTTAGATATTTTGTTAAGAGAAGAATCTGACGGAAAAATTGGTATGATGGATATGATGAAAATGCTTTCTAAAGAATATGGTAAATATAAATCTTTTAAAGATAAGGAACTTTTCGATAAAATTGCTCAACTGTCATCCCCTAAAATTAGAGAATTTTTTACGAAATATGTCGAAGGTTCTCAACCTTTACCACTTAAAGAAATTTTAGCAAAAGTTGGTATAACTTACCAAAAAAATGCAAAAGTTAAAGAAATTAGCATGGGAGGAGTTGCCCTCGGATTTAATCGAGAATCTAACCGACTATATGTGATGGATATTGGCAGTATGGATAACTTTGGAAAAAAACTAGGCTTTAAAGTTAATGATGAATTAATAGCCATTAATGGCGTAACATTAACCAACGATAATATGCAAGATGAATTAGATAAATTTAAAACCACCACAAAAATAGGAGATAAAGTAACCATTACTGTTGCCAGAAAAACAAAAGGAGTAACAAAAAATAAAAAATTAAAAGCCAAAGCAATTAGTGTAGAAAAAACTAAAAAATATTATATTGCTTTCAATCCAAGTGCTACAAAACAACAATTACAATTGCAAAAAGCATGGCTAAATCAATAATTACACATAACTTGTAATCATTTTAAATTTATGTTTAACGATTACTAATCGGCACAAAATGTTAAGTAAAAAAAATTTATACTGGTTTGCCCAAGTTTTTGGTTGGCTAGTTTACATTTTTATTGCTGGGTTTTATAATATTTTAAATCATAAAGAAATCAGTAAAGAGCTAATTATTAGTCTTTTATCTATTTATTTAATAGGTATTTCTATTTCTCATCTTTACCGATTGGCAATAATTAAGTTAAATTTGCTAGGGCGAAATATTGTTTTATTAGTTCCTAAAATTATTGTTGGAACCGTAATTTTTGGTGTAATTGTTT
Organism: uncultured Vicingus sp.; assembly: GCA_964625955.1. Classification (GTDB taxonomy): domain Bacteria; phylum Bacteroidota; class Bacteroidia; order Flavobacteriales_E; family Vicingaceae. The sequence goes on along the minus strand of CAZVEW010000001.1, from coordinate 5,016 downwards.
ATGTTATACAAACCATAGTTTTAGACATTGTAATTGCCCAAAATAAATTTGAATTTAGCTTTGCCGATGCCTTCCCGAAAATTATTAATTGGACATTATTAGGGCTTTTATGGTCGTTGTTTTATTTTTTATTTCACTTTGTAAATAATTATAAGAAAGAAGAAATAAAAAATTTAAAATGGCAAGCCACTAAAAACGAAATAGAATTAAACCGATTAAAATCACAATTAAACCCTCATTTTATTTTTAATGCAATGAATAGCATTAGGGCTTTGGTAGAAGAAGACCCAATACAAGCAAAAAATGCTATTACCCAACTCTCAAATGTGCTAAGAAACTCGTTAATGATGGGGAAAAAGAAATTAATTCCGCTTGGTGAAGAAATGAAATTAGTTAACGATTATTTAAGCCTCGAAAAGACAAGGTTTGAAGAAAAATTAATTATTCAACTAAACATAGATTTAGCCACTGAAACTTTTTTAGTTCCACCACTAATGATTCAAACTTTGGTAGAAAACGGCATAAAACACGGAACATCAAAACTACCAAAAGGAGGAACTTTAGCAATTAATGCTTCGATAATAGATAATAAACTTCAAATTACTATTTTTAATAGTGGTATTTACAATGAAAATCAAACACCAAAAACAGGTTACGGCATTATAAATACCAAGCAACGATTACAATTATTGTATGGAAATCAAGCTCTTTTTGAAATTAAAAATAAAAATAACAGGGTAGAAACGACATTACTTATCCCAAAACAAATACTTGTATAACACTTTTAAAATATGAAAGCAATAATTATTGATGACGAACGGCTAGCAAGAAAAGAATTAACAAGCTTGTTAAATAATTTTCCTCAAATTGAAATTATTGCTGAGTGCGATAATGCCGAAGAAGCAATTGACAAAGTTGATAACCTAAAACCCGATGTAATATTTTTAGATATCCACATGCCTGGCAAAGATGGTTTTGGTGTGTTGGAAGAACTAGATTACCTGCCGAACGTAATTTTTGTTACCGCCTACGATGAATATGCCATTAAAGCTTTTGAAGTAAATGCCCTAGATTATTTACTAAAACCAATACAAACAGAAAGATTAGAAGAAGCAATTAATAAAATAAGTAAAGAAAAAATAATTACCATAAATGATGCTGATAAGCTCGGCTTAAACGACCAAGTTTTTGTTAAAGATGGTGATAGGTGCTGGTTTGTTAAGCTAAAAGATGTTCCTATGTTTGAATCGGAAGGAAATTATGTGCGCGTATTTTTTGGTAAAAACAAACCACTAATACTAAAATCATTAAACAACCTAGCAAATAAATTAGATGAAAACGTGTTTTTTAGAGCCAATCGTAAATTTATTATTAATTTAAATTGGGTTGAAAACGTTGAAAACTGGTTTAATGGCGGCTTAAAAGTTGTTCTTAAAAATGGCGAGCAAGTAGAAATATCTCGAAGACAAGCAAGTAAATTAAAAGAAATGAAGAGTTTATAAACAACTTGCCTGTTTAGTCTAATAAAAAATACAGTTAGTCTAAAAAAACAAGAGATACGTATAAATTTTAGCATTTTTTACTAAAAAAATACATACATTGTATCTCCAATTGAGATTATAATGGAAAAAGTTTATATAAAAGCAACTGATATTTCTCCTGAAATTATTCTAAATTCAGAAAAAAATAGCTATTCCATTGTAGGTAAATCGGTAGTCTCTGAAGTTGATGAATTTTACAAGCCCGTTTTAGATTGGATTGAAAATTTTAACAATAAATCACTAAAAGAGATAGAATTTGTTTTCGATTTAGAATATTTTAATATCTTCTCTTCAAAACGTATTTTATTTATCCTTTACCGACTTAGCGATTTAAAAGATAATGGCATTAATGTAAAAATAATTTGGCATTTTTCTGTTGATGATGATGATATGAAAGAAATAGGAGAAGATTTTGCCTGTATGGTTAACCTAGAGTTTGAATTTATTAGCAAAACAATAGCTACCTCGATTGCTGTCTAAAACACACTTAAATTTTCGTTGCATTTTAACGAGCCACAATTAAATAATAATGTTCATTTTTGCAACTTTAAAATAACAGAAATGAAAAATTTATCTTTAGTCTTAAATATTGTTTTAACTGTTGCTGTAATAATATTGTATTATTTTCAATTCGCAAACAACTCAGCTAAAATTGCCAACAATCAAGTAAATAATGCCAATCAAAATGACACAACTTTAGTTGAGCCCCTTCAAGGAGAAGCTTCTTATAAATCGAAAATTGGATACATCAATGTAGATTCATTACAAGTTAATTACGGCTTGTATGACGAATTAAAAGCAAAATTAGAAGCCAAACAAAATCGCTACCAAAAAGATTTGGCAGCTAAATCTAAGGCATTTCAGCGTAAAGTTGCCGAATTTCAGAAAAAAGCACCAACCATGAGCCAATTTGAAGGCGAATTAAAACAAAAAGAATTAGGTAAGGAACAACAAGAATTATACAAATTAGAGGATGAATATTCTGCCAAATTCCAAGATGAATTACTAAAATTAAATAAACAACTTTATAAAAGCATTAAAGACTTTATTAATAACAACAATAAAGAAAAATACGACATTATTATTGGAGAATCTCAAACTAGAAATTTTGTATTAGATTTTAATACAAAAATTGACATTACCAACGAAATTTTAGAAGGGCTAAATAAACAATATCATTCAAAAGAAAAGAAAAATAAGGACTAACGATGCTCATCGCTCAAGAAAAGAAAAAAACAAATATTGCTGAGTACATTTTATACATGTGGCAAATTGAAGATATTATTCGTTCAAATAATTTTGATTTAACACAAATTGAAAAATCAGTAATTTCTAAATTTAATGCAACAAACGAGGTGCAGTACGAAATGAAATTTTGGTACCAGAACCTAATTGAACAAATGATGAAAGAAGGAATTGCCGATAAAGGACATTTAAAATCATTAAATGTTTATATCGAAGAATTAAACAACTTACATAACTCTCTTTTAACCACCATACAAGACAAAGAATACCAAAAAAGTTATTTAGCAGCTAAGGATAACATTAATAATTTTATTTTAAAAGCTGGTGGCGAAGTTAAAAATGAAATACATGCCTGTTTAACAGGGTTGTACGGATTTTTGTTGCTTAAACTAAAAAACACAAAAGTAAGTGAGGCAACGAAAGAAGCTATACTTACGTTTAGTAAACTGATAGCTATTTTAGCTAACAATTATAATAAAATACAAAAAGGAGAGTTAAACTTTCCTAAAGAAAAAAGTAACTAACACAATATTACTACTTTTGTTACGTATTTAAGGTTGGTTTTACCCTGATTTTGAGACATTTACTCTCCATATTATTACTCTTAACTTCAATACAAAGTTTTGCACTTTGCACACCCGGAGATGCTCTAACCCCTATAAATGTTGATTCTGTAACCGTAGATGCCAACGGAAACGTTACCATTTGTTGGCAAGCTAGTCCCGACCCTGACATTGTAAAATATTATATTATTGGTAAAAATGTTTTAACTGGAGCAAACAGCCGAATTGACTCCGTTTTGGCAGGTACTTTATGCTATACCATACCTGCAGCATCGAGCAATGCCAACACTGGTGTTGTAGAATATGCTATTGGTGTTAAAGATGCTTGCGACAACGAAATGGTTACCATCTTAGATTTTAACAATACCATGTTTCTTTCTTCCTCCCCCCAAATGTGTGCAGGAACAATTTCATTTAATTGGAATGCTTACGATGATTTTGATTCAGGAATAAATGTATTGTATAAAATTTTTGCCAAAGAAAATAGTGGCTCTTACGCCTTAGTTGGAACTACCAATACAACTACTTTTAATTTTACCTCAGTTAATCAAGGATCGGTATATAAATTTTTTGTTAATGCCATTGAAAAAGGCGGGGCTGGTCCTTTTAGCTCAACGTCTAATTATATAGATGTTAATACCTCTTCGTTTTTAAAAGACCCTACTTTTAATTATTTGTATTCCGTTACCGTGGTAGATTCTCAGCAAGTTAATGTGCAATTTTATGTAGATACTGCAGCAGACATCAGAGAATATGTTATTAAAAGAGCTTTAAAACCAACCAATATATTTAAAAAAGTAGGTAGCATTACTGCTTTTCAAGGAATGAATCCTTTTCAACTATTTTCCGATTTTAATGTTGATGCAAACAACAACGCTTATTACTATAAAATTTACCCTATTAATACTTGTGGTGATGTTAAAATGGTTTCAAATTTTGGAAAAACAATGCTTTTAAAAATAACATCTGATGGTATGGCAATAAAAAACACACTTTCGTGGAATAATTATGAAGGGTGGGAAGGATACGTTAAAGAATACGAAATTTATCGTTCTATTGGAGGAGTTTGGAGTTCATCGCCAGTTGCAACCGTATTTCCCCAAGCAGGAACTTTAGAATATAAAGATGATATTTCTACCATTACACAAGGTAATGGTGAGTTTTGCTACAAAGTAGTTGCCAAAGAAAACCCCTTTTTACATGTTGGTAATTTAGCCGAAGCCTCAAGCACCTCTAATTTTGATTGCGTAAAGCAAAGTCCTTTATTGTACATACCAAATGCTTTTGACCCCAAAAGTGCCTACAACTCAACATTTAAACCTATTTTAACCTTTCCTGCCCCTAGTTCTTATTCATTGATGGTTTTTAACCGTTGGGGACAAAAAATTTTTGAAACCAACGAGTTAAACAAAGGTTGGAATGGGCAAATGAATAATTCAGGAAGCATGTCCCCTTCTGGCACTTATGTTTATGTGGTAAGATTTAAATCGGCTACTGGAGATGAGTTTAAAAAAAGTGGCTTAGTTTCTTTGTTACAATAATTCGGGTTAAACTGAGATTATTACCTAATCAAGACCGTTGCATAATTACCTATTTCTCTTTTTAGGTTCTATTTTCATTTTTTTAATTCAAATTTTATGGTTTTTTCACCTTTTTTATGGTTTTTT